>NZ_BSPV01000001.1:0-250916 GCF_030161215.1 Vibrio algivorus
GGTGATAACGTACAAATGACAGTTACTCTAATCGCACCAATCGCGATGGATGAAGGTCTACGTTTCGCTATCCGTGAAGGTGGCCGTACAGTTGGTGCTGGTGTTGTAGCGAAAATCATCGCTTAATTAGCCAAACTTTAAGTTTAAATACGAATTGTATTTGACTAACGACTATCAAAAAGGGCATCATTTGATGCCCTTTTTCTACGCTGAACAAAATGAAGGCATAAATTGGTCGTTTTGTAACTGACTCAGCAAAGAATTGTATTAGATTTATATCTAATTTATTTAGTTGATGGCTTGTCCTAAACTAATGAGTTAGCCCTGCCAATTGCGGGGTTATTGTCGTTTTTAAGTAAAACTTTTCACAGGTTTGTTTATGAAAGCCAAAGCTGAAACTCATGAGAGCTCAAAAGCGGCAGATGCTTTTAAGTGGTTTATCACTTTTGCACTGCTAGCTGCTGCTGTTGTGGGAAATTACCTGTATGGTGAAATGTCTGTTGCTATTCGTGCAGCAGCCGTTGTTATTTTAATTGCAGCTGCCCTTGGTGTAGCGGCTCTGACAACGAAAGGTAAAGCTACGATTGTATTTGCTCGCGAAGCAAAACTTGAAGTGCGCAAAGTGGTTTGGCCTACACGCCAAGAAACAATGCAAACAACATTTATCGTATTAGCTGTAAGTATTGTAATGGCTCTATTGCTATGGGGAATTGACGGCATCATGGTTCGTCTAATTGCTCTAGCAACTGGAGTGTAAGGGGTTTTAAACATGAGTGAAGCACCAAAAAAACGCTGGTATGTGGTTCAAGCCTTTTCCGGGTTTGAAGGCCGTGTTGCACAATCTCTTCGCGAACATATCAAAATGCACGCTATGGAAGAGTTTTTCGGTGACGTATTAGTACCTACTGAAGAAGTGGTGGAAATGCGCGCTGGTCAACGTCGTAAGAGTGAGCGTAAATTCTTTCCAGGCTACGTGTTAGTCCAAATGGTAATGAATGATGAATCATGGCACTTAGTACGTAGTATTCCGCGTGTTATGGGCTTTATTGGTGGCACCTCTGATCGTCCTGCTCCAATTACCGATAAAGAAGCTGATGCTATCTTGAATCGTTTAGAACAGGCGAGCGAAGCTCCAAGACCGAAAACATTATTTGAAGCAGGTGAAGTGGTTCGTGTTACAGAAGGCCCATTTGCTGACTTCAATGGTACGGTTGAGCAAGTTGACTATGAAAAGAGCCGCTTAAAAGTGTCTGTATCGATCTTTGGTCGTGCAACACCGGTTGAGCTTGAATTTAGTCAAGTTGAAAAATCGGACTAATAAATTTGCTTAATAAAGCATCAAAAGGCTTGTTTCAGGCGTGAAGTTTGACTATAATTTCGCGCCTTTTTACAGGTATTAATGTAAAGCTAGCGGGGAGCTGATCAAGCGATTAGCGTCTGTACCCAAAATTTAGGAATTAAAATGGCTAAGAAAGTAGAAGCTTATATCAAACTGCAAGTTGCAGCTGGTATGGCAAACCCAAGTCCACCGGTTGGTCCTGCACTAGGTCAACACGGCGTAAACATCATGGAATTCTGTAAAGCGTTCAATGCAAAAACAGAATCTGTTGAGAAAGGTCTTCCAATCCCAGTTGTTATCTCTGTATACAACGACCGTTCTTTCACGTTTGTAACTAAGACTCCACCTGCTGCTGTTCTTCTTAAGAAAGCTGCTGGCGTTAAGTCTGGTTCTGGCCGTCCAAACACTGAGAAAGTTGGTACTGTTACTGACGCTCAGCTACAAGAGATTGCTGAAACTAAAGCTGCAGATATGACTGGCGCAGACATCGAAGCGATGAAGCGTTCTATCGCGGGTACTGCTCGTTCAATGGGCCTAGTGGTAGAGGGATAAGATCATGGCAAAACTTACTAAGCGTATGAAAACAATCCGCGAAAAAGTGGATGCGACTAAAGAATACGAAATCAACGAAGCTGTTGCTCTTCTTAAAGAACTAGCGACTGCTAAATTCGTAGAAAGCGTAGACGTAGCTGTAAACCTAGGCATCGATGCTCGTAAATCTGACCAGAACGTTCGTGGCGCTACAGTACTTCCACATGGTACTGGCCGTGACATTCGCGTAGCTGTTTTCACTCAAGGTGCAAACGCTGAAGCAGCGAAAGAAGCTGGTGCAGATATCGTTGGTATGGAAGATCTAGCTGAGCTAGTGAAAAAAGGCGAAATGAACTTCGACGTAGTTGTTGCTTCTCCTGATGCAATGCGTGTAGTTGGTCAACTAGGTACTATCCTAGGTCCACGCGGCCTTATGCCAAACCCTAAAGTTGGTACTGTAACTCCTAACGTTGCTGAAGCAGTTAAAAATGCTAAAGCTGGTCAGGTTCGTTACCGTAACGACAAAAACGGCATCATTCACACTACTATTGGTAAAGCATCTTTCGAAGCAAACCAACTACAAGAGAACTTAGAAGCTCTTCTAGTAGCGCTTAAGAAAGCAAAACCTTCTTCAGCGAAAGGTACTTTCCTGAAGAAAGTAAGCATCTCTACCACTATGGGTGCTGGTGTTGCAGTTGATCAGGCGACTCTTAATACTACAGTTGCTTAATTAATTTGCTTAGGCGCGAGATTTGTGTATAATTTTGCGCCTAATTATGGTTGGAGTGTTGCTTATTTTGCCTAATTCTTTTTAGACAAAGGCAGAGCAAATGATGCTTCCATCCAAGACCGTAGGCGTTAATCAATAGTGATATTGGCTTAACTTAATAATACCTACGTAGATGGTGCCCGAACTGATGGTCGTATTTTGTAAAAAATATTCATTTGGGAATGCACCGTTAAGAACGCTCATTAATTTTAATGAGTGGTGTAACTACAACCAGGAGTAAATCCAAATGGCTTTAAACCTTCAAGACAAACAAGCAATTGTTGCTGAAGTTAACGAAGCAGCCAGTGGTGCACTTTCTGCAGTTGTTGCTGACTCTCGTGGCGTTGCTGTTGGCGCAATGACTTCTCTACGTAAACAAGCTCGTGAAGCTGGTGTTTACATGAAAGTTGTTCGTAACACACTAGCTCGTCGTGCTGTAGACGGTACAGACTACGAATGTCTAAAAGACGTATTCGTTGGTCCAACTTTGATCGCTTTCTCTAACGAGCACCCAGGTGCTGCGGCGCGTCTTTTCAAAGACTTCGCTAAAGAGAACAAAGCATTTGAAATCAAAGCTGCTGCATTTGAAGGCGCGGTTACTGACGCTGATGTACTAGCGACACTACCTACTTACGACGAAGCGATTGCACGCTTGATGATGTGCATGAAAGAAGCTTCTGCTGGCAAGCTGGTACGTACTATCGCTGCTGTTCGCGATCAAAAACAAGACGCTGCATAAGCCTTGCTTTTTACTGATTGCTAAATAAACTTATTGTTAACTTAAAAGAGAATTGTTATGTCTATTACTAACGAGCAAATCCTAGACGCAGTTGCAGAAATGTCTGTAATGCAAGTTGTTGAGCTTATCGAAGCTATGGAAGAAAAATTCGGCGTTTCTGCTGCAGCAGCTGTTGTTGCTGGCGGCGCAGCTGGCGGTGACGCTGCTGAAGAGCAAACTGAATTTGACGTAATCCTAACTGCTGCTGGCGGTAACAAAGTTTCTGTTATCAAAGCAGTACGTGGCGCAACTGGCCTAGGTCTTAAAGAAGCTAAAGGTCTAGTTGACGGTGCTCCAGCTCCGCTTAAAGAAGGCGTTTCTAAAGAAGAAGCTGAAGCTCTTAAAGCACAACTAGAAGAAGCTGGTGCTTCTGTTGAAGTTAAGTAATTTATACTTAATTTCTTAGCCGAAAGGCTAATGGCTGGTGGTTAATTGACCACCGGCCTTTTTGCGCTGTAGGGCATAGATTAATTTTCCCGCTGTTTAGGCATCTATGACCCAGCAAAAAACATCGCTAAGGCTCTGCTGAAATAAAAACGTTCAGATGAGATTAGGGTGTATCCACATAAACAGTGTTGTTAGTCACTGTCCCCGTTTTATCAATTAAATTTGGTATGAAACGTGTCTTGGGCAGTTTGGGTCACTTATCAGCTAGCTGAGGAACCCCATGGTTTACTCTTATACCGAGAAAAAGCGCATCCGTAAGGATTTTGGTAAGCGTCCACAAGTATTGGACGTTCCATATTTGCTATCGATCCAGCTCGATTCATTCGACAAGTTCATTGAACAAGATCCTGAAGGTCAATACGGTCTTGAAGCTGCTTTCCGTTCTGTTTTTCCAATTCAGAGCTATAACGGCAATTCTGAGCTGCAATACGTTAGCTACCGTCTTGGTGAACCAGTATTTGACGTTAAAGAATGTCAAATTCGTGGTGTCACTTATTCGAAACCACTACGCGTTAAACTGCGCCTAGTTGTATTTGATAAAGACGCACCAGCAGGTACTGTAAAAGACATCAAAGAACAAGAAGTCTACATGGGTGAAATTCCACTCATGACAGACAATGGTACCTTCGTAATTAATGGTACTGAGAGGGTTATCGTATCCCAGTTGCACCGAAGCCCAGGCGTGTTCTTCGACAGCGATAAGGGTAAAACCCATTCGTCAGGAAAAGTGCTTTATAACGCACGTGTTATTCCTTACCGTGGTTCGTGGTTGGATTTTGAATTCGATCCGAAAGATAACTTATACGTACGTATCGACCGTCGTCGTAAGCTTCCTGCATCAATTATTTTACGTGCACTAGGTAAGACCACAGAAGAGATCCTAGATATATTCTTTGAAAAAGTGCGCTTTGAAGTAAAAGATCAAACTCTATTAATGGAGTTGGTACCAGATCGTCTACGTGGTGAAACAGCATCATTTGATATTGAAGCAAATGGTACAGTTTATGTAGAAGCTGGTCGTCGCGTAACGGCTCGTCATATCCGTAATCTTGAAAAAGATGGTGTTGAATTTATTGAAGTACCAGTTGAGTACATTGTCGATAAAGTGGCATCTAAAGATTATGTTGATGAATCAACTGGCGAACTGATCGTTGCAGCGAACCAAGCAATTTCATTAGAAGCATTAGCGAACCTTTCCCAAGCTGGTTATAAGAAGCTTGAAGTTCTGTTTACTAATGACTTAGACCATGGCCCATTCATGTCAGACACAGTACGTGTTGACAGTACAACGGACCGTATTTCTGCACTTGTAGAAATCTACCGTATGATGCGCCCTGGCGAGCCACCAACGAAAGAAGCAGCAGAATCTTTATTCCAAAGCCTATTCTTCTCTGAAGAGCGTTATGACCTATCGACTGTTGGTCGTATGAAGTTTAACAGCTCTATCGAACGTGAAGATGCGCAAGACCAAGGTATCCTTGATGAAACGGATATCATTGCGGTAATGAAGAAACTGATCGGTATTCGTAACGGTATTGGTGAAGTGGATGATATTGACCACCTTGGCAACCGTCGTATCCGTTCTGTTGGTGAAATGGCTGAAAACCAATTCCGTGTTGGTCTAGTCCGTGTTGAACGTGCAGTGAAAGAGCGTCTAAGTCTTGGTGATTTAGATGCGATTATGCCTCAAGACCTTATCAATGCTAAGCCGATTTCGGCTGCAGTGAAAGAGTTCTTTGGCTCATCACAGCTTTCTCAATTTATGGATCAGAACAACCCGTTGTCAGAAGTGACGCATAAGCGTCGTATTTCTGCATTAGGTCCTGGTGGTTTGACGCGTGAGCGTGCCGGCTTTGAAGTGCGTGACGTTCACGTAACTCACTACGGTCGTCTATGTCCGATCGAAACGCCAGAAGGTCCAAACATCGGTTTGATCAACTCATTATCAGCGTTTGCTCGTTGTAATGAATACGGTTTCCTAGAGACTCCGTACCGTCGCGTTGTTGATGGTGTTGTAACTGAAGAAGTGGATTACCTTTCTGCTATTGAAGAAGGTCAGTTTGTTATCGCTCAGGCGAACGCACACTTGACTGACGAAGGTCGTTTTGCCGATGAGCTAATCACAGCTCGTCAGAAAGGTGAATCTGGTCTTCACCCACGTGACCATGTTAACTACATGGACGTGGCAACAAACCAAGTTGTATCTATCGCTGCCTCGCTTATCCCGTTCCTAGAACACGATGATGCGAACCGTGCATTGATGGGTGCAAACATGCAACGTCAAGCAGTACCAACACTAAAAGCTGATAAGCCTCTAGTTGGTACTGGTATTGAGCGTAATGTAGCGGTTGACTCAGGTGTAACAGCAGTTGCGAAACGTGGCGGTACAGTTCAATCTGTCGACGCATCACGTATCGTAATTAAAGTTAACGAAGATGAGTTGGTTCCAGGTGAAGCTGGTATCGACATCTATAACTTAACTAAGTACACCCGTTCAAACCAAAACACATGTATTAACCAACGTCCAACCGTACTACCGGGTGAACCTGTTTCACGTGGTGACGTTCTTGCTGATGGTCCTTCTACCGACCTTGGTGAGCTGGCACTTGGCCAAAACATGCGTATCGCATTCATGCCTTGGAATGGTTACAACTTCGAAGACTCAATCTTAGTATCTGAGCGCGTAGTTCAAGAAGACCGTTTCACAACGATTCACATTCAAGAGCTTTCTTGTGTGGCTCGTGATACCAAGCTTGGTAGCGAAGAAATTACAGCTGATATTCCAAACGTAGGTGAGTCTGCTCTATCTAAGTTAGATGAGTCAGGTATCGTTTACATTGGTGCTGAAGTGAAGGGTGGCGACATCCTAGTTGGTAAAGTAACCCCTAAAGGTGAAACACAACTGACTCCTGAAGAGAAACTACTACGTGCAATCTTCGGTGAAAAAGCATCTGATGTTAAAGATACGTCACTACGTGTACCTAACTCTATCTCAGGTACTATCATTGATGTTCAAGTCTTTACTCGCGATGGCGTAGAAAAAGACAAGCGTGCGCTTGAAATTGAACAAATGCAGCTGAAAGACGCGAAGAAAGACTTAACTGAAGAGTTCCAAATTCTTGAAGGTGGTCTATTAGCGCGTGTTCGTTCTCTGCTGATTTCTGGTGGCTTCTCTGAAGCGAAACTAGACTCAATGGATCGTAAGCAGTGGTTAGTACAAACACTAGAAGACGATACACTGCAGTCTCAGCTTGAGCAACTTGCTGAGCAGTGGGATGAGCTAAAAGCTGACTTTGATAAGAAGTTTGAAACTAAACGTCGTAAGATCACCCAAGGTGATGATCTTGCACCGGGCGTACTGAAGATTGTTAAGGTTTACCTAGCAGTTAAACGTCGCATTCAACCTGGTGATAAGATGGCGGGTCGTCACGGTAACAAGGGTGTAATCTCTAAGATCAACCCTGTTGAAGACATGCCTTATGATGAAAAAGGTCAACCTGTTGATATCGTGTTGAACCCACTGGGTGTACCATCACGTATGAACATCGGTCAGATCCTTGAAGTTCACTTAGGTCTTGCAGCGAAAGGTATTGGCGACAAGATTAACCAGATGGTGAAAGAGCAACAAGAACTAGCAAAATTCCGCGAGTTCTTACAGAAAGTTTATGACTTAGGCGATACTCGCCAAGAAGTGAACATTGCTGAACTGTCTGATGATGAAGTCCGTACTCTAATCGGAAACTTGCGTGGCGGTCTACCAATTGCTACACCTGTATTCGATGGTGCAAACGAACCAGCAATTAAAGAATTGCTTGCGCTTGCTGATCTTCCAACGTCTGGTCAATTAGACCTATACGATGGTCGTACGGGTGATAAGTTTGAGCGTCCTGTAACGGTAGGTTACATGTACATGCTGAAACTGAACCACTTGGTTGATGACAAGATGCACGCACGTTCGACTGGCTCTTACAGCCTAGTAACTCAGCAACCACTTGGTGGTAAAGCTCAGTTCGGTGGCCAGCGTTTCGGTGAGATGGAAGTATGGGCACTAGAAGCATACGGTGCTGCTTACACGCTTCAAGAAATGCTAACTGTTAAGTCTGATGACGTGAATGGCCGTACGAAGATGTACAAAAACATCGTCGATGGCGACCACAGCATGGAGCCTGGCATGCCAGAATCGTTCAACGTATTGTTGAAAGAGATTCGCTCGCTAGGTATTAACATCGAGCTAGAAGACGAAGAGTAATCATTGTTATTTATTCAGCAAATATTGCGATTAATGATAAAGAACTCTCGGATTTAACCCGGTAGAAAAGAGGCGTTCAATTTGAGCGTCTCTTAACTCCTTACAGGAGCTGATTGTGAAAGATTTACTGAACTTTCTAAAAGCACAGCATAAGACCGAAGAATTTGATGCAATCAAAATCGGTCTAGCTTCTCCAGACATGATTCGCTCATGGTCTTTCGGTGAAGTTAAAAAGCCAGAAACTATTAACTACCGTACGTTCAAACCTGAGCGTGATGGTCTGTTCTGTGCGCGTATTTTTGGTCCAGTAAAAGACTACGAATGTCTTTGTGGTAAATACAAGCGCTTGAAACATCGTGGTGTTATCTGTGAGAAGTGTGGCGTAGAAGTTACACAAACTAAAGTTCGTCGTGACCGTATGGGCCACATCGAGCTAGCCTCTCCAGTTGCACACATCTGGTTCTTAAAATCACTACCATCTCGTATCGGTCTATTAATGGATATTCCGCTACGTGACATCGAACGTGTACTTTACTTCGAAATGTATGTAGTGACTGAACCTGGCATGACTGATCTTGAAAAAGGTCAAATGCTAACGGAAGAAGAATACTTAGACCGCTTGGAAGAGTGGGGTGATGAGTTCGTTGCGAAAATGGGCGCTGAAGCGATCAAAGATCTGCTACACACCATGGACATGAGCGCAGAAGCAGAGCAAATGCGCGAAGAGCTAGAAACCACTAACTCTGAAACTAAGCGTAAGAAAATCACTAAGCGTTTGAAGCTTGTTGAGGCATTCATTGCTTCAGGCAACAACCCTGAGTGGATGATCTTAACAGTACTTCCAGTGCTACCACCAGATCTACGTCCTCTAGTACCTCTAGATGGCGGTCGTTTTGCGACTTCAGATCTGAACGACTTATACCGTCGTGTGATCAACCGTAACAACCGTTTGAAGCGTCTTCTAGACCTAGCGGCTCCAGATATCATCGTACGTAACGAAAAGCGTATGTTGCAAGAATCTGTTGATGCCCTACTAGATAACGGTCGTCGCGGTCGTGCGATCACAGGTTCTAACAAGCGTCCTCTTAAATCTTTGGCTGATATGATCAAAGGTAAGCAAGGTCGTTTCCGTCAGAACTTACTTGGTAAGCGTGTTGACTACTCTGGCCGTTCTGTAATTACAGTAGGTCCATACTTACGTCTACACCAGTGTGGTCTTCCTAAGAAGATGGCACTAGAACTATTCAAACCATTTATCTACAGCAAGCTAGAATCTCGTGGCATGGCTACAACGATTAAAGCAGCGAAGAAAATGGTAGAGCGCGAAGAAGCGGTTGTTTGGGATATCCTAGACGAAGTGATTCGTGAACACCCAGTTCTACTAAACCGTGCACCAACACTTCACCGTCTTGGTATTCAAGCATTCGAACCTGTACTAATCGAAGGCAAAGCGATTCAGCTTCACCCACTTGTGTGTGCGGCATACAACGCCGACTTCGATGGTGACCAAATGGCGGTACACGTACCGTTAACATTGGAAGCTCAGCTTGAAGCACGTACGTTAATGATGTCAACCAACAACATCCTTTCACCAGCATCTGGTGATCCGATCATCGTACCTTCTCAGGACGTTGTATTGGGTCTTTACTACATGACTCGTGACAAGATCAATGTTAAAGGTGAAGGTATGTACCTTGCTGGCCCTGAAGAGGCTGAAAAGGCATACCGTACTAAGACTGCTGAGCTTCACGCTCGAGTTAAAGTACGTATCACTGAAACTGTGGTTGATGAAGACGGTAACCGCACAACAAATACTGGCATGGTTGATACCACTGTTGGTCGTGCAATGCTTTGGCAGATCGTACCGGAAGGCCTACCTTTCAGCATCGTGAACCAAAAACTAGGTAAGAAACAAATTTCTACCTTGTTGAACGAGGCATACCGTAAGCTTGGCCTTAAAGATACAGTAATCTTTGCTGACCAAATCATGTACACAGGTTTTGCATACGCAGCACTTTCTGGTGTTTCTGTTGGTATCGACGATATGGTTGTACCGGCTGCGAAATACACTGAAATTTCTGAAGCAGAAGAAGAAGTACGCGAAATCCAAGAGCAATTCCAATCAGGTCTTGTTACTGCGGGCGAGCGTTACAACAAAGTTATCGATATCTGGGCGTCTACCAACGACCGCGTTGCGAAAGCGATGATGGATAACCTTTCTTCTGAAACCGTGATTAACCGCGATGGCGAAGAAGAACAACAAGAATCGTTTAACAGCATCTACATGATGGCTGACTCCGGTGCTCGTGGTTCTGCAGCGCAGATTCGTCAGTTAGCCGGTATGCGTGGTCTGATGGCGCGTCCAGATGGTTCAATCATCGAAACGCCGATCACAGCAAACTTTAAAGAAGGTCTAAACGTACTTCAGTACTTTATCTCAACCCACGGTGCTCGTAAGGGTCTTGCCGATACGGCACTTAAGACTGCGAACTCCGGTTACTTGACTCGTCGTCTAGTAGACGTTGCGCAAGACGTTGTGGTTACAGAACATGACTGTGGTACTTTCGAAGGCCTAGATATGATGCCTCATATCGAAGGTGGTGATGTTAAAGTAGCACTTTCTGAGCTTGCTCTAGGTCGTGTTGTTGCTGATGACATCGTTAAGCCAGGTACTGAACAAGTATTGATTCCACGTAATACTCTACTTGATGAGAAGTGGTGTCAGATCCTAGAAGACAACTCTGTTGATAAGATCAAAGTACGTTCAGTGGTAACTTGTGAGGCTGACTTCGGTTGTTGTGCAAACTGTTACGGTCGTGATCTTGCTCGTGGTCATAAAGTGAACCAAGGTGAAGCGGTAGGTGTTATTGCAGCACAGTCTATCGGTGAACCAGGTACACAGCTTACCATGCGTACGTTCCACATCGGTGGTGCGGCATCAACGGCAGCAGCAGAAAACAGCATCCAAGCGAAAACAACGGGTACTGTGAAACTTCACAATGCTAAGTATGTAACTAATAAAGATGGCAAACTTGTAATCACTTCTCGTGCATCTGAAATGACCATCATTGATGAGTTCGGTCGTACGAAAGAGAAACACAAACTTCCATACGGTTCTATGCTAAGCAAAGGCGACAACGAAGCAGTGACTGCTGGTGAAGTTGTCGCTAACTGGGAAGCGCACACCATGCCAATCATCACTGAAGTGGCAGGTCGTATCCAGTTCGTAGACATGATTGATGGTGTGACTATCTCTCGCCAAACTGATGACTTAACTGGCCTATCTTCAAGTGAAGTAGTAGACCCAGCACAACGTCCATCAGCTGGTAAAGATATGCGTCCAGTGATCAAGTTAGTTGATGCTCAAGGTAACGATGTGATGATTCCTGGTACGGATATGCCAGCGGCATACTTCCTACCAGGTAAAGCGATCGTTAACATTGAAGATGGCGCGGAAGTTGGCATTGGTGACACACTATCTCGTATCCCTCAGAAATCTGGCGGAAACAAAGATATCACCGGTGGTCTACCACGCGTAGCTGACTTGTTTGAAGCACGTAAGCCGAAAGAGCCTGCGATTCTTGCTGAGCACACAGGTACTGTGTCGTTTGGTAAAGAAACCAAAGGTAAACGTCGTCTATTAATCACTCGCGAAGGCGGTGACGTTTATGAAGAAATGATTCATAAACATCGTCAGCTTAACGTGTTTGAAGGCGAGAAAGTGGAACGTGGTGATGTGATCTCTGATGGTCCAGAAACGCCGCATGACATTTTACGTTTACGTGGTGTTCACGCTGTTACTCAATACATTGCTAACGAAGTTCAAGAAGTTTACCGCTTACAAGGCGTTAAGATTAACGATAAGCACATCGAGACTATCGTTCGTCAAATGCTACGTAAGTGTACAATCACGCATTCTGGTGATTCTGAATTCCTTGAAGGTGAGCAAGTTGAATTTGCACAAGTTAAAATCGCTAACCGTCAGCTTGAAGCTGAAGGCAAAGCACTTGTACAGTTCGAGCGTGACTTACTAGGTATCACTAAAGCGTCTCTAGCAACTGAATCGTTCATCTCTGCCGCATCGTTCCAAGAAACGACGCGCGTATTAACAGAAGCTGCGGTTTCTGGTAAGCGTGATGAACTACGTGGCTTGAAAGAGAACGTAATTGTGGGCCGCTTGATCCCAGCTGGTACTGGTTATGCTTACCACCAAGAGCGTCAAAAGCAACGTGAGGGTGAAGAACAAGGTCCTTCAGCTGAACAAGCAACTGACAACCTTGCAGCATTACTTAACGCAGGTTTCTCTGAAGAGTAATCTTTAAAGAGACTGACGTAAGTCAAGACTGTTAAAAAGGCACCTTCGGGTGCCTTTTTTGTTTTTAAGATGAGTTGTTAGGTGTTGGAATTGGTATTATTTTATTCTTGCTGAAACTCGCATCTTAAAGTTACTTGGGTATATACTCGCGACATTGTTTATCTTGCCTGCGACTGACTGTATGTACTACCTTTTCCCTATCATTACCGTTTTTATCTGGGCGGGAAATGCCATTATCAATAAAATGGCCTCAACCGTGATCGATCCTGGCGCGATCTCTTTTTATCGTTGGCTGGTGGCTTTTATGGTTTTAACGCCATTTTTAGCTCGGTCTACTTGGAAGCATCGCAGGCATTTATTACCTTACCTACCTAAACTGGCTTTTCTCTCTTTGCTTGGTATGGTGCTAAACCAGTCTCTTGGTTACTACGCGGGCTTAAGTACTACGGCATTGAACTTATCCTTAATCACGTCATTGGTTCCTTTGATGGGGTTATTTCTGAGTATTCCACTCCTGAATCAGAAGCTGACGCTTTATGCAGTATTAGGCGCTGTAGTGTCTTTCTCTGGGCTAATTATTATGTTGGCTCATGGTGATATTCACGCATTGTTTTCTCATGGAATGAATAGAGGTGATGTACTGGTATTACTTGGTACCTTAGCTTATGCCTTGTATGTCGTGTTAATTAAACGCTGGCGTATGCCTATTTCGAACTGGCAATCTGTCTATGTTCAAGTGTGTTTTGCGCTTATGTTCTTGTTTCCATTGTTTAGCATTAGCCAGCCAGTTCAGTTTTCAAATCAAACCGTGCCTTTGATCATGTATGCAGGTTTGCTCGCCTCAGTGATCGCGCCTTGGTGTTGGATGATGGGAATTGAACATTTAGGGGCAGATAAAGCCGCGATCTTTATGAATCTTATGCCAGCAGTGACCGCGGTGTTTGCCAGTATTATTCTAGGCGCTAGTTTGGCTTTATTTGACTATGTTGGGATGGCGATGATTATTGGTGGGGTGATTTTGGCTCAACAAAGTCGAGGCACTAAGCCTATGATGGCAAAAGTGCCGCAAAAGTAAGCATTATTATGGTGAGTAATAATGCCTACGAAAAATTATTCGCTTACGCCCCTGGTGGGATCTCTAAGCTTTCTGCGATCATTTGGATGAGTTGGTCTTCTAATTCGAAGCGCTCTTCTAAAACTTCACCAATTTGTGACAAATCGAAATCAAAATCGTCGAGTTCATCTTCTGCACTTACATCAGCATATTTGTCGGTGTAATTTAGCAAAGGGTCGGTGGTTTCGACAATTTTAAAATACGTCGTGTTGATGTCTTCGGTTGGTGAAAAGCCAGTTGATTCCCACTTTTGCATCACCATATCGTAGATTTTGAAATGCCCTTCAGAAATATAATCCACCACGTGTTGGCAGAAATCTTGTAGTTCTTCAGGGGAAGGAAGTTTCTCGATGGCTGTTTTTTTATGATGACTTGGCTTTAGTGCTGCCAATTTCCAATATTCAACAATCAAGTTTTGTCTAGTGTCGAGCCAATGGTCGATGACTTCACTGGAACCGCCAAATTGTGCTTGAGTCTGTTTTAGTTTATTTAGCATGGCTGTATCCTCATAATAGCTAACGCGTTATTGGCGTTTAGCCGCTCTACTTTTTGATTAATAGAGGGTCCTTTTTGATAGTGTATACCATGTAGTTATATGAGTGGTTATAGACAGCAAATCGATAAGCACTGGTATGAAATTAGATTGCCAGTAAAATGGTGGAACTTCAAGCAATGAGATGAGCAGATGCTAAAAAAAGATCAAAAAGTAAACTGGTGTATCGTTGACGGTAGTACGTTACATTTACAAGACAAAACATTGCCTTATGGATCTGCTGAAGAATTAAACTTACCGACAGAACATGCGGTTATTATTGGTGAATTAGATGGAACGCCATGTGCTTGGCTTAATGTGAGTGAGCTTGACTATGAGCTAAAGATGACACCATTACGAGACTTGTTGTCTTTTCCTGAAGCCACTTTTCTAATGGCTAGTCGTGCAGTTCAATATGGTTATATGTCTGTTTCACAGCGATTTTGTTCACATTGTGGTGGACGTAATCGCCTTAATCATAATCAATTGGCGATGCAGTGTAGTGATTGCCGTACCTTACATTATCCTAGGATTTTTCCTTGCATCATCGTCGCTATTCGTAAAGACGATAAAATTCTACTGGCACATCATGCCCGTCACCAAAGTGGTATGCATACAGTCATTGCCGGTTTTGTCGAAGTAGGGGAAACGTTAGAACAATGTGTGGCGCGTGAAGTAAAAGAAGAAACCGGTATTAATATCACCAATATTCGTTACTTTGGCAGTCAGCCTTGGGCATTTCCATCTAGTATGATGATGGCCTTTCTAGCGGATTATGATAGCGGTGAAGTTCGTGTCGATAAATTTGAATTGTCATCTGCTGGTTGGTTTGGTGCTAGTGAGTTACCACCAATTGCTCCAAAAGGAACGATTGCACGAGCCTTGATCGAACACACGTTAGGTTGTGAAATAGAGCAACATCATGATTTTATTTCAAATACTTAATGATTACTCCCAAAGTAATTGGAATTTCAGCTAGGCGACAAATGAGTGAGACCCCATGAATGTAGCTTGTCTACATGATTGGGGTGAATGAATGCAGTCAACAACGCTGAAGCTTCAATTACGCAGGGAATAAAAAAAACCTCCGGGTTCGCCGGAGGGGTAAGTAAGATGTCGTTATGAGATGCTGAACATTCATGTGTTTCAGCTCGTTATAATTGTGCTAGCCAACAAAGTATTAACAAATGGCTCAATTGAAGCAAATTACGATAGATTTTAATGTTCAAGAACATGATCTGGATTACAAACCATTAGCAAAATGTGCGCTGTGTAGTGGTAGAATAAGGGCCAAATAAAGACTGCCCCAAATTTTTAGGATAGAAAAATGACTGAATTGAAAAATGACCGTTATCTACGTGCTTTATTAAAACAGCCGGTAGATTACACGCCAGTATGGATGATGCGCCAAGCCGGTCGTTATTTGCCTGAATATCGCCAAACACGCAGTGTTGCGGGCGACTTTATGTCTTTATGCAAAAATGCCGAGTTAGCTTCAGAAGTCACACTTCAACCATTACGTCGTTTTCCCCTGGATGCGGCGATTCTGTTTTCTGATATTTTGACAATCCCAGACGCAATGGGACTAGGGTTATACTTTGAAGCTGGTGAAGGCCCTAAATTTGAGCGCCCGATTACCTGTAAAGCTGATGTTGATAAAATTGGTTTGCCCGATCCAGAAGGTGAACTGCAATACGTGATGAATGCGGTTCGCCAAATTCGTAAAGACTTACAAGGTGAAGTGCCGCTGATTGGTTTCTCTGGCAGCCCTTGGACGTTAGCGACTTACATGGTGGAAGGTGGCAGCTCTAAAGCCTTCACTAAAATCAAAAAAATGATGTACGCCGACCCTGCTATTTTGCATGCACTTTTAGATAAGCTGGCCGATAGTGTCATTGAATATTTGAATGCCCAAATTAAAGCCGGAGCTCAATCTGTGATGGTGTTTGATACTTGGGGTGGTGTATTAACCCCGCGCGATTACAATGATTTTTCTTTGCAATACATGCATAAAATCGTCGATGGCTTAATTCGTGAGAATGACGGTCGTCGAGTACCGGTGACGCTATTTACTAAAAATGGTGGTATGTGGCTTGAGAAAATTGCTGCTACAGGTTGTGATGCGGTTGGTCTTGATTGGACGATTAACATTCAAGATGCGGCGGCTCGTGTGGGTGATAAAGTAGCACTACAAGGCAACATGGATCCGTCAATGCTGTATGCTCAACCTGAACGTATTCGCCAAGAAGTCGCTTCGATTCTTGAAGGTTTTGGTGATGCTGGTACTGGGCATGTATTCAACCTAGGTCATGGTATTCATTTAGATGTGCCGCCAGAAAACGCCGGCGTCTTTGTTGATGCTGTGCATGAGTTATCTAGGCCGTACCATAAATAACTATCAATCATCTTCGTATTGAAAATAAATAATAAAAAACGCAGCTTTAACTTTGGCTGCGTTTTTATTTATTTGTGTTTTCATATGGTTATTTCAATGGTTGTTCATTGATATGGTTAATGTGATGGTGATCTAGATCTCATTTTTTGTCAGTGCATTACTGCAAAATAACTGCTCGGATCTGTCTATCAATCTACGACCTATAATTAGTCGTCAGCACCTACTATGGATAAGTAACAGACACATGTATCGATTCAAATCTCCCCTTGCCATTTTTGTTCTGCCGCTACTTCTATTGATGCCAACGTCTGGTTGGGCGCAAAGCGTGACTTTTTATCAAGCGTGGCAATCACTACTTAGCAATAATGATGGTTTAGCTGCAGAGCGTGCTAGTGTTGAGCAGGCTGAATATAAGCAGCAAGCAGCTGGCGCGATGAACTTACCAAGCATTACCTTAAGTGCCAATTACACCCGTTTAGATGATGATATTGAAGTATCCCCATCTGAGTTGGCGGACAGTACTTCAGTAGGCTCTAGTGCTTTAACTCAAGCCTTTGATGGTATGTTGACTTCTACTTTGGTGGAGAAAGATGTTTTTACCAGTTCAATTCGTGCTATTTGGCCTATTTTTACTGGTGGACGGATTTCTGCAACTCAAGATATTGCCAAAGCGAAATCCGAAGAAGCCAAGTATCTGTTAGAGATGAAGCAACAAGGTAAATTTGAAGATTTATCGAAATACTATTTTGGTGTGGTGTTATCCCAACAAGTACTCGAGACTAGACAAGAAGTCGAGCAAGGCTTGAAAGAACACTTTGATCATGCGGTTAAAATGCAAGAGCAAGGACAAATTGCTCGTGTGCAGCGTCTACAAGCAGAAACTGCGTACCATAAGGCGCAAGTTGATACCAAAAAAGCACAGCGCGATCTGGAAATTGCCCAAATGGCGCTGACTAACTTGATTAAAGCGCCCGCACTGGCAGAGCCTTCTACCCATCTTTTTATTAATGAAAGCCTACCACCGATGCAAGCCTTTATGGATAAAACCCTGCAAAGTTACCCTGGCTTGAGTATTTTGGATGCTAAAGAACAACAAGCCAGTGGATTGGTTGATGTGGAGAAAGGAAAATATTATCCAGAAGTTTATCTCTACGGTAATTACAACTTATACCAAGATGACACTTTAGTTGGCGATAATACCCCAGATTGGTTAGTGGGGGTTGGCGTGAGTATTCCTCTATTGGATACGTCGGGTCGCTCTGAAAAAGTCAGCGTTGCCCATAGTGCCATTAAGCAAGTTGGTTATTTACGCGCACAAGCCAAACAAGATTTATCTTTGCTGGTGGAAAAAACTTATCGCGAAGCTAATCAAGCGCTAGAAGAATATAATGGCTTAGCCTCGAGTGTCAGTATGGCCAGTGAAAATATTAGCTTGCAGAAAAAAGCCTTTAGTCAAGGACTTGCGACTTCTCTGGATGTAGTGGATGCGGAGATGTATTTAAACAGTATTAAAACCCAACGTTCAGCAGCAGCTTATCAATATGTTCTTTCTTTATCGCGCTTACTGGCGATCAGTGGTGAAGTCGATAGTTTTAATCTATACCAACAACATCAAGGATTAGAGGTTCAATAATGCGCTCACGTAAATCGATTATTTTTATTGGTGTTGTGGCTTTAGTTCTAGTCTGGTTGGCTTATACCTTTTGGCTTGCCTATCAACCTAAAGCGGAACGTTTTCAAGGTCAGATTGAAGCGCAGCAATATTTGATTTCATCGAAAGTGCCGGGGCGCATAGATCAAGTGTTGGTTAAAAAAGGTGATCAAGTTAAGTCGGGTCAGCAAATTTTCACCATTTTAAGCCCAGAGATTGAAGCCAAACTAGCGCAAGCGAAAGCCGCTCAAGGCGCAGCGGGGGCGATGGTAGATCAAGCAGAAAAAGGCGCACGTACTCAAGAAGTTGCCGCGGCACAAGATCAATGGCGTAAAGCTAAGGCAGCTTCTAGCTTGATGGAAAAAACCTACCAACGTGTGCAAAACTTGTATCAAGATGGTGTTGTCGCTGAGCAAAAACGTGATGAAGCCTATACCCAATGGCAAGCCTCGTTATATACCGAACGTGCGGCATATCAAATGTACCAAATGGCGCAAGAGGGGGCTCGTGATGAAACGAAGCGCGCCGCCAAGCAGCAAGAGAAACAAGCGGCAGGTGCAGTGGCTGAGGTCGAGGCCTATGCAGCCGATACTCAAGTCGCCAGTTGGCATGATGGCGAAGTGAGCGATATTTTGCTGCATTCAGGTGAGTTAGCACCACAGGGATTTCCTGTTGTGACGATTTTAGATATGCAGGATGCATGGGCAATTTTCCATGTTCGTGAAGATAAATTACAACAATTTAAACAGGGCACCGAGCTCAGCCTGACGATTCCTGCTTTAGGTGATGAGCAATATACCTTTGTGGTTTCTCATGTGGCCGTGATGGGGGACTTTGCTACTTGGCGCACCACCGATGCTAATCAAGGTTTTGATATGCGAACTTTTGAAGTTGAGGCTCGTCCAAATAAGCCAATCGAAGGTTTACGAGTAGGAATGAGTGTGTTGCTTGAGAATGCAGGGCTGAATTAATGTTGCATCGGCATGCACTGATTCGAGAGTGGCGACAGATAGCAACTCAACCTTGGCTTAAGGCGATGTTGTTCTGGCTACCTCTGCTGATGTTTTTTGCACTATGGTGGATATTCTCGAATGGCAGCGCCCGTGATCTTGCTATCGGTGTGGTTGATTTTGAGCACTCAAGTATGTCGCGTGGAGTGGTGCGTTATTACGATGCCAGCCCTACTTTGAAAGTCGCTCAAAGCTACACTTCGGTATCAGAAGGCAAGCAAGATCTGCAATCTGGTAAAATTTACGCCTTAGTGGTGATCCCAGATAGTCTTACTCAAGATGTATTACTAGGTCATTCTCCAACCATTACTACCTTTTATAACAGCCAATTTATCTTGATTGGTAAGTTAGTCAACGCCGCCATGCAGCAAGCTCAGGGTACCTTTAATGCGCAAATTGAAGCGGTTAAGAATCTCAGTAAAGGAGATACTGTTCCGCAACAAGCTTTAGCACAAGCTGTGCCGATTCAAACTCAAATCACCGCGTTATTTAATAGTAATAGTCATTATGGTCAATTCTTAGTCTCAGCGGCAATCCCTGCGTTATGGCAAATCTTAATTGTCGCGACTACCGTGCTGAGTTTTTCATTAGAGCAAAGAACGCAAGGTATACAGCGTTGGCTTGCGGTTACGCCTTTTCAGTCTATTGTCACCAAACTGTTGGCTTACTCTCCGTTATATCTAGCGCAAGGCGTGGTGTTTTTATGGGGAATGTACGGTTGGCTAGGTTGGCCTATGCACGGTAGTTGGGGGATTTTATTATCCGCACAAGTATTGATGGTCTTGGCTTGCCAAACAGTAGGTGCGTTATTTTTTATGATCACTTTAGATGCTACCCGTTCAATGAGTTTTGTCGCCGCGTTTACCGCGCCAGCTTTTGCGTTTATGGGGATCACTTTTCCGACTTCAGATATGCCGTTGTTAGGTCAGATTTGGCGAAGTTTATTACCAGTCAGTCACTATATTGATGTGCAAGTGAAACAGGTCAATAACGGGGTCGATTTAACGCAAGTGATGGGTTCATTACTTGCACTGAGTTTGTTTTTAACACTGTTGCTCGTGGTGTGGTTAAGAGCACGATCTTTGACGTTATCCACTAAACAGGGAATCGTATAATGAGCTGGTGGCAAGTATTTCGCTATGAAGTAAAGTCGATTTATACCAACTCGGCATTACTGCTTACGGTGTTTGGTGGGGTAGTGATGTATTCGTTTTTATACCCTCTACCTTATAGCCAGCAACTACCGCGTGAGCAATCGATTGTAGTGATCAATTTAGATAACACTTCAACCAGTCGAACACTTGAGCGAATGGTGGATGCTACGCCACAGGTACAGATCACTCAACATGCCTATAGCTTAGAAGCGGCCAAGCAGTTATTTAATCAAGGTAAGGTGCATGGCATTTTATTGATTCCTCGCCACTTTGCTCGTGATTTATTATTAGGTGAAAGCCCGACGTTAGCCTATGCCGGTGATGCCGCTTATTTCCTTATTTACGGTACAGTAGTTGAAGGGCTAGCGACCGCAGGAGGGACTTTATCGGCGCAGGCTAAAGTGTCGAGAATGGTCATGTCAGGAGAAAACTTGGTTTTGGCAGCCAATCAATATGCGCCAATTAAGTTGTCAATGCAGCCGGTATTTAACCCAACCAACGGCTATATTAATTACATAGTACCAGCGGTATTTGTGTTGATTTTGCATCAAACGCTATTAATTGCCGCAGGCTTACTCGGTGGAGGTCTTAATGAGCAACGCCAAGCTAAGAAAACTGGATATTGGCAAGATTGTTCGGCCTTTGATATGTGGTCGGCACGAGCGCTGATTCTATTACTGACTTATATTCCATTAGTAATGTACTACTTCGGCTTTAGTTTCGAGTTTTATGGCATTAGTCGCCTAGCTTCTATTTCCCATTTATTTGCACTGATCATTCCATTTTTATTAGCAGTGATTGGTTTGGGGATGGTGATGGGAGAATTAATCCCGCGTAAAGAGCTAGCGACTTTAATCGTGGTATTGAGCTCTTTGCCTTTAGTTTTTTGTGCCGGTTTTGTCTGGCCGACTTCAGAGCTGCCAAGTTTACTTAAATGGTTAGCACAATTAGCACCCTCTACCCCTGCAATTAATGGTTTTTTGCGTCTTAACCAAATGGGCGCAAGCTTCGAACAAGTTCTTCCTTATGTTTGGCAGCTCTGGGCACAAGTTGCGATCTACGGTGGCTTAGCGCTGTGGTTAATGCAGCGTAAAGCGAAATCGACTAGAGTTGTAGTTCAGCAATAATGCTTTGCAGATGCGGGACGAGCTGTTGTTCAAACCAAGGATTCTTCTTGAGCCAGATATTATTGCGTGGCGAAGGGTGCGGCAAAGGTAGATATTTAGGCAGATACTGCTGCCAAGCTTGAACTGTCTCGGTTAAGGTTTTGGGTTTATTCGCTAAGTAATAATCTTGCGCATATTGGCCTATTAATAAGATCAGTTCAATATTTGGCAATTGTTCCAGTAGTTGTGCATGCCATTGCGGCGCGCATTCTTTACGTGGTGGTAAATCGCCACTTTTGCCTTTTCCCGGATAACAAAACCCCATTGGCATAATGGCGAGAAAGTGGGGATCATAAAAGAGCGTTTTATCAATCCCCATCCACTGGCGTAAACGCTCACCACTGGCATCATTGAAAGGAATGCCAGTTTGATGAACCTTTAATCCAGGTGCTTGACCAATAATTAATATCTTTGCATCTGGGTGAGCTTGTACTACTGGCCGACATCCATCGGCAAGCGATTTAGCACAAATTTGGCATTGTTGAATGTTATCTAATAGCGAAGTAAAGCTAGCCACTAATAACCTCGACTAAAATCCACTTGATTTAATAAGGGCTGTTGATTTTGCCAGCGTTGCATATTCTGCTCAAAAATATCGAAAACCTGTTGAGGAAAGCTATTAGCAGCAATATGCGGAGTAATGCTGACATTAGGATGCTGCCAATACGCGCTTTCTTGCGGTAACGGCTCTTGCGGAAAAACATCCAAATAAGCGTGCGCAATCCAACCCTTTTCTAAAGCCAGTAACAAGCCATCATCATCGACCGCCGTTCCTCGGCCAATATTAAATAATAGAGCCGATTGGCAATGTGATAAGTGTTGAGCGTTTAAAATATGATAAGTCTGTGGCGTGCTCGGTAGGGCATTAACGACCACATCGGCTTGGGCTAATGCTTCATCGAGTTGCTCGGTTGAGTAACATTGGCTGAACATTGAGCCTTGTGGGATCAGACCTCGACTATTAACCCCAATCGCAACAAATCCCAATGCCGATACGCATGATGCGAGTTGAGTACCAATGGAACCTGTACCAAGGATTACGGCTTTTTTGCCCATCACAGACTGGTATTCAATAGGTTGCCATTTATTTTGAGCTTGTAATTGTTGGTATTGATTCAAGTGTCGGAAGTAGCTCAAGCTATAACCTAAAACATACTCACTAATAAGCTGCCCAAAAATTCCTTTCACATTGGTGAGAGTGTAGTCTTGGCGTAGTTCCGGTTTAGTGAGCTTATCAATACCGGCATAAGTAGCTTGAGCCCATTTTAGATTGGTGAGCTCATCAAGGTATTTAGCCAGAAGGGGTGGATCGGCCAAAACGATGTTCGCTTGTGATTTATCTTGAGTAATCGCGATATGTTTTAAGCTAGATTGTTGTAATAAATCTAGGTAATCCTGCTGCTGTTTTGATGCAATATACAATAATGGGGTAGCAGATGTTTCGGCAGTTGGTTTCATTAAACTATACTAAGCTCCATGCTTTTTTTAGGTAAACCGAATGCTTTTTCAAGTAAACGATACGGTTATCAAGTACACTTCCCATGTCTGGTATTATTTGGAATGAGTTAACGTAATTATGCTACAGAATCCCCTTCAAGTCCGCTTAGAAAAATTCGTCCCTTGGCAGCAAATGACTTTCATGGCCTGTTTATGTGAGCGTATGTATCCAAACTACGCTTTATTTTGTGAAAACACCGAATTTGCCGATGCGCGAAAATACCGTGAAATTTTAGACAGTGTTTGGGAAGTTCTAACGGTTAAAACTGCCAAAGTGAATTTCGAACGTCAACTTGAAAAGCTAGAAGAGTTGATCCCAAGCTCAGAAGACTATCAATTCTATGCGGTATACCCTGCGATTGATGCCTGTATAGGTTTATCTATTTTGTTGCATGCTCTACTTGACCGTGAAGAAATGTTTGAAGCGATGATCGACTTAAGCCAAGTATCGGTTAAGACGGTTGCGCAACTTGAAGAAGCACAAGGTAGTGATGAGATCACCAACGAGAATCAAAAACAAAATGAAGCGGTTTGCCAAGAATGGGATGTTCAATGGGCATTATTCCGCCCATTACGTGAATCAGAAGTTCGCGATATTGATTTGATTAAAGAGTTACGTATTGAGCTACGTGAAGAAGGCATTAGTAATATTGGGATTAGTGTTGAACATTAATGTAATCAAATTGACAAAAAAGATTATTTTAATGAATGTAGTGTCACTTAAATCAAGAAAGCATTAATAGTTTAAAATTCATCATTTTGTATCTGATTTTCCTAAAAAAATACAAAATGTGAGTTAAAGCTCAAATTATGGTCAAAATTACGTCATAAGATCAAAAGAAGTGCCACAAACCTTTGCCAGACGGGGCCTTTATGATTTAGAGTGACTTCAGACCTTAAACAATACGATCTTCAAAAATAATGAGAAGGGAAACCTAGAATGAACAAGACTCAATTAATCGATGCTATTGCTGAAAAAGCAGACCTATCTAAAGCTCAAGCTAAAGCGGCTCTTGAAGCAACTCTTGAAGGCGTAACTGGCGCTCTTAAAGATGGCGATCAAGTGCAACTAATTGGTTTTGGTACTTTTAAAATTAACCACCGTGCAGCTCGCACTGGCCGTAACCCTAAAACAGGTGCTGAAATCCAAATTTCTGCAGCAAATGTTCCAGCATTCACAGCCGGTAAAGCACTAAAAGACGCTGTAAAATAATTTTACTTTGTCTTGATAATTTGCAACTCGCACCCAGCGGTTGTTTGTGTATATACTACGCTGAGTGTCTTCTCAGCGTAGTTTTTTTATGAAACGTAGTTTTTTTTCCATACTTACTTTATCTTTGCTTGCTGGTTGTTCATCACCTGGCTCGTGGACAGATCATATCAGCAGTAAATTCTCAGGCTCAGTTGAGTCCGCCGAATTATCCGGTGGCGAATTAGAAGGCACTTCAAAAGCTTTCTATTGGTATACTCGAGCGCTATCCAAACCTAAAGTTGCATCAGATTACGTTCAATTACCTGGTAATGCTTGGTATAAAAGTAGTTACCAATGGCAAGATGGCACTATTAAAGAGATTGTTCGTGAAGGTGAAATACAACAAAGCAGTGATGGATTAAAACCTTTTCTCGTTCATATTCGCTTTAGCGCTGAAGGCGAGGCGATTTATCAGCGTTATCGTTTAGATAATCAAGTACTACCATTAAACCAAAAAGATTTAGATTATTACTCGCAACAAGCGGAAGACTTAGTCAAAAAAGTCGATGATATTCATGGTCAAGGTTTCGAGTTAATTCAAGGGGTATGGAATGGCAGTGCTTTCGACTCATGCGATGGTGTTCAATATGATAACTTGCAGTTCGATCAAGTTGCGAATATATCCCCGGTACTAAAAGAACGAATTAAAAGTTTAAATAGTTATGCTGCATTTATTGGTTATAAAAATAAAAAGAGTAAAACCCTGACGGTTGAGAAGCTATTATTGTTGGATGAACCTACTCATGGCTGTATTCAGCGAGCTCATCTTATTATGAATTAATCTATACCCGTCGCACTTGAAGCTGCAGCTTTGTTGTCGGCGTTCATTCGCCCCAATCATATCGACGAGCTATGCTCGCTCATGGGGCCTCATTCACTTGTCGCCTCACTGCAACTTCAATTACTTTGGGTATATTGTCTTTACATATAAAAAAGCGCGCACTTCATAAAAGTGCGCGCTTTTGCTTTTTTATGCGACTAGGAATTTATACCAATCGTATTAATTATCTGATCACCTAATTAGTGTGATTGGTATTATTTTTGCTCTTGTTCACGAGCAATTGCCCGATAACCGATATCATTGCGATGGAACATACCATTCCAGCTTACTTGTTTCGCGAGCTGATAAGCACGTTGTTGCGCTTCTGAAACCGTATTACCTAGTGCAGTGGCACATAGTACGCGGCCGCCAGCGGTCACGACATCGCCATTGGCATTATTACTGGTGCCGGCATGGAAGATTTTCTCACCTTCTACTTCAGCGCCTGCTGGTAAGCTGATCACATCACCTTTGGCGTAATCACCTGGGTAACCGCCAGCGGCTAATACAATACCGATTGACGCGCGAGGATCCCAATGTGATTCCGCTTCATCTAATTTTTCATCAATCGCCATTAAACACAGTTCAACCAAATCAGATTGCATACGCATCATGATAGGTTGGGTTTCTGGATCGCCAAAGCGGCAGTTGTATTCGATGACTTTAGGTGTGCCATCAGCCATGATCATCAGGCCTGCGTAAAGGAAACCAGTGTAAGGATAACCTTCTGCATCCATGCCACGTACGGTTGGGTAGATGACTTCATCAAGTACGCGCTGGTGGATTTCCGGTGTCACTACTGGTGCGGGAGAATACGCACCCATACCGCCAGTATTTGGGCCGGTATCTTTGTCGCCAACACGTTTGTGATCTTGGCTGGTGGCCATTGGCAGTACGCTTGAGCCATCGACCATAACGATGAAACTTGCTTCTTCGCCATCAAGGAATTCTTCGATTACCACACGGCTACCGGCTTCCCCAAAGGCATTGCCAGCCAACATATCTTGAATGGCATCTTCAGCTTCTTGTAGCGTCATCGCAACAATTACGCCTTTACCGGCTGCAAGGCCATCGGCTTTAATCACGATAGGTGCGCCTTTTTCGCGCACATAAGCCAACGCAGGCTCGATTTCTGTAAAGTTAGCATAATCGGCGGTTGGGATTTTATGACGTGCTAGAAAGTCTTTTGTGAACGCTTTAGAGCCTTCTAATTGCGCTGCCGCTTGAGTCGGGCCAAAGATAGGCAGTTTAGCCGCACGGAATGCGTCAACCACACCAATAACAAGCGGTGCTTCAGGGCCAACAATCGTCAATTCAATGCTGTTGTTTTGTGCAAACTCAACTAGACCATCAATATCTTCAACGCCAATATTGATGTTTTTAAGTTTAGGCTCAAGCGCAGTACCCGCATTACCAGGGGCAATGAATACGGTTTCAACGTCAGGGTTTTGTGCTGCTTTCCAGCCTAGTGCGTGTTCGCGGCCGCCGGAGCCAATAATTAAAATGTTCATATATGGTATCTCTTTAGCTTATCGACTCGACATTTTAGGTTACTAGTTCCTGGTTCCTAGTCCCTAGAGGTAGACGCTTTTATTAGGTCTAAAATCTTCAAGTGTATCGAGTCGTTAAGAATTTTTGAAAATTACGAGGCTCGAACCCTAGAAACTAGGGACTAGAACCTCGCTTCCTTATTTCTAATGACGGAAATGACGCATGCCGGTAAAGATCATCGCCATGCCATGTTCATCGGCAGCAGCAATTACTTCATCATCACGCATTGATCCGCCTGGTTGAATCACGCATTTAATGCCAGCTTCGGCTGCCGCGTCGATGCCATCACGGAATGGGAAGAAAGCATCCGATGCCATCACACAACCTTCGACTTGCAAACCTTCATCTGCCGCTTTAATGCCGGCGATTTTGGCTGAGTACACGCGGCTCATTTGGCCTGCGCCGACACCGATAGTCATGTCACCTTTTGAGTAAACAATGGCGTTTGATTTCACGTATTTGGCGACTTTCCAGCAGAATAACGCATCTTTTAATTCTTCATCACTTGGTTGACGTTTAGAAACCACTTTTAGGTCATCTAGGCTCACCATGCCTTGATCACGGTCTTGAACCAGTAGACCGCCATTCACGCGTTTGATATCAAATTCAGTGGTTTTGCTTGACCACTGGCCACACTCAAGTAGACGCACGTTTTTCTTCGCTTCCACGACTTTAATCGCTTCCGCTGAAACAGAAGGTGCGATAATCACTTCAACAAATTGACGTTCAACAATTGCTTGCGCTGTTGCTGCGTCTAATTCTTGGTTAAAGGCGATGATGCCACCAAACGCCGATGTTGGATCGGTTTGGTAAGCGCGGTTGTATGCTTCAAGAATGTCTTTACCTAACGCCACACCACATGGGTTAGCGTGCTTAACGATCACACAAGCTGGCTCGTTGAATTCTTTCACACATTCAAGTGCTGAGTCAGTATCGGCAATGTTATTGTAAGACAGGGCTTTACCTTGGATTTGGCGCGCAGTGGAAACGGAGGCTTCTTGAGGATTCGCTTCAACGTAGAAAGCAGCGGCTTGGTGGCTGTTCTCACCGTAGCGCATGTCTTGTTTTTTCTCGAACTGCTGATTAAAGGTGCGTGGGAATTTGCTTTCCTCATCACCTTCTTTGTTCTCTCCATAGGAAGGAACCATAGTGCCAAAGTAGTTAGCGATCATGCCATCGTAAGCGGCAGTGTGCTCAAACGCGGCAATCGCCAAATCAAAGCGAGTTTCTAGAGTCAGAGATTTGTCGTTAGCATCCATTTCTGCGATCACGCGATCGTAGTCTGATGCATTCACCACGATAGTGATATCTTTGTGGTTTTTGGCTGCCGAGCGAACCATAGTCGGCCCACCGATATCGATGTTTTCTACGGCATCTTCTAGTGTGCAGCCTTCTTTGGCAACCGTTTCAGCGAATGGATATAGGTTAACCACGACGATATCAATTGGGTTGATGCCGTGTTGTTCCATTACCGCCTCATCCGTACCACGACGGCCTAGAACGCCACCGTGCACTTTCGGGTGAAGAGTTTTAACACGACCGTCCATCATTTCAGGGAAACCTGTGTAATCAGACACTTCTGTGGCGGTGATGGCATTATCTTGTAGCAGCTTAAAAGTGCCGCCAGTGGAAAGAATTTCCACACCACGTTGAGTGAGTGCTTGAGCAAATTCTACAATACCAGTTTTGTCAGATACGCTGATTAAAGCGCGGCGAATTGGGCGAGCGTTTTCCATGGCTTCCATATTCCTTAAATCACGGAGTTAAAACAAAGATGTTTGCCAAAGTGAAACTAGAGTCAGTACCAGCATACTTTGGTAAAAATCTTAATTGTTTGAGAATGGTGGCTAATCGAACACAAAACTCCAAGATTTGTTGGCGCACATTCTAACTAACTTCAAACCAAAAAGCTCGCGCAATCGTTTGGCTTTTTTATATGTCAATAAAAATCAAAAACTTAGTCTTTGAATATGTCTCGGAAAAAGTGACCGGTTTCTTTGGCTGCGTCACGGGTAGCATGACCAATAGTTTTACCAGCCTCTTTGGTCGCTTGAGCAGCTTCACGAGCGTCTTCTTTGAACTCTTGCTTATCTTGGTGGGCACAGCCAAGTAATGTTGCTGTTGCTAGTAATATGAGAGGGTAACGAATAGAACTTTTCATGTTTCATCCTTGAATCATTGCTAAGTGGTTAAATCATAACCTGTTGTGGTGGGGTTGTTAAGCGGAGTCTCGCAGAATCATTTTGGGAGGAACAATGATCCGTTGTGGTGGTAAATTCGGTTGCTGCATTTTTCTTATGATCTGTAATCCCGCTTGTTGGCCAATGTAGTGCGTTGAGGTATCAACAAAGCTAAGTGATGGTGTAGTGAGTTCGGCTTCGGCGGCATCATCAAAACCTAATATAGCCACTTCTTGACCAATATAATTATCTTTACCTATGGTTTTTCCGGCAGCTTGTGCACCATATATAGCACCAATAGCTGTGGCAGAGCGGTGACATAATATGGCGGTTATTTTGGGGTGTTTATTGAGAAGAGCATGAGCAGCATCTGCGGCTTGTTGCTGTGTTTTACCGCATTCAACAATCCATTCATTTTTAAACGGCAAACCATATTGCATTAGAGTGGAACAATAACCACCAATACGTTCTGCACGAGTTAATGAATCTCCAGTTCCTCCTAGGTAGGCGATATGACGATGACCTTGTTCAATGAGGTGTTTTGTCGCTAAGGTGGCAGCATGAGTATTGTCAGGACCTATGTAATCAATGTTTACGTTGATATCTGCTCTAGCGATACTAATAGCAGGAATATTAGCGTGTTTAATTAATTCGAAACTGGCTTGAGCACCTTCTCGTACCGGGCAAAAAATAAGTCCAGCGACACCTTGTTGGATCATGGATTGTAGACAGTTTAATTGCTTGGTTTTGTCATCGCCAGATTGGGCAAGAAATAACATGTAGCCTTGTTTTTCTAATTGTTCACTTAATCCGGCTGTGATGCCCATATAAAAAGGGTCGGTAATGTCTTTAAGTACTAAGCCAATTAAATTAGAAGTATGAGAGCGCAAGTTAGCGGCAGCGGTATTACGTACATAGCCAAGGGTTTCGATGGCTTGATTTACTTTGATGATAGTTGCTTCAGAAATTCGTCCTTTACCGCTTAATGCTAATGATACGGTAGAGACAGAGACGCCAGCATGCTTTGCCACATCGGTGATTTTCGGTTTTGGTGTGCTCATGGTCCGCCAATGAATAAAAGTGTATTAGAGATAGATTCTTTTATCGCGATCACAAAATCAAACAATGCTTGTTTTGGTTGGAAATAACCGTGATCAAGTTTGCAAAATATATAGGTAAAACGTTTTATCCTTCATTTCTAATTTAAAAGCAATGCTGACGAGAATGTTCATTTTATTGAGTCAGCATTTTTTATAACCAAATTGATAAAACGTTTTAGCAGTCTTTTTATCAGGTTAACTAACCTATATGTGATGATTTGGAGTGACAAACTATGTCCAATACAAAGAAAAAAACCACTATGTGGGAGTTTTTCCAAAGCTTAGGAAAGACTTTCATGTTACCTGTGGCACTGCTTGCTTTTTCAGGGATCCTATTAGGGGTTGGTAGTTCATTATCGAGTTCTGCCGTGAAGGAAAGCCTACCTTTTCTTGATAATTTTATCCTTCAACTGATCTTTATGTGGATGACCAAGATTGGTTTGGTCGCATTTATTTATTTACCTGTGATGTTTGCGATAGCGATCCCATTAGGTTTAGCTCGTGAGGAAAAAGGTGTTGCCGCGTTTGCAGGTTTCGTTGGCTTTGCTGCCATGAATCTATCGGTAAATTTCTATTTAACTGTTGCGGGTGTGATTGGTAATGCGGAGCTAGAGACTGCGTATGGTGTGAAGTCGATCATTGGTATTCAATCGATTGATACCGGTATTTTAGGTGCGGTGATTGTCGGTATTATTGTCGCGAAATTACACGCTCGTTTTTATACCTACAAAATGCCAGATTCATTAGCCTTCTTCGGTGGTGCGCGTTTCGTACCGATTGTTACAGCCGTCGTGCTAGGTGTCGTTGGTCTTATCGTACCTGTAGTTTGGCCGTACTTTGCTATGGGCATTAATGGTATTGGTTCACTGATTTCTCACGCAGGTCCATTCGGTCCATTCTTGTTTGGTACTGGCGAGCGTATGCTATTGCCATTCGGTCTACATCATATTCTTGTCGCGTTAATTCGTTTTACTGAGGCGGGGGGGACTTTACCGGTATGTGGCGCAGAGGTAAGTGGCGCATTAAATATTTTCTATGCTCAGCTATCTTGTTCTGATGTGACTAACTTTGATCCACATGCAACGGCTTTCTTATCACAAGGTAAAATGCCAACGTTCCTTGGTGGCCTACCAGGGGCCGCTCTTGCTATGTATCACTGTGCTCGTCCTGAAAACCGCGGCAAAGTTAAAGCATTATTATTATCCGGTGTGGTTGCTTGTGTTGTTGGTGGTATTACCGAGCCGCTTGAATTCTTATTCTTGTTCGTTGCTCCAGCGTTGTACTTTGTGCACGCAATCCTAACTGGCCTTGGCTTTATGGTGATGGGATTATTGGGTGTGACGATTGGTAATACTGATGGCAACATTATCGATTTCTTAATCTTTGGTGTGCTGCAAGGTACTAAAACAGAATGGTACTTAGTTCCACTTGTGGCAGCAGTTTGGTTTGCGGTGTACTACGGTGTGTTCCGTTTCGCGATCACTCGTTTCAACTTGAAAACGCCAGGTCGTGAAGCTGAGAGCAATGATGAATTAACGTTTGCAGCTGAAGTGAAAGAAAGTAAGTTAGGTTACAAAGGTGACATTATTTTAGATGCCTTAGGTGGTGCGAAAAATATCACTTCTCTTGATAACTGTATCACTCGTCTGCGTATGTCGGTTGAAGATATGTCGTTAGTCAATGATGCGGTTCTTAAAGCTAATGGCGCATTAGGCGTCGTGAAGTTGGATGACCATAATTTACAAGTGGTGATCGGCCCACAAGTACATATGGTTAAGAATGAGATGCAAACACTCATGAACTCGCCTGCTTAAGGTTGTTGATTGAGAGATAAGGGTAGGGACGTTCTCTACCCTTTATTGCTATTCGGGATGAGGTAAGTATGTTTGATTTTTCTCGTGTGGTAGATCGCCACGGCACTTTTTGTACTCAATGGGACTATGTTCAAGATCGTTTTGGCCAAGCGGATTTATTACCATTTACTATTTCCGATATGGATTTTGAAACTGCGCCTTGTGTTCTAGAGGCAATAAAGCTGCGTATGGAACACGGTGTTTTAGGTTATAGTCGTTGGAATCATGATGAATTTAAAGGTGCGGTGACCCGTTGGTTTGCCAAGCGTTATGATGCCAAGCTTTCATCGCAAGATTTAGTGTATGGCCCTTCGGTGATCTACATTATTTCTCAATTAGTTCAGCTTTGGAGTAAACCGGGTGATGGTGTGTTAGTACACACTCCGGCTTACGACGCCTTTGGCAATATGTTGTCTGCTAATTATCGACAAATGCTTACTAGTCCTTTAATGAAAACTGAGACCAGTTATGAGATTGATTGGTCGCACTTTGAAGCTCAAGCTGCGCTCCCACAATGTAAAATCTTATTGCTTTGTAGCCCACAAAATCCAACGGGTCGTGTGTGGACTCAAGATGAGTTGCAACGTATGGCTGAAATTTGTCAGAAGTATGATGTCAAAGTAATTTCCGATGATATCCACATGGATATGGCGTTTGAACCTTATATTCCGTGGTCGGCAGTAGCAAAAGATCAACAATGGGCGTTGGTTAGCTCTGGATCTAAATCGTTCAATATTCCCGCATTAACGGGGGCTTATGCATTTATCCCCAATCAAGAGCATCGTGATGCCTACCTTACTCAATTAAAAGCTGCGCATGGTTTGTCATCACCTTCAATTTTAGGGGTGATTGCTCATATTGCTGCTTATCAACAAGGTGAACCATGGTTAGAGGCGTTAAAAGAGTACTTATATAGCAATCTGAGTTATGTCGCTGAGCAATTAGGTCATGAATTCCCGCAACTAAACTATCAAGTTCCTCAAGGTACTTACTTGGCTTGGATTGATTTAAAGCCACTTAATATTGATATGGATGAGTTGCAACGCCTTTTGATTGAAGAGCATAAGGTCGCGATTATGCGAGGGGATACTTATGGCAAAGAAGGTGAAGGATATGTGCGCCTGAATGTCGGTTGTCCACGCAGTAAAGTGGCAACGGGCTTAAAGGCTTTAATTGCGGCAATTAAAACTCTACAGCATCAATAAAGAAAAAGCCCTAGAGGAGTTATCTAGGGCTACCTTCTCACGAAAGATCAATGGACCCCAAATTAGAGGAAAGTTGAGGTTTAGGCTTCGGTTTATATTGAACCAACGTTAAACCGATAAAGACCAAGCCGCCGCCAATTAAATGAAACTGAGTAGGGTGCACACCAAGTAGCAGCACGCTGATGCTAGCGGTAAAAATCGGCACTAAATTCATAAATAAAGTCGCTCGTTCTGCGCCAATGAAAGCCACGCCTTTTAACCAACACCAAGGGGCAATAATCGAGGCGGCAAGAGCAGCAAAACCAACCATTGGCCAAGCGTTATTTTCAATGCCCCAATGCTGACTTGAAAATAGTAATGGGAGTTGTAATAAAGCTCCAAGCAGCACCTGACAATAGACAGCGCACCAAGTGGTTAAAGGCAGCTTCCATTTATTCAGTAACACCGAATACAAGGCATAGGCACAAGTAGAAGCAAGCATCAACATATCGCCTTGTTTTAAGCCTTGCTCCATTAATTGCAAAGGGTTTCCTTCGGTCAGCATATACAACAAACCTAAAAAAGAGATCACGGCACCGATTAAGGTGGTTTTACGTAACTGAGAACCGAGCAGCGGCACGGCAAGGAAAAGGCCAATCAACGGCATCAGAGATAGAAATATCGCAATGTTGGTAGCGCTGGTGGTGTAGGCCGCGTAATACGCCAAACTTTGGTTGAGTACCATACCCAAGGAAGCGAGTACGGTGAGTTTGATTAAGTGGTGTTTAATCACGGCCCATTGCTTTATAACCGAGAGTAAACAGAAAGGGCTGAGTACGAGTAAGGCAACAAACCAACGATAAAAAGCAATGGCCCCGGGCTCAATGGTTGCTGTTGCCATTTTGCTTACTACGGCATTGGTCGCCCAAATTGCGACGGCAACAATGGGAAATAAGCACTGAATAAATAATCTACGGTTAAATACGGTCATCATTCTTCCTCGTGGAGAGTGTTATCTACTTGCTCTTTAGTGTGTTGATAAAACGTTTTACCTTTGAGCTAGAGTGTGGCACGAAAAGTTGGAGAGCCAATAGGTTCGATCGGACAGAGAGTTGGTAGGTTCAGACAAGTTGATGTCGGAGTGAATAAAGTGAAAAACAAAAATACAGCAAGCTCAACCTTTATGCCTAAGTTAGTGGAACAATTGCCAAGCTCAGTTTTTGTGCATTACTTTCATATTGCTGGGGGTACAGAAACCATGACTCATCAGCATGATTGGGGGCAGGTGCATTTGATCAAGCAAGGTGTACTTGAGATGGAGGTCAATGGAAGAAAAATGGTCTCACCTGCTGGTTTTGCTATTTGGACTCCAGCGCATACCCCTCACCGAGCCTTTAATCGACAAGATATAGAATATTGCGCGATCAACATTGATGTTTCGTATTCTCATCGTTTGCCAAATCAGGCTTGTATGATTGCCCTGCCACCTTTAGTGCTGGCGATTATTGATGATCTAGTCTCACGCAAAGTGGATAAAATAGAAAACCACCAAGATAGGTGTTTAACTGATGTATTGCTTGTACGGTTAGCTAATGCTCACCAAGTGGATGATTTTTTGCCGACAACCACCGATCCACTATTACGACCAATATTGTCAGAACTAGAAGCCAATCCCGCTAACCATTGCTCAATGTCTGAATGGGCCAAGCGAGCCTTTACGACTGAACGCACATTACATCGGCGCTTTCAAAAGCATTTACGGATGAGTTTTAATGAATGGCGGCAGAGGTTGAAGGTAGTCACGGCCCTGCAACTGTTAAAACAGCCAACCCCAATAAATCAAGTGGCTTATCAGTTAGGTTACAGCGATGCTTCGGCGTTTATTAAAATGTTTCGTAAGCATACAGGACTCACCCCCGCAGTTTATCGACAACAAATCACCGTAACCTTAGGGCCTGTTGAACTTTCGTGATGATTTTTGCAGCGAATTATTGGGTATTTGAGCAAGGCAGAGGCTCCGTGGTGTAGCTAGCCTACACGAGGAGCCGATAACGCAGTGCAAATGACCAACAAACGCTGCCCCTTTTATCTCGAACAAAATTTAACCACGAAAGATTAACAGGCCCTAGGAAAAGGAAGCCGAATGAGTTTATTTGAAAAGTTAAAAACAGTTGTAGCAAGTATGCAAAGCCAACAGGATTTTAGTTATCTGAAAGATTTAGACCAAGCACAATTACAAAGTCTTACCACCGATGGACAATCAAAAGCAGAAAAGTATGCCGCGCAGCAGGAGTTATTACAAAGAGCGTTAAATAAACAATAGAAAGCTCATTGTGGGTTTAATGATATACAAAAAAACCGCACTCAATGAATGCGGTTTTTAGAGGTTTGAATAAGCGTAATGCTTAGTTCATGCCGTATTTTTTAAGCTTCTTACGAAGAGTACCACGGTTGATACCCATCATGTTCGCTGCGCGAGTTTGGTTACCGCGAGTGTATTGCATAACCATGTCTAGCATTGGTTGTTCAACTTCAGCTAATACTAATTCGTAAAGATCGTTAACGTCTTGGCCATTTAACTGAGCAAGGTAGTTCTTTAAAGATGCTTTTACAGAGTCACGTAGTGGCTTCTGTGTGATCTGGTCTTGTGATGTAACAGTAGTAACTGTGAATGGTTCTGAAGTCAGATTTTGTTCGAACATAATTAGTCTTAGCTCTTCGTTTTGATAGTTATAATGCAACGATACCCGTCATATTTAAAGCGACAGCGTTGTTGGCTGCGTTCACTCACCCCAATCATTTAGACGAGCTAAACTCATGGGGATTCGTTCACTTGCCGCCTAGCTGTCACTTTAACTATTTAGGGTATCTTCCCCGTTACATTTAAAGCGACAGCGTTGTTGACGATGCTTATTAACCTGAATCACTAGGCTTCATTCGCGGGTCGTCTTGCTGCGAGTGTTTAAATACTCGTGGTATAAAAATAATTTCTTAACACATCAATTTGCTGCTTAGCATCCTCGATGGCATTGAAAATACGGCGGAACTCACCTTCACTATCATGCTCTTTTAGGTACCAACCCACATGCTTACGAGCGATGCGAGGGCCTAAAAACTCTCCATAAAACTCATGAAGGGCTTGAACATGACCGATTAAGATGTCTTGCACTTCTTCTACTGGAAGCGGTGGCAAGTGTTCTCCGGTTTGTAAAAAATGCTGGATTTGGTTAAAAATCCAAGGTCGACCTTGGGCAGGTCTACCGATCATCAGAGCGTCCGCACCAGTGTAATCTAATACGAGTTTCGCTTTTTCTGGGCTATCAATATCACCATTGGCGATCACCGGAATAGAGATAGCTTGTTTAACGGCTCTAATACTGTCGTATTCTGCTTCGCCTTTGTACATACAAGCTCGCGTTCTCCCGTGGAGTGCCAGTGCTTGTATGCCACATTGCTCAGCCATTTTGGCAACTTCAACACAGTTTTTATTGTCTGTGTCCCATCCTGTGCGCGTTTTTAAGGTTACTGGAACCTCTACTGCATTCACCACCGCTTTTAATATCTGTTCGATAATATCGGGGCGTTGCAATAACGCGGAACCTGCCAGTTTTTTATTTACTTTTTTGGCTGGGCAACCCATGTTGATGTCGATGATTTGAGCACCGTTTTCAACACTAACTTGCGCAGCTTGTGCCATGAGATCAGGATCTGCTCCAGCAATTTGTACACTGCGAATGCCCGATTCGCCTTCATGTACCATGCGTTGTAGCGACTTAGATGTGTTCCAAACTTTAGGATTAGAGGACATCATTTCACTGACAGCCATACCTGCACCATATCGAAGACATAATTCACGAAACGGCCTATCGGTCACACCTGCCATTGGAGCGACGATTAGGTTATTCGGTAATGTATAGTTTCCGATTTTCAAAACAGCATCACACTTCATCTCGGCAAGGGCGCGCATTTTACGCATTTTTTCGGGGCGTGAAAAGACTAATATTTGACCATTTCACAAATAGTTTTGTAAATTGTTTAATTTTCAGTCAATTAGCCCCATAAGCGCTTTTGAAATTAATGATTACGTTCTCTTTTGGCCTGAGATTCGACACCATTCTTGTTGCTCGATAATTGGGTTAAGCTCGAAAGCATCTTGGTAGTAAGTCGCAACATCGGCTGCTTGCGAATCAAGCACGCCAGACATAGCCAATAAACCATTTGGTTTGACTAGGCTAGTGATTACGCCTGAAAGCTCGCGTAATGGCCCTGCAAGGATGTTGGCAACTACAACATCGGCAATTAAGCCTTCTGGTTGGTCTTGAGGTAGGAATAATTCTAATTGGTCTGCTACGCCGTTACGTTCAGCGTTATCTTTTGATGCCAAAATCGCTTGTGGATCGATATCAATACCAATCACTTTGGCAGCGCCAAGTTTGATGGCCGCAATCGCTAAAATGCCTGAGCCACAACCAAAGTCGATGACGGTTTTACCTTCGAGATCTAAACTTTCTAGCCACTCTAAACATACAGAGGTGGTTGGGTGAGTACCCGTGCCAAATGCCAGACCCGGATCAAGCATCACATTGACGGCACTTGGATCAGGGATTTCACGCCAGCTTGGACAAATCCATAGACGTTGACCAAATTGCATTGGGTGGAAGTTATCCATCCATTCACGTTCCCAGTCTTTGTCTTCGATTTGCTCAATTTTATAAGCAAAATCGTCGCTGAGCATTTGGCTACCTTTGATTTGGTTTAATACCAGTTGAGTATCAATTTCTGCATCGTAGAGCGCAAGGATGTCAGTTTCACCCCATAAACGAGTTTCACCCGGTAGTGGTTCAAATACTGGTGTATCTTTAGCATCTAAAAAAGTGACAGATAACGCACCCGTTTCTTCCATTAACATATCGCCAATTGCTTCAGCGTTGGTGTCGGTCGCGTTGAGTTTAATTTGAATCCAAGGCATGGAATTGATCTCTCGTCATGAATAAGAATTGAGGCGAAGTGTAGCAGATGACGACAAACTTGTAGAGATCTACTCCAATCATGGACTCAGTTTGCCATGATTGGAGTGAGAGTTATTAATAGGCGTGAAAGATTATACCGCTTGCGGACTATTGGTTTTGAGCGGGGCGGTTGGCTTGAGTTTACTGCCGACGATAAAAGCAATCAGCCCTAATAATAAGGTCGGCACAATCGCATGTACGCCGCCTAGGTCCGGTTTGAAAGTACTGAATGCGATATAAGAAAATAGTCCAATGACCATCGAAGAAAAAGCGCCGGTTGCCGAAGCGTTTTTCCAATAAAGTCCTAATACCAATGGCCATAAGAATACTGCTTGCATGCCACCAAACGCCAATAGATTTAGCCAAATGATCATATCGGGTGGATTGAGCGCAGCGACAAACACTAGTGCAGCAAAAATACCCGTTACCCATAATGATAATTTCGGTAGCGTTTTTTCGGCTTTTTCACCTTGTGCCATCGAAGGGTTAATATAGTTAATGTATAAATCTTTCAATAAGGTTGCAGAGGCTTGAATCAGTTGTGAATCAATGGTCGACATGATCGCTGCCATTGGGCCTGCTAAGAAAATACCAGCCACCACAGGCGGAAGAACCGTGATCATTAAGGTTGGCATGATTTGGTCTGGGCTACCGATATCCGGCACAATGGCACGGCCAAAAGCACCGGCTAAGTGCATGCCTAGCATCAATAGCGCTACCATAATGGTACTGATCACCATACCTTTGTGCAGGGAGTTACTGTCTTTATATGACATACAACGCACTGCAGCATGCGGTAAGCCAATTACCCCAAAACATACCAGTACCCAAAAACTCATCATAAAAGGTTCAGTTAGAAAGTGGTTTGGTCCGTAAGGGGTAATTAAGGCTGGATCTATATCGTGTAAGTCGGTCACGATTTCACCAATACTACCGCCTGCATGGACAATACCGACCAATAAGGCGATGGTACCAATAATCATCATAATACCTTGTAGGGTATCGGTCATGACGACTGCGCGAAAACCACCAATCGTCGTGTATAAGCCAACAGTAATGGCAAAAATCATCAAGCCGTGAGTATAAGAAAGACCAGTCACGGTTTGCAGCAAGCGGGCACCTCCGACAAACTGAACGACCATGGTGCCAAAGAAAGCCAATAATAAAGATAACGAAGCAAATACAACAACGCCGCGATTTTTATAGCGGGCGTACAGAATGTCGTTTAAGGTGAGTGCATTATGACGACGAGCTTCAATCGCAAATTTTTTGCCTAATACGCCAAGGGTAAGCCAAGTCGCGGGTAATTGGATCATTGCCAGTAATACCCAACCGAGCCCCATTTGATAAGCGGCTCCCGGGCCACCAATAAAAGAGCTGGCACTGGCATACGTGGCAGCAAGTGTCATGGCCAGCACAAAACCGCCCATGCTACGGCCACCGACTAGGTATTCATTTAAAAAGCCTTGTTTATTGCTATGACGGCTACTCCAAAAAGCCAGACCGAATACCGCAATAAGATATAAAGCTAATGGGATTAAAATTTGGCTATTCATGGTGATCTTCTTGTTCGATTTCTAGTGACATATCTTTATAAATCCATTTCACCATCGCGGCACACAATAAAGTAAAGACAATCGGGCCAACTACACAGGCCATTAAAAACCATAATGGAAAGCCTAAATAGAGAGCCGGCATATCCGTGATGTTTTCTGGGCTAGGTGCTAAACCATAAGCAGAAACATACCACCAGACAAAATAAGCTAATGCGAGGCCAATCGCCCACTTAGCTTCTTTGTGTGCTTGTCGATAGCGAGCCTGTAGTGTTTTCATGAGCAGCGACCTGTTGAGTGGATGAGGGAGGGCATTTTTACAAACAATAGATGGAAAAACAAATGGCATAAATGAGCGTTACTCGAATCTCGGGCGTTTTACTTCTCGTGGCTCGGAAAAGTGAAAAGATGGTGGCGAGTTGCGTGAGCGCTTCGCTTCGTGTTGCGAGTAAAAGCAAGAGCAAAAAATATTGCGAGAGGCTGATCGCACTTACACGCAACACGAGACGCGTCACTCGAAATCAGAATTCTTTTCGGCTCTTGAGCGAAGCCTCCCCAAATTCCGTTGCTTTCTTTATCGAAAAACGAGCAGCGTAGCGCCCGAGCAACGAGACTCGAAACAAAAAAAAGACCGCAGCTTTCACCACGGTCTCTTTATCTTTTCCTAGTAACTAGAGACTAGCCTCTAGCAACCGACTCTTAGTCTTGCAAACCTAGCTTTTTCTCAAGATAGTGAATGTTTGCACCACCATGTTGGAAGTTTTCATCCATCATGATGTCAAGCTGTAGAGGAATGTTGGTTTTGATGCCATCAATGATGGTTTCACCTAATGCATTCTTCATACGTGCAATTGCCACATCACGGTTTTCACCGAAAGTGATGAGCTTGCCGATCATTGAATCGTAGTGTGGCGGTACAGAGTAGCCAGCATACACGTGAGATTCCCAACGAACGCCCATACCACCTGGTGGATGGAAGTGTTGGATTTTACCAGGGCAAGGTAGGAAGCGAACTGGATCTTCCGCATTGATACGACACTCAACCGCATGGCCGCGGATCTTAATATCGTTCTGCGTGAATGATAAAGGTTGGCCAGCAGCAATACGTAATTGCTCTTTGATTAGGTCAATGCCGGTAACCATTTCAGTCACAGGGTGCTCTACCTGAATACGGGTGTTCATTTCAATGAAGTAGAACTCACCGTTTTCGTATAGGAACTCGAAAGTGCCTGCGCCACGGTAGCCGATTTCAATACAAGCACGCGTACAACGCTCACCAATGTATTGACGCATTTCTTCAGTAATACCTGGTGCCGGAGCTTCTTCCACCACTTTTTGGTGGCGACGCTGCATTGAACAGTCACGCTCACCTAGGTGAATTGCGCCACCTTGGCCATCCGCTAATACTTGAACTTCAATGTGACGAGGGTTTTCTAGGTATTTCTCCATGTAAACCATGTCATTGTTGAAGAAAGATTTTGCTTCAGAACGAGTCATTGCAATTGCTTCAACCAAATCGGCATCTTTACGCACTACACGCATACCACGACCACCGCCGCCACCAGAGGCTTTGATGATAACTGGGTAGCCAATGCGTTTTGCAAAGGCGCGGTTTTTCGCATCGTCATCGTCTAACGGGCCATCTGAACCCGGCACACAAGGTACGCCTGCTTTTTTCATAGCGTTGATAGCAGAAACTTTGTCACCCATAAGGCGAATAGTTTCAGCTTTCGGGCCAACGAAAATAAAGCCAGATTTTTCAACTTGTTCAGCGAAATCTGCGTTTTCAGATAAGAAACCGTAGCCTGGGTGAATCGCAACTGCACCAGAAACCTCTGCTGCAGAAATAATGCGAGGAACATTTAAGTAGCTGTCGGTACTACGGGCAGGACCAATACAAATGGTTTCATCTGCGAGTAGTACGTGTTTTAAATCACGGTCAGCCGTTGAGTGAATGGCGACCGTTTTAATGCCTAGCTCTTTACATGCGCGAAGAATACGTAGGGCGATTTCGCCTCGGTTCGCGATGACTAATTTATCTAGCATTTTATTGCCTCTTGTTACCGTGTTAATGATGTGAGATCTGTTTGAGACAACAGACTTATTCAATCACAACAAGCGGTTGATCGAATTCAACAGGTTGGCCATCTTCAACAAGAATAGCTTTCACAACACCTGTTTTATCAGCTTCAATTTGGTTCATCATTTTCATCGCTTCAACGATACAAAGAGTTTGACCTTCTTGTACGCTTTGTCCAACTTCGATGAAAGATTTCGCTTCCGGGCTTGGAGAACGGTAGAAAGTACCTACCATTGGTGAAAGTACTTTGTGACCAGTTTCAACTGGAGCAGCCACAGGCGCTGCTGGTTCAGATGCCGCTGGAGCAGCCGCAGGCGCTACTGGAGCCGGAGCAGCTGCATATTGAACTGGAGCCGCAGGTGCCGCTTGGTTGCTATAGCGGTTGATGCGTACTGATTCTTCACCTTCAGAGATTTCAAGTTCAGCGATGCCAGATTCTTCTACTAGCTCGATAAGCTTCTTGATTTTACGAATATCCATAATGTTTTCTCTATTTATTTAATTATTCATGTCCAAACAACAGCAAAGCCATTGTTTATGTTTTAGTAAGACAGGTTGCCCTACTGATATCGAAGACGAGTGCATTAAGCCGATTGTTGGCTTAGCTGTGCATGTGCCGCCGAGAGTGCAAATTGGTAACCTTGAGCGCCGAGGCCGCAAATGACGCCAACTGCTTTATCTGAAAGATAAGAATGATGGCGGAAAGTTTCGCGAGCGTGAACGTTCGATAGGTGTACTTCAATAAATGGAATCTTCACCCCAAGCAATGCATCGCGCAGTGCCACACTAGTGTGGGTAAACGCGGCAGGGTTGATGATGATAAAGTCGATAGTGTTATAGGCAGCATGAATCGCTTCGATCAATTCGTATTCACGATTCGATTGTAAATGCGATAGTTCAATACCCAACTCTTTAGCTTGCGCCTCCAAGTTATTAACAATATCCGACAATGTATTAGAACCATAATGCGTCGGTTCACGTAACCCGAGCAAATTTAAATTCGGCCCATTTAAGACAAGAACTCGTAAGTTTGCTGACATTGTGTGGCTAATATCCATTAAAGTGAATGTAAAATGCATCATGTCATAATTTTGATACTTTGCTAAGTAAGATAGCAAAAAAAATGACTCTACATCTAATAATTTGCCCAATTATAGCTAAATCAGCGCAAATCGCAGCATTTTACTGGTCTAATGAGGTCAAGGCGAGTTCCTAGGTTGCGAGTTCCTAGTTTCTGGGGGGCGGGTGCTGAATATTTATCGGTAATAAATAACTTATTCATTTGCTTTATGTAACGAAGGTTCGAACATTAACCTCTAGGAACTAAGTCCTAGGAGAAGAAGATAGGGGATTTACTTAAAGCGAGCCGAATCGTTAAGCTCATAATAGTTTACAGTGCGCGGCATGAGATTCCCGCTCTCGCTAAGGCTCGTCTGGAATAATGTTTTTTCGTGTACTCGCTTGTATCTTTTCCTCGAGACACGAAGCGGCCTAGGTTCTCGTGACAACGTTTCGCTGCAAAAATCATCACCAAAGATCAACAGGCCCTAGGGACTTAAAAATAAAAACCGCAGCCTAAGCCACGGTTCTTATTATTTATTTTTACACTGTGGTGAAGCGATCTTGTTTTACACCAAATTCGCTTTTTCTTCGATGAGTTTATCGACTACGCTTGGATCGGCTAAGGTTGAGGTATCCCCTAGGTTGCCAGTATCGCCAGTGGCAATTTTACGTAAGATTCGACGCATGATTTTGCCTGAGCGAGTTTTCGGTAAGGAATCCGTCCAATGCAGTACATCTGGTGTGGCAATTGGACCAATTTCTTTGCGAACCCAGTCTTTAACTTCTTTATGCAGTTCCGCTGATGGGAATTCACCATCATTAAGCGTGATATAAGCATAAATCGCCTGACCTTTTATATCATGAGGAATGCCGACAATCGCCGCTTCGGCAATCTTATCAAATGCCACGAGAGCGGATTCAATTTCTGCGGTACCCATGCGGTGACCTGATACGTTAAGCACATCATCGACACGGCCTGTGATCCAGTAATAACCATCTTCATCACGTCGTGCACCATCACCTGTGGTGTACACGCCTTTAAAGGTTGAGAAGTAGGTTTGCTCAAAGCGCTCATGGTCACCATAAATAGTGCGCATTTGTCCCGGCCAAGAATCAGTGATCACTAAGTTACCTTCGTTAGCGCCTTCCAGTGTTCCGCCTTCATTATCAAACAATGCTGGTTGTACGCCGAAGAATGGACGTGTCGCTGAGCCTGCTTTTAGTTCGGTAGCACCCGGAAGTGGGGTGATCAAGATTCCACCGGTTTCGGTTTGCCACCAAGTATCAACAATCGGGCAGCGCTCATCACCAATGGTTTTGTAGTACCATTCCCAAGCTTCAGGGTTAATGGGTTCACCGACCGACCCCATAATACGTAAGCTAGAGCGGGTGGTGCCTTTGATTGCTTCATCACCTTTCGCCATGAGTGCGCGAATCGCAGTTGGGGCAGTATAAAGAATACTGACTTGATGCTTATCGACCACTTCGCTCATGCGGCTCGTGTTCGGGTAGTTTGGCACGCCTTCAAATAGGATAGTTTTTGCACCGTTAGATAGCGGACCATACACAAGGTAAGTGTGACCAGTGATCCAACCAACATCGGCAGTACACCAGAACACGTCGTTGTCTTGATAGTCGAACACATATTTGAATGTCATCGTGGCATACACTAGGTAGCCGCCAGTGGTATGAAGCACGCCTTTTGGTTTACCGGTTGACCCTGATGTGTAGAGAATAAATAGCGGGTCTTCCGCATTCATTGGCTCTGGTGCGCATTCTGGCGAGGCCTGCTCGGTTGCTTCATGCCACCAAATATCACGCTCAGCATTCCATTCAACATTACCCCTAGTGCGCTGGAAAACCACTACGCTGCTGATATTGGTTTCAGGGTTTTGCAAAGCTTGGTCTACATTCGCTTTAAGTGGAACCGCGCGTCCACCACGTACTCCTTCATCAGCCGTGATCACGACTTTAGCGTTGGAATCAATAATACGACCGGCGAGCGCATCAGGAGAGAAACCGCCAAATACGACGGTATGAATAGCACCGATACGGGTACACGCTAACATGGCTACTGCCGCTTCTGGCACCATTGGCATGTAAAGACAAACCACATCGCCTTTTTTGATTCCTTGTGCTTTTAAGACATTGGAGAAGCGGCAAACTTTTTCATGCAGTTGGTTAAAGGTGATTTGAGCGTCATCTTTTGGATCATCGCCTTCCCAAATAATTGCTACTTCATCACCACGTTCAGCGAGATGACGATCAATACAGTTCGCTGAGACATTAAGCTGGCCATCTTCAAACCATTTGATGCTGATGTTGCCAGGTTCAAAAGAGGTGTTTTTAACCTGAGTAAAAGGTTTGATCCAATCAACAATTTTGCCATGTTTGGCCCAGAAACCTTGCGGGTCATTGACCGATTCTTGGTACATGGATAGGTAAGTGTCATTGTCGGCGTGAGTTTGCTGCAAGATATTTTCTTTGACTGGATGAATATGAACTTCACTCATTGGGCTCTCCTTGCTTGAGTAGGACTCAATTCTTAATCTGTAGGGATTCGTCTTTTTTGTTTTATCTTACTTTCCGCCTATGAGGTGTTTTCTACAATTAGACTTTAGGATTAGATGTTGTTAATAAAGGTTTTTTAGCTCAAATTATCGAGTGAAATGAGAGCTAGATCGGATGTTTTTAGTGTTTTTTATAAGCCAAACTAGGGCTAGGCATGCTGCCGTAAGTGAGCCGAACATAAATCAATGCCGCAGTAATGGCATCTTGTAGCGCATCATGGCGTTCTTGAATCGGCAGTTCTAAGTGTCGACAAATCGCCTCTAAACTTAAATCGCAATAAGCATTGGGGAGTAGGCGTTCTAGTTGCTCATGATAAAGGTGGCTGACTTCAACTAATGGATTGGGTAGTGGAAACCCAAAGTGCTTTTTATAAGCGCGATCGAGTATCGTTTTGTCATAACGAATGTGGTATCCCACCAATGGGCGATTGCCGATAAACGCCAGTAATTTCTCTAACCCTTCGGCTTCTGAGTAACCTTCTGCTAAATCATTATGACGAATATGATGAATTTTCACTGAGTTGGAACATAACGATTGCGGCGCTTTCAGCTTGATATGAAATGGCTCACTCGTAATGATTTTATTGTTGATAATTTTGGTGGCTGCAATGGTAACTAATTCTGCTTGTTGTGGATTTAAGCTGGTGGTTTCGCAATCCAGAGACACAAATTCGCCTTTGGGGATCATGCCAAATAACGGTTGATACGGGGAACCTTTGAGGCGAAAAAACCAATATAAACGCTGCAGAGTATTCATCCGATTACTCCCTAATTTGATAATGGTAGCCAAGCCATTGCTTGAATTTTTTGACTACATGTAGGCTATGACGTAGTAGATCGCGCTCACTACGATTGAGGCTTTGAACATCCAGTTGATTGTGACTATGTTGACAAGTTAGCTGCTGCGACAGTCGCCACTTGATAAATAGTTTGAGGGCTTCCGATAAGTTATCGGCAGTTAATCTTTCTAGGATATTTTGTTTTTGCAGCTGTTCAATTCGCTCAAAAGTATTACTGGCGAGTATTTGATGTTCCAGTGCTAAAGTACGGATACCGTGTACGATCGGGAAAATCCCACCTTGCTTGATATCAATGCCTTGTTTGCTTTGCTTAACTTGACCAAAAAAGGTTAATGGCACCGCAAAGCCTAGCGCCGGACGAGCGAACTCCATTAAGCCTAGACCATTATTGTGCATTAAGGTGTGTAGCTGTCGCTTTAGTGGTTCGAGTAGGCTTTTATTGCCTGCTATCGCTTGAGCATCAGAGAAAATGGCCAGCTTCATTACCGAAGATGACGAACTTTCTTTAGCCCATTGTTGTAAGCATTTTTTCCAATCAAGTTGGCTTTTGACCCATTTTGGGTTGTTGACCATCACTTTACCGGGGCAAGGTGGATAACCAAGTTGCTGTAAAGTCTCACTGAAACTGTCCATCAAATGACCAAATTGATGCCAATGTAGGCCATCTTTAATGATTAACGCATTATCTTGATCGGTTTTGAGAATTTGTTCTCCACGTCCTTCAGAACCAAGTACTAATAAACAGCAATGATCATGTAAATGTGCTGGCACGATAAGTTCAAAAGCTTTCTCAATGATCTGTTCATTGACCGCAGAAATAAGCTCCATAATAAATCGAGTACGAATACCGTTATGTTGTAGGGTGTGTACTAACTCTCGTTGTCGACTGGCTGCATCGATAAGTTCCTCTAAGTTATCGGCGTTAGCGATTCTCAAGGTTAATACGTGTGAATGGGTCGAAAATGCGCTCAAAACTTGGGTGAGATTAAGCATGCCGATAATTTGTTGCCCTTGAGTTACCGCAAGGCGTTTGCACTTGTAGCGAGTCATTATGATCATCGCATCAAATAAATAGTCACCTTCAGGTATATGTAGAACCGGAGAATTCGCCACTTGTTGTGCAGGGTACTCAAGCGGTTGCTGATCTAGAGCAATCGCGTGCAATAAATCGGTACGAGTAATAATGCCAAACGGTAACTGTGAACCGGTATGTTGCTGATTAGCATGTTGTTGATTGGTATGTCGGTAAGTGGGAAGGGCAATTAACGCCGCATCACTGCCATGTTGCTGCATTTGTTCAGTTGCTTGTTTTAAATTGGCGTCCGGCTCAAGTATTAGCGCTGGTGTGTAAATAGCCGCATCGACTTTAGTCAGGATAAATTCGGCTAAATTTTGTTGGTTGTGCGCTTGCTCAATCCGTTGTTGGCGAGCCGATAAATTGTTATCAAAATAAGCAGCAAAGTCGTCATTTTCTTTATATAACCCCAGAAAAATATGACGAGGAAGTAAGTAGGTAAGCGTGTCTTCTAGGGCAGTATAACGGTGCTTTATAGTACCATCGAGTAGCGATCGTACATCAAACATGTCTTCATGGGCATAGTGAGCAAACACCTCTCGACCATCATCACTGGTTTCTTCTACTGCGCCTTTAATTAATACATACAGGTTTTCATCACATTTACCAGGAGTGAGTATGGTGTCGGATTGACGAAAATAAGCGACATCAAGATTTGAGCGTAGTTGTGCCTGCTGTTGTTCTGACAAGCGATCAAAGGGTGCTAATGTCATATTAAATTTATCAGGCATGGTAACCACACTCATACGATTACAAGAATCTTGAGTGTGGCTATTTTCTATTTACCGCGCTAGACGACTTTGGTCTATACCCAAGTGAATTCTGCATCTTGAAGTTACTTGGGTATATATACTTCAAATAGTGCGCTGTTGATTCACTATTTTAGCCTTATCGGAATAGTCACTCTGTGGGATTACAGGCATAATGACGCCTGATTTTTTGTTTGCCCTACAAACTCTTGGATGACCTCATGCTTAACCCCACGCCTTTTGGTTGGATATCTCAATATTTTTTCGGTTTCTTTTTTGCTTATGGGGTGTATTTGCCTTTTTGGAGCTTATGGTTTTCTGAACAAGGCGTATCCGCTTCCGATATTGGACTACTGATCGGTTTGGGTTTTGCCACTCGTTGTGTTGTTAACCTAGTACTTACCCCCAAATTGCATAAAGTTGAGCATTTATTACCCTCGTTAAGGGTGTTGACATTTATTGCACTCATTTTTTGTGCTTTGCATTTCTTTACCGGAGGGAACTTCTGGTGGTTGGCGTTAGCAACCATTGGCTTTAACGCCACTTTTGGACCGGGAATTCCCTTGTCGGATTCGGTTGCTAATTATTATAACAAGCTCAATCTACTAGATTATGGACGTAGCCGCTTGTGGGGATCGGTGGCTTTTATTGTTGGTTCTAGTTTGGTCGGTTATCTGGTCAATGGGTTTGGTTCCGATATGATTGTATATACGGCGATGGCTGGTCTTTTGGTTACCTTGTTGCTGTCGTTACGCCAACCTACTCCTTTGCCAGAGACTCGTGTAGGAAGTGAACAACAAGCTAAGCCAAGTATTTTTATCTTGCTCAAACAATGGCCGATAGTGAAGTTTTTAATTTTAGTTTCTCTATTACAAGGCTCACACGCTGCTTATTACAGTTTCAGTACTCTACATTGGAAAGAGGTTGGGATATCAGAATCAGTGATAGGTTACTTGTGGAGCTTTTCGGTGGTTTCTGAAGTATTGCTGTTTGCTTTTAGTGCTAGGTTGTTTGGTGCTTGGTCATTACGAGCTATGTTTATTGTTGCTTCGTTAGCTGTCGTTGTGCGCTGGTGTGGTGTGGCAATGACGAATGAGGTTTGGTTGTTAGCATTGTTGCAAACTTTGCATGGTTTAACTTTTGCTTTAACGCATTATGCGACGATTCGTTATATACAATTAGCCGATGACCAATATTTAGTACCACTGCAAGGCTTATATAATGCCATTCCTTTAGGGGCTTTTATTGCTTTAATGACGGCATTAAGTGGTTGGGGGTATGAGTTTTTTGGAGGCAATGTCTTTTTGTTGATGGCAGTAATGGGCATCGTCGCTTTGTTTGTTAAGGTTGAACAGCCTATATCCAAGTAACTTCAAAATACGAATTTCAGCAAGAATAAAACAAGCTTTAGACAAGGCCAATTGAATATGATCTCTCTGTTCAATTTAACGCGGCCTAAGAAGAATAATTTCTCACTGAACCCACAAATTAGGTGTAAAGCGATTGAGGGAAAAAGCTCGCCATAGCACAATCAAATTAATGTACATGGATAGTAGATTGAGGCGACATGCAAGGATGGATAGTGATTCCAGTATCACTGGCGTATTTAGGGGTTCTATTTTTAATTGCCTGGTATGGCGATAGGCAAAAAAGCTGGTTATTTCGTTGGCGACCTTGGATCTATAGTTTATCTATTGCGGTCTATTGTACCTCTTGGACCTTCTATGGCACGGTCGGTCAAGCCAGTGCCGATATGTGGTCTTTCTTACCTATTTATCTTGCGCCCATTGTGGTTTTTACCTTGGGTTGGCGTATTCTTGCGCGTCTTATTCTTATCACTAAACGTGAACACATTACTTCAATTGCCGACTTTATTGCCGCGCGTTATGGCAAATCTCAAGGGTTAGCCATCACCGTAACGTTAATTGCGGTGATCGGAATCTTGCCTTATATCGCGTTACAATTACGTGGTATTACCATGGGGCTGGAGCTAGTGGCACCGAATTTAATGCAACAACTTGGTTACCAAGATATGCAAGTGTCATGGTTTGTGGTTGGGGTGTTGGCAGTGTTTACCATGTTGTTTGGCACTCGTCATATCGATAATACCGAACATCACCGTGGCATTGTGATGGCGGTGGCGTTTGAATCGGTCGTCAAACTATTGGCTTTTTTAGTGGTTGGCATGTTTGTGGTGTATTTGATTTATCAAACTCCGAATATCAGCTTAAGCCAGCTATCTCAGCAGTATTATCAAGCACCGAATATTCCTACTTTAGTGATTCATATGCTACTAACCATGGCAGCGATCATTTGTTTACCTCGCCAGTTCCACACGACGATTGTTGAGAATGACCAAGCGCGTGATTTGCATGTTGCAAGACGAGTATTTCCGATCTATTTAGTGCTGATGGGGTTGTTTGTATTGCCCGTCGCATGGGCTGGCCAATATTTACTTGGGGGCTCAAGTGCCGATGCTTATGTGATTAATCTGCCGTTGTCGGTTGGCGCGGATACCATTGCTTTACTTGCTTACTTAGGCGGTACTTCCGCTGCCAGTGGTATGGTGATTGTCTCGACCATTGCGCTTACCATTATGGTGTCTAATGATTTAGTTTGGCCAATGTTACTGCGCCGAATGAAGTTATCTAAGGCTAAACCTAAACAAATATCCGGTTTATTACTTAATGTGCGCCGAGCTTTGATTGCTCTGCTATTAGCTGGCTCTTGGGGCTTTTATCAAATACTGGATCGCGTGCCTTCATTAGCGGTGATTGGTTTATTGTCTTTTGCGGCAATCGCCCAATTTGCTCCAGCTCTACTTGGCGGTTTGTATTGGCGAAAAGGCAATCGTAAAGGTGTGTATGTTGGGTTAATCCTTGGTTTTGTGGTGTGGCTCGCGACCTTAATGCTGCAAACCAATATGTTAGCTGGAAGTGAAGAAACTAACTTTCTAGTTTGGTTTTTAACACCGCCTGAATGGCTACAAAGCTTGAATTTACAGTCTTCTGATTGGGGGATGGCATTGAGTCTTGTGGTGAACACTTTGGCTTACGTGTTTGTTTCCTTAGTGACGCGTTCAAGTTTAAGTGAACGCCTGCAAGCCGCTTCGTTTGTCGGTACTCCATTTCCAGAAAGTGAAGATGTTAGTTTATATCAAAGCCGAGTTAGTGTGGCTGAATTGGAAATGTTGGCTTCACGCTTTGTTGGGCGTAAGCGAGCACGTAATGCTTTCCAACTGTTTTGGTCACAACAACCTGAAACGCTGCTACCACAGCAACAAGCTTCTGCGCCCTTGATTCGTCATACTGAGCGGGTACTGGCCGGGGTCTTTGGTGCATCTTCGGCGCGGCTAGTGCTGACGTCAGCGTTGCAAGGTCGCAATATGCAGTTGGAGGAAGTCGCCGCGATAGTCGATGAGGCATCCGAACTGTATGACTTTAGTCGTGGTTTATTACAAGGAGCGATCGAACACGTTAGCCAAGGGATTGCGGTGGTCGATAAACAGCTGCGGCTGGTGGCGTGGAATCAACGCTATTTAGAGTTATTTGATTTCCCTCCAGGCTTAATTCAAGTAGGACGACCGATTGCCGATATTATTCGTCATAATGCGCAACAAGGTTTATGTGGGCCGGGCGATCCGGAAATACATGTACGTCGTCGGGTTGAGCATTTAGAGCGAGGCACTCAACACACGTCTTCTCGAATCCGCGAAGATGGGCAAGTGATTGAGGTGCAAGGAAACCCTATGCCTGGTGGTGGCTTTGTAATGAGTTTTTCCGATATCACCGCTTTCCGCCGTGCCGAACAAGCATTAAAAGAAGCGAATGAAACTTTGGAAGATAGGGTACAAGAGCGTACTCATGAATTGGAAAACTTAAACACTAAATTAGTGAATGCCACTCAAGATGCCCAACAAGCCTCTCAATCAAAAAGTCGACTATTGGCCGCCGTTAGCCATGATTTAATGCAACCACTCAATGCTGCACGTCTGTTTGCTTCATCGCTTAGCGAAACGGCTAGTGATGATAATACCAAGCAATTTTCTGCTCATATCGAAAGTGCCTTAGGGGCGGCTGAAGATTTGATTGGTGATTTATTGGATATCTCTCGCTTAGAGTCAGGAAAAGTGCCGACGGATATTCGCTGTTTTGAATTACGCGAAGTATTAGACAAACTGGATGCTGAATTTAGCGTATTAGCGGCAGAGCAAAATATTGAATTTGAGCGAGTGCCAACACAACTGATTGTCGAATCTGACCCTAAATTACTCAGACGGGTACTGCAAAACTTGCTGACGAATGCATTTCGCTACAGTCAACAAGAAGGGCGTCGGGGTAAAGTACTGCTTGGTGTGCGACGTATGCAGGATGATATTCGAATTGAAGTGTGGGATAACGGTATTGGCATTCCACTGGAAAAGCAGGGGGAAATTTTCGATGAGTTTACCCGAGTTGATGAAAACCGCGCTGATCAAGGGCTAGGGCTAGGGTTAGCGATCGCTCGCGGGATCACTCGATTGCTTGGACACCATTTAGAACTGCGCTCATGGCCACAACAAGGTACGGTATTTTCAGTGAGTTTAAAGCGCTGTTATCAACTACCAGTTGAACCCATTAAAGCCAGCGTTATCGAGCATGCACCACTGGCTAATATCAAAGTGCTGTGTGTCGATAATGAACCCGAGATTTTGTTAGGCATGAAAACGTTACTTGAACGTTGGGGTTGTGAGGTTCGTACTGCGTTAGATCTTAAACAAAGTATCAGCGCGCTAGAGAAAGATTGGAGTCCTGAAGTGGTATTTTCTGACTATCACTTAGATAATGGCCACATTGGTTTAGAAGTGTTAGATGCGTTAAGAGATCAAATTGGTGATAGCTTTGTTGGGGTAGTGATCAGTGCTGATCGCTCGGAAGAAGTAAACCAAGCCATTAAAGCAGGTGGCTTCCAATTTTTAACTAAGCCAGTCAAACCTTTAAAATTAAGAGCGGTGTTGAATCGGTTATAGTGATGACTTGTTTGTAGAAAATTAATAATAAAAGGATGCAGAATGATGATGGGTGAGTATCAAACTAAGCAAGGTGTGCTAGTCGAAATCTTCCAAGGACAAGTGCGTATTGCGATGGGTGGTTTAGTGGTGACAGATAAAGTGGAAAATATTCATGCGATCACGATTAATACTCCAGATGGCGCAGGCAGTTTTTATCTGGCAGTAGATGATTCAAATGCTTTGTTGTTTGTGGGAGATTTAACCGAACTTGAAGCTGTCGCGCAAGTGTTGGGGATTGAGGTCGAGAAGGGGTAGTTAGATGGTGATCTCATTGGAGTATCGTCATTCCTGCCGAGTCTAAGCGAGAGCGGGAATCTACTCACCACGCGCTGTATATAGATCCTCGATGTCGCTTAGGCTCCTCAAGGATGACAGCTATCAATATTAATTAATGCCTTTAAAGTAACCAAAAAGCCCGAAGAATATAAACTCTTCGGGCTTTGTTTCTTTTAGGCTATTTACCTTAAGCTATTAATGATCGTGTGCTTTACCTGCGCCTTTCGGGAAGCGGATAGACTCAACCATATCCTGTACATCTTTGGGTACTTCTGCAGTGAATTTGTTCACCACAATGGATACGACAAAGTTTAGACACATACCTAGTGTACCGATACCTTCTGGGCTGATGCCGAAGAACCAGTTATCTGGCGTGCTTGCCGCTGGGTTTACGAACTTGAAGTAAATGATGTAGGCAGCGGTGAAAGTAATACCTGTTACCATACCGGCAATCGCACCTTCTTTGTTCATCTTCTTATAGAAAATACCTAAGATGATGGCAGGGAAGAACGAGGCTGCCGCAAGACCAAAGGCAAAAGCGACCACTTGCGCTACGAAGCCTGGAGGGTTAATACCTAAGTAACCCGCACCGATTACCGCAAGTGCTGCCGCCCCCCGAGCAAATAATAGCTCTTGTTTATCTGTCATATTGGGCTTGAACTCTTTCTTCAATAAATCATGAGAGATTGAGGTCGAGATAACTAATAGTAAGCCTGCTGCTGTCGATAGTGCGGCCGCAAGACCACCCGCAGCCAGTAATGCAACTACCCAGTTAGGTAATTTTGCTAGCTCTGGAGAAGCCAGTACGATGATGTCACGGTTGATGTTCATCTCATTACGCTCATCGCCAGAGTAGAACATTTTGCCATCGCCATTCTTGTCTTCCCAAGAAACAAGACCAGTGCTTTCCCAGTTGTTGTACCAGCTTGGAGCATTTTCAACGGCAACACCTTGTTGATCTGGGCCGTTGATGGTTTCAATCAAGTTTACACGAGCAAATGATGCGACTGCTGGAGCTGTTGTATAAAGTAGTGATATGAATAGAAGTGCCCAACCTGCAGAAATACGTGCATCTTTTACTTTAGGGACGGTAAAGAAACGAATAATTACGTGCGGTAAACCAGCAGTACCTACCATTAATGCCGCGGTAATGAAGAAGATGTCTACGGTACTTTTCGAACCATCAATGTAGGAGTTAAAGCCTAATTCCTGAGTTAGTCCTTCTAAGCGATCCATTAGATATACATCAGAGCCAGATATTGTGGAACCCATACCGATTTGTGGGAACACATGTCCTGTCATCATAATAGATGTGAAAACCGCAGGGACAAGGAAAGCAAAAATAAGTACGCAGAATTGTGCTACCTGAGTATAGGTAATGCCTTTCATGCCGCCTAATACCGCATAGAAGAATACAATCGCCATCCCAATGATGATGCCGAGGTTAATATCGACTTCTAAGAAGCGGGCAAACACCACACCAACACCACGCATTTGGCCTGCCACATAAGTGAAAGACACAAAAATGGCACAGAAGATAGCCACTAAGCGTGCAGTACGAGAGTAGTAGCGGTCACCGATAAAATCAGGAACCGTGAACTTGCCAAATTTACGTAAATAAGGGGCTAAACAAAGTGCTAATAATACGTAACCGCCAGTCCAGCCCATTAAGTAAACCGAGCCATCGTAACCAGCAAAAGAAATGATACCTGCCATTGAAATGAAAGATGCTGCTGACATCCAGTCGGCAGCGGTTGCCATACCATTGGCAACAGGGTGAACCCCACCACCAGCGACATAGAACTCACTGGTTGAGCCAGCGCGCGCCCAAATTGCAATGCCGATATACAATGCAAAGGTGATACCGACGAGAATAAACGTCCAAGTTTGAATATCCATATATTAGCCTCTTAGTCTTCCTGTACATTGTATTTTTTATCAAGCGCATTCATGCGAGCGACATACACGAAGATCAGCACAACGAAGGTATAAATTGACCCTTGCTGTGCAAACCAAAATCCCAATTTAAATCCTGCAAATTGGATGGTATTGAGTGCGTCGACAAATAAAATGCCCGCACAGTAAGACACCACGAACCAGATGGTCAGTAGTGTCGCCATAATGCCTAGGTTTTCCTTCCAGTAGGCTTGGGCATGTTTGTCAGATTCAAACGCCATGGCCATTCTCCTTTGTGTTTTACCCGATTATTTTCATTGATATAACAGCTATGTTCACTGATATAACAGTTATTTTCACTGAACTCACAGTGAGCTCTTTTGTTAATAAAACGTTACGAGAAAACAATAGCAGTAGGAGTCGAAAGGGGCTTTTCAACTTTAGTCGGGCAGGAATGTTGGTAAATTAAGACCTTATAGGCTTTTTTGTGAGGTGGGTTGGAATAATTTAGCCTAGCGTTGGGTTGGGGCTAGGCTAAGGTCTAATAAGGTTAGTCTAAGGTCTAATAAGTAAATCTCTAGGGAAAGTTAGCTTAAGTAAAATAGAAGTCTTTTACACCTAAGAGTAAGTTGTTAACTGCAACGGCCGCTAAAATTAACCCCATGACTCGGCTAATAATTGCCGCACCGACATTGCCAATGATTTTATGGATACCCGTGGCACCAATCAGTAAAGCTAATGTTGATAATAATACCAATATCATAACCCCAGCAGTTAAGCTTTGGTCGATAATTGAATTTCGATGGTTGTCGGTTAGTAATACAATAGCCATCATCGCTCCTGGAGAGGCAATGGAGGGAATTGCTAATGGATAAACCGCTAAGTTTGCTAGATCAGAACGATTAAGATCTTGAGTTAACTTTGCTTCTTGTGCCGGCTTTCCTTCACCAAAAATCATGCTCAAAGCAAATAATAATAAAACTAATCCGCCGGCTGCTTGGAAGGCTGGCAATGGAATCTGCATCGCCTCTAATAAGAGCTGTCCCATCACTAAAAAGAACAATAATACACCGGTTGCAATTGCCACCGCTTTTAGAGCGACTAAGCGCTTTTGTTTGGTCGAAAGCCCTTGAGTTTGAGATAAATAAATCGGCACAGTACCAACGGGATCAATGACGGCCCATAATACGACAAATTGGGTGATTAAAACGCTGATCAAGATGGCTCCTTTATGATGTTAAGGGTTAAAGTGGTTCTTTCGGGCTGATGACAATTCCGACTGTGGTGATTCGTTGATCAACAATATCTCGAATAAACAATGTGACATGACCAAATTCTTTTGCGGCATCACGAATAGGGATACCATCAAATGATTGCATTAATAATTCATTTAAAGAGAGATGATGCTCTGCGGGTAAATCGATACCGTAAGAATGATGTATATCACCTATTTTGGTAAAGCCTTTCAAGCATAGTTCATGATTAGGCAAACTTTCTATTGGTGTTTCATCTGCACTCGAACAAATAAGGTCAACAAAATCTCTAACATTAGGTTTCATCATGATAAATAAATGATCTTCTGCCAATATTAAAGTGGAACCACGAGGGGGGATGACTTGTTTTCCTCTCGTTATCATGGCGACAACAGTGCCATCAGGAAGTGCCATTTGAGATAAACGGCGTCCGGCTATCCTTGAATTTGCTCCGAGTCTGTATTCAACAATTTCAGCATCGACGTCACCTAGGGTGGTGATTTCTAAGGTTGCTGCAGGGGTTGATGGTGCAGGTTCAGTTAAGCCTAATCGTCGAGCCATGAGAGGTAAAGTTGAACCTTGTATGGTTGCAGAAATAAATACCACGAAAAAAACTACATTAAAAATTAATCCAGCATCAGGCACCCCATACATTAAAGGGTAAATGGCGAGGATGATGGGCACCGAGCCACGTAGCCCAACCCAAGAAACTAATGTGATTTCTCGTAAGCTGAAACCAAAAGGTTTTAATATCGGTAGAATGGAAATGGGTCTGGCAATTAATGTTAGAACCACTGCGATCATTAAGCCTTCAAACCAAACATCTAGTAATGATGATGGCGTGATCAGTAGTCCTAACATCATAAACATGCAGATTTGGCCTAACCAAGCTAATCCATCATGGAATAAAAAAGTACTGCGTTGGAAGACAAAACGACTATTACCAATCACGACGCCTGTAATGAAAATAGATAAAAAACCACTTCCGCCTAAATTTGCACTAATTCCAAATGACAATAAGCCTAGAGCCGCTACCATGACAGGGTATAACCCGGATGTCGTTAAATTGATATGATTAATTAATCGGACAGATAACCATCCACATGCAAGGCCGACAACAGACCCTATGCCTATTTGTTGGATGAAGAGCATAAGTAACCCTGTTCCAGGCTCCAATCCATTTACGATTACTTCTAAAAGTCCCACGGTGAGAAAGATCGCCATCGGGTCATTGGTTGCACTTTCTATCTCCAAGGTGGATTTGAGTTTAGGATTGATATGAATGCCAGCATTTCTTAATAAAGAGAATACGGCAGCAGCATCCGTTGAACCGACAATCGCACCAATCAATAGGCCGTAAATTAAAGGAATATTAAGAATATAAGCAGCAGCAAGACCGGTTATTGCCGACGTGAATAAAACTCCGAGAGTGGCCAATAAAGAGGCCGGCTTCCAGACTGATTTAATAGATGCCATTGGGGTGTTTAAGCCACCATCAAATAAGATGATAGCCAGCGCTAAGGTACCTAATGAATGAGCGATAAGGGCATTATCAAAATCAATGCCACCAGGACCATCTTCTCCAGCCAGCATGCCAACAATTAGAAACATCACCAATACAGGTAAGCCTAAACGTGCAGAAACCTTGCTTGAGAGGATACCAAAGGCAATTAAAATGGCAGCGAGTAAGATAAGTTGATCAATTATAAACATACAAGGCACTCTTTGATTAATGGCGTTAGCATTAAAATACGTCGAGTCGCTAAATTATCTCGATATGTCGCTTAATTGGGGTGAATTAGCAGAGGGCTGTGAATGAGGGTTCACTTTTTGTTGCTAAAGGGAAAAAAGAAAGCGACCAATAAAATGTATCATAATTTTGCTATTGATACATTTTATTGATCGCGAGTAATGGCTTGTAATTATTAGTTTTCTGTTTCCAACTGTTGCAGTAAGATCACCGCTTGAGTACGGTTTTTGACATCAAGCTTACGGAATATTGCTGTCATATGTGCCTTAATCGTCGCTTCTGAAACATTCAATTCATAAGCAATTTGCTTATTAAGCAAGCCATCTGACAACATGCCTAATACTTTATATTGCTGAGGTGTTAAGGCCGCCAGTTTTTGGCTGAGTTCATTACAAGCATCATTATTTTGAATGAGGCCTTCAGGGAAGAATGGGTCGCCATTGAGTACTTGGTTGAGTGCGCTGTTAAGTTCGCGCATATCGCTAGATTTAGGAATAAAACCAAATGCACCGTGGCTTTTCACTTGACTGACCACGCTAGATTCTTCACTGGCGGAAATCACGACTATCGGTAAATCTGGATATTCTGAGCGTAAGTGAATCAAGCCTGACATGCCATTTGAGCCGGGCATTTTCAGGTCGAGTAATAAAAGATCGGGTTCATCGACTTTCTTTATTAATGCCAGTAATGCATCGAGAGAGTCGGCTTCATGTAAGTTAGCGCCACTCACCGCCATATGAATAGATTGAAATAGGGCGTTACGAAAGAGTGGATGATCATCTGCAATGATAATGTTGTATGTCGAATCCATGACAATAAGTTCACTATTAAAGTAACAATGAATTCATTATCAACTTGTTTACCGCATCTCTCAACCGAGCAAAGGCAAAAGTCTGAACCATATCCGACTTTTGTCTAACTTAACGTTTTATAGCAACTGGTTTTGCTTTAAATGTTGAGAAAAGTCATCAGCATTCATAAACCCCGTAATACGAGCTTGTGGAATATGTTTGCCTTGAGCATCCCAAAATTCTATCGTCGGTAATCCGAGTACCTTCATTTTTTCCATTAAGGCAATGTCATCTGGAGTTGCAGCGGTGACATCTGCTTGAATAAGGACAAAATTAGCAAGCTCACTGCTAACTTTTGGAGCGTGGAAGGTGTATTTCTCAAACTCTTTACAAGCTACACACCAGTCGGCATAGAAATCAAACATAACGGGTTTATTAGAAGCTTTAGCTTGTGCTAGTTGTTGTTCCAGTTCGCTTATTGTTGTTATTCGAGTAAAGGCAATATTAGCTTGTGATGATTGCGAATGCTTTTGTTCTGAATTAATCATCCCAGCGGCTTGCAAACCGAAATAAGCTGAGAACACCAAACCTAGAATTGCCACAATACCGACAAGGCTTTGCTGCCAACTCGCTTGCTGCATGGTTTGTTTAACATGATACAACCAGCTAAAGCTGATGAGTCCAAGTGCGATCCATAATCCTTGCGCCCAAACTTCTGGCAAGATGCGTTCTAATAAGAAAATTGGCGCTGCGAGCAAGATAAAACCAAACAGTACTTTTACTCGGTTCATCCACTCGCCAGCTTGTGGCAGTAACTTATTACCAAATACCGCGACGACAATCAGTGGAATGCCCATACCTATGGCTAAGGCATACAGGGCAATGGCACCAGTTAGCAGGTCGCCACTTTGCGCGACATACAATAGTGCGCCAGAAAGCGGTGCGGTGGTACATGGTGAACAAACTAAACCGGAGATCACGCCCATAATAAACACCCCGGCTAAATTACCGCCTTGTTGTTTATTGCTTTGTTCACTTAGCCAAGTTTGCAGTCGACTCGGTAGTTGAATGGTGTAGAGACCAAACATCGATAGCGATAACAATACAAATACGATACTTAAACCGATCAAAACTGCCGGAGCTTGCAAGGCGGCTTGGAATTGGACACCCAGGGAAGCAACCACTAGGCCAAGTAGCATGTAGGTTAGCGCCATACCTTGCACGTAGATGAAAGACAGTTTAAAGGCTTTCTTGGCACTCAAACGGCCACCACCGAGTACGATGCCGGTTAAAATTGGGTACATAGGTAATACACATGGAGTAAAGGCTAAACCAATACCGAGAAGTAAAAATAATAATGGTGTCCACCAATGTTCTGCTAATTGAGAAGCAATATTGCTATCTGCAGAATTGGTGTTGATGGTTGCTACAGGTCGGTTTTCTGTTGTTTGAGTGCTCTCTGTTGCTTGATTACTATTGGTTGCTGAACTCGATGGCTGACCAATTTGATCCTGTGGCCCTAATTGATCTAGTTGAACTAATTTATCTAATGGAACTATGCGGGTTTCTGGTGGGTAGCAAAAACCGGTAGTGGCACAGCCTTGGTATTGGACGATCAGTTCAGCGCTATCTGCTACGTTTTTTAATGGAATTTCAACACTGACAGGTTCGGTAAAAATATGCACATCACCAAAAAACTCATCAGAATGGAAAGTGCCTTCTGGAATCTTCGCTTCACCTATTTCGGCATTTTTAGTTTGGAAAGAAAAACGCTCGCGGTATAGGTAGTAGCCCGGTTTGATTTGCCAATCTAGTGTGATTGCGTTGCCTTGTTGAATAAAATTAAATGGAAAAGCTTGATCAACCGGTACGAATTGATTGTTGGTGGTTGGTGATGCTGAATTAGTGAAGTTGGCTAAAGGAGTTTGCGCCGAGTCAAAATTGGCCGCTTGAGTGGTTGTCGAAAAACCAATAAATAAGCTAACGAGCAAAGTAAATAAGCAACGAATGACGGCCATAAAAATTCAACTTCCGATTAAAGTGTCAATGTAAAAAAGGGATCTCAGAATCAGACCACACAAAGGAGGTTTTGGTTTCATTGCGAGAGTATATCACAGACATTTATACCCAAGTGACTTCAAGATGCAGAATTCAGAGCTATCATCCAGACCTTTAGGCAAGGAAGATTGGCGAAGGAATAGGCCGCTTTATATACGCAAAGTGTAGACTGATGGGGGGAGAAAGGTTTGATAAAAAAACTGGACTTAAAAAAACGAGCCCTAAGACTCGTTTTGATGAAGATTTGTCATTGAATGATGAACTAGAGAATTAATCCACCGAATAAAAAGCCCAGTATTACTGAAGACGCAATAGTTACCACACCTGGGATCATAAATGGGTGGTTAAATACCCACTTACCAATTCGAGTTGAGCCTGTGTCATCCATTTCAACGGCGGCTAATAGTGTTGGGTAGGTTGGCAATACAAATAGAGCACTTACCGCCGCAAATGATGCGACAGCAGTAAGAGGTGCTACACCAATCGCAAGTGCTGCAGGCATTAACGCTGTTGTCGTTGCGCCTTGAGAGTAAAGCAACATAGAAGCAAAGAATAAAGTAATTGCTAGCATCCATGGGTATTGTTGTAGTAAATCACCCGCAAAATGTTTGATTTCATTTAAGTGGGCAGACACGAAGGTATCACCTAACCAAGCCACCCCAAGCACACAAATACACGCGCTCATACCTGAACGGAATGTTGCAGCCGTCGTTACTTTATTAGTGTCAAGTTTACAAAATATAACCATTGCAGCCGCAGCCGTTAGCATAATGGCCATAATTGCGTGGTTACGGTCGATGTGAGGGTGGGTAATTAAGCCAATCGAATCACTGATTAGTGTGGCGTAAACTACGACAACCGCAATTGCGACAGCAAAAATATATACCGAAAGCTTTGCCGCTGAGGTTACTTGGGTTTGGGTACTTTTCTTTAATTGAATTAAGCCTTTTGCCATACGTTCTTGGTAGATAGGATCATCTTTGAGTTCACAACCCATGAAGTTGGCAACAAAAGCACCAATCATACAAGCTAAGAATGTGGTTGGAATACAAACTAAGAGTAAATGTAGGTAGCTGATGCCTAGTGGCTCTAAAAGACCAGCAAAGTACACAACGGCAGCAGAGATTGGTGAAGCGGTAATTGCAATTTGTGAAGCGATAACCGCAATAGACAGTGGTCTTGAAGGTCGAACACCTTGCTCTTTTGCCACTTCAGCGATAACTGGCAGTGTTGAGAATGCAGTGTGGCCTGTACCGGCAAGTAGTGTCATAAAGTAAGTAACAATTGGCGCGTAGAAAGTAATGCGTTTAGGGTTCTTACGTAAAAATTGTTCCGCTAATTGTACTAACCAATCCATACCACCAGCCACTTGCATAGAGGCAATGGCGGTAATTACGGAGGCAATGATTAAAATAACATCAATTGGGATGGTTCCGGCATCTACACCAAAGAACATGGTGAGAACCACCACCCCAGCACCACCGGCAAAACCGATTCCTATCCCACCCATTCGGGCGCCGATATAAATAAACAGTAATACAATAAATAGTTGTAATAACATGTTGTTACCTTCTTTAAAATCTAAAAAATCAACCTGAACTGCAGACTTCGTAATAAAAGAAATCTGTAATGCGCGTTAATTTCGAATATACCTAACAACTTGTCCCTTTTTAGCTTCACTTGAAGTAACTTGGATAAGTAATTGAAAGAAAGGGAACGATAAACGTTCCCTTAATTATATTAACGACTAGTTATAGCGTTTTGCTTTGTATTGAGGATGCATTAGGTTTTCAGGAGAGAAAATTTCGTCTAATTGCTCTTCGGTTAGTAAGCCGCGATCCAATACAATTTCACGTACGCTTTTACCTGTTTCAGCACAGATTTTACCTACGATGTCACCTTGGTGATGGCCAATGTATGGGTTTAGGTAAGTGACGATACCGATGGAGTTGAACACGTATGCTTCACACACTTCTTTGTTCACTGTGATGCCGTCAACGCATTTATCACGTAAGTTAACACAAGCATTCTTCAGGATTTCTAGTGATTCAAACATACATTGTGCAATCACAGGTTCCATTACGTTTAACTGTAATTGGCCGCCTTCAGCCGCAAAAGAAAGAGCGGTATCGTTACCGAGTACTTTAAAGCACACTTGGTTTACAACTTCAGGTACTACTGGGTTTACTTTGGCTGGCATGATTGAAGAACCTGCTTGTAATTCGGGTAGGTTCAATTCATTTAAGCCGGCACGAGGTCCAGAAGATAATAGACGTAAGTCATTACAGATTTTAGATAGTTTAACCGCAAGGCGTTTTAGCGCGCCGTGCGCCATGACATAAGCACCACAGTCAGAGGTCGCTTCGATTAAGTCTTCCGCAGGAACGCACTCAAGGCCAGTCACTTCTGATAAATGTTTCACAGCTAACGCTTGGTATTCCGGCGCTGCGTTTAAGCCAGTACCTATAGCGGTTGCACCCAAGTTCACTTCAAGCAATAGTTTTGAAATGTATTGTAGGTTACGGACTTCTTCGTTTAGCGTGACAGACCATGCGTGGAATTCTTGTCCAACGGTCATTGGTACTGCGTCTTGTAGCTGAGTACGGCCCATTTTGATGATGGTGTCGAATTCAGTGCTCTTAAGATCGAAGGCACCTTTTAGATATTCAACCGCTTCAATGGTTTTCATGATGCTGTTGTATACCGCAATACGGAAACCTGTAGGGTAAGCACAGTTAGTTGATTGGCTTTTATTGACATGATCATTTGGGTTGATGAAGTCGTATTCACCTTTTTCTTTACCCATTAGCTCAAGCGCTAAGTTGGCAATCACCTCGTTGGTATTCATGTTCACAGAAGTGCCTGCGCCACCTTGGAATACGTCTGACGGGAATTGATCCATGCATTTGCCTGTGCTTAGAATTACGTCACAAGCTTGAATGATGTAGTCACTGATATCGGCTGGTAATACGCCAATTTCTTTGTTGGCTAATGCGGCTGCTTTTTTAGTCATGACCATGCCACGTACAAATTCAGGTACGTCAGAAATAGTGGCATTTGAGATGTTAAAGTTTTCTACTGCACGGATAGTATGAATACCGTAATAAGCTTCAGCGGGTACTTCACGTGTGCCTAGTAAATCTTCTTCAATACGAAATTGTTGAACAGGTGTTTCGATAGTTTGTGTAGTCATTGGATGGATCCTATAAGCATGGAACGCTAATAAAAAAATATCTTTGCCGATGTTGCTTAGAATCCATTCACTGCATACAGATGGCTTATCTTTGACGCTGCAATAATACCCCTTTATAGGTATAAAAATAGATCATAGATCAAACTTTTGATTGCGTATTGCATCTTAATAAGAGTTTCTGTCTGTTTGCAAATGAATTGTTTTTGAAGTGTGAAATTTTCTGCCATAAGGCATCTTTAGGTCGTTATATTGTTAGGTACCATCGATCTTGGGTATAGTTACGTTTTGAGATGGTTAACATTTGTTGTATGAAGCGGGAAGGCATACACTGAGTAACAGATTATAGGAGGTGTTTGTGTTTCCGATTTTAGTTATTTTATTTATTTGTGTTCCGATTATTGAGATTGCACTGTTTATTCAAGTCGGTGATTTAATTGGCTTATGGCCGACTATTGCGATTGTGCTATTGACCGCTTTCGTTGGGGCATCTTTGGTGCGTAGTCAAGGTATTCAAACTTTGATGTCAGTACAATCACGTATGCAGCAAGGTGAACTGCCAGCACAGCAAATTATTGAAGGCGTAATGTTAGCGGTATCAGGGGTATTACTGTTGACGCCTGGCTTTATGACGGACTCACTTGGCATGTTGGTGCTATTACCGGCCCCTCGCGCCTGGATTGCGAAGCAATTAATGCAGCGAGTTAAAGTCAGTTCTTCGGCTCAGTTCCATTCTTCATCGCAGTTTCATGGTGAAAATCCATTTAATACTTCAGAGCATGATCAGCAAGGAGATGTGTTTGAAGGAGAATTTGAAAAGAAAGCCGATGAAGATAAGAGGATAGATAAATAAGGGTTTCTAGTCCCTAGTTTCTAGGAAGAGCGAAAAGAGATAGTGACGAGATACGTGAACGCTTCGCTTCGAGTTGCGAGTAAAAGCAGGAGCAAAAATGTTGCGTTTCTTTTCGCTTTTTTCTTTTCCGAGCCCCGATAAACGAAAAAAGACCGTAGCTCTCACTACGGTCTCCTTATCTCTTTCTAGGAACTAGCAACCGAGTTCCCTTTATTCTTAAACCGCTCCTTCAAACCCCATTTGACGCCAAGCTTCAAAGGCTATAATCGCCACTGCATTCGATAAATTCAAACTACGGCTGTCTGGCATCATAGGAATACGAATGCGTTGTTCCATCGGCAGGGCTTCAATTGTGTCAGCCGGTAGGCCACGGGTTTCTGGGCCAAATAACAAAACATCACCTTGTTTAAATTCCGCGTCCACATGATGGCCAGTGGTTTTGGTCGTACAAGCAAAGATACGGAAATTATCGCCTTTTTCTTGTTGTAAGTATTCAATAAACGCTGCGTAATCTTTATGACGTTTAACACGTGCTAAATCATGATAATCCAGACCGGCACGACGAACTTTCTTTTCTTCTAAATCAAAGCCTAGTGGTTCAATTAAGTGCAAGTTAGCGCCACAGTTGGCACATAAACGAATGATGTTGCCGGTGTTAGGGGCGATTTCTGGTTCAAATAAAGCAATGTCGAACATAGTGGATGTACCGTTAATTGATGAGGTGTTCATAATACCAGTCCTCGATCATAAATCGATAGGTAAAATCAGCGATACCGCAAGACCACCATGTTGACTACGTGAAGCTTGAATATGACCACAGTGCTGCATAATGACATTGTGGGTTATCGCCAAACCTAATCCTGCACCACCACTGTGCCTATCACGCGCAGTAGATACGCGATAAAAAGGTCGGAAAATTGCATCTAGCTCACTGTCATCAACCCCTTCACCATCATCTTCAATCAAAATGGCCAACCCATCATGTTGTAGGCTAAACGTCACCCAAACGGATTGATCGCAGTATCGAATCGCATTCCGTATGACATTTTCGACGGCACTAATCAGTAGGTTGGGGTTTCCGGTGATATGTGCGTTGGGAATCGATTCACAAATGAGTTTTTTCTGTTGTTGTTCAGCTTCAAATTTACCATCTTCTATAGTTTCTCCCCAAAGCTCTTGCACTGAGATATTTTGGTGAATTTGATGAGCATCGATTTGCTGGCGTGACAGTTCTAATAATTCATTAATCATCAATTCTAATCGTTCTGCTTCGGTATCAATGCGAGTCAGTTCAGAGCTTTCGCCTTGCTTACGGATCGCTAACGCATTAGCCATTCTCAAACGAGTGAGCGGAGAGCGCAGTTCATGAGAAATGTTAGATAATAATCGCTGCTGTTCAGAGGTTTTATTGTTAATGGCGTTGACCATTTGGTTAAAGCTGGCACCAGCCTGTTTGAATTCGCTCGGGCCTTTTTCTAATTCGGGATCGTATTCGATAACCCCACGCGCGACTTTTTGTGCCGCCTTCTCTAAGCGCATCGCCGGCTTACTCAATGCCCACGCTAACCAAAGTAAGAGTGGAGTGCTGATCAGCATTACTACGAGAAGTAATTGAATTGGCCTATCGAGTAATTGCAGTAGAAATGGCGGCGGTTGATGCCAACGGATAGCAAAGTACATGTGTAGATTTTGTTTGGCAATGACGACAGGGACAGGGCCTGCGATCATGAGTCTGCCATACAAACGTTGCTGAGGTTTATCTAACATGTCCGATTGGGTAATAAAATTATTCAGTGCTCTTTGTTTCATTCCTTGAGATGGATTGAGCCAACGGTCGTTAGTGTCAGTGAAATAGTAATTGAGACGGCCTTTATCTACGTTGTGCATTTTTATATGCATCAGTGCTTGTTTAAGTGAAGACGCATTTTGGTAGGTTTGGCTAATATCTTGTCCGGTTAGCTTCATCTCTTTCAATGGTTCAGCCGGAATATCGTGAAGCTGTCTAGGATCGAGTTGAGATGCAGCAACCACTGTAATTAATACCAATAACATGGTGAGCCAGAATATGGCAAAAATACGACCGTATAAGCTAGAAAACTTAGGTAAATTCATTATTTATCCTCAACCATCAAGTAGCCTTTACCTCGTAAGGTTTTTATTAAGGTTTGCTCATGGTGCTCAGACAGTTTTTTACGTAAGTTCGAAACATGCATATCGATTGCTCGATCAAATGGGCTGAGGCGCTTTCCAAGTACTTCCAAGCTCAAATCTTCTTTGCTGATGGATTCACCCATGTGATTTAAAAAGTACTCTAATAAAGAAAATTCTGTGGTGGTAAGATCTAATAATGTGCCTTGGCAATAAGCCTCTTGTTTACCTGGAAATACTTGCAGACCATGAGGAGTGCTCGATTCTGTTGGCTCAGGTTGATGGGGTTGAGTGCGACGTAAAATAGCACGAATGCGTGCCATTAATTCACGATCACTAAATGGTTTGGGTAGGTAATCATCTGCACCGAGTTCAAGGCCGATCACTCGATCGACTTCTTCGCCTTTTGCGGTCAGCATCAATACCGGGGTTTGCCACTGCTGCCTTAACACTTTAAGCATTTCCATACCGTTCATTTTCGGCATCATAATATCCAGCAAGATCAGATCAACACTGTTATCTATGGCTTGTAGGCCATCAATACCATTGTGTGCTTGTGAGATAGTAAAGCCTTCTAAAGTCAGAATATCCTCAAGTAACGCAGTGAGTTCAGTATCATCGTCAACTAATAGAATGTGGGTCATAAAGGGCCTTATTTAGATATAGATATCGAATGCAATAATAGCATTATCTCTGTTTTAGTAAGAAAAACGACTAATTTGACAGCGCTTTACATTGTTTTACGTAAGCAATACACCCTTTTACATTGCAAGGTTTATTCTATTTGTCATCGGTCGCTAACCAAGAAATGGCGGCTCAAATTCTCCATAATGAAAGGTAACGTGTTATGAAAGCATTTATGAAAAAGTCTCTTGTTGTTTTAATCGCTGCACCATTAGCATTCGGTTCAATGTCTGCATTAGCTGCTCCTCATGGTGGTCAACAACATGGTGGTAAGCATAATCAACAATGCGGCATGGGAATGGAACGTGGTATTTGGAATAAATTAGACTTAACTGACGCTCAAAAAGATCAGTTAAAAGAATTGCGCCAGCAAGATCGTCAGGCAATGAAAGAAGGCTTTAAAGATCATAGAGATGAAATGAAAGCCAACCACGAGAAAATGCAACAGTTAGTGATGGCGGATAATTTTGACCAAGCCGCTGTGACAAGTCTTGCTCAAGACATGGCAAACCAACGTGTAGAAGGCCAAGTTAAAATGGCTAAATCACGTCATGATATGTTTAGCGTGTTAACTCCTGAGCAAAAAGAGCAATTTACTAAGTTATCAGGTGAGAAACACCAACAGTGCATGGAAAAGTGGGAAAAAATGAAAGACCGTATGGATAAAAAAGGCCCGAAAGCAGAGTAATACTAATAGTGCATCATACCAACTCCAATCAAAAGGCGGCCTACTTGGTCGTCTTTTTGTTTAGAAAGCGTTAAAAAAGAAAAACCCCGAGGGCAAAAGCCCATCGGGGTTATAGTCTTACTCGCAGCAATCCGGCTACTATAAGTGCTCCATGCATCAAATCCTTGATAGCAGTGCTGTTTCCTTCAGCGTATTCCTTTTCATCGCCATCCTAGCGGTGTCCTTGGCCTTATCCTAGCCAGCTAATTCATCCTAATTAGCGCGCATCACTTGTTCCATGAGCGGTGTCCATTCACATCATCCTGACGTGTGTTCCATGCCTCAATCCTGAGGTGTCCATTGTCTTTCCTTAGTCATTACCATCCTAGTAATGATTGCGTCCATTCAATGTCCGTTTGCTCCATGCTGATTACTCATCCTAAGTAACCAAATCTTCGTCCTGAAGATGACCTATCCTTGGGTCTTTCCTGTTCCTGTCAGCATCCTTCCGACAGGGTTAATATTACGCATAAACCAAAACGGAACAATGGTGTGAGTTCAAATTATTTCATAAAAAATAACACAAATATGACATGTCTTATTGTTTATCAATGACTTAGGTGTGTTTGTGGCAGTTTTTATTATTCGTTAATGTTAGTTTTCTCACTATTTTGTGCGAGATCTCGCACAAGGGTGAGGTAGTAAGTCTGCATATTGACGTTACTTGGGTATAGATTAGCGCCGCGGATCAGTTTGATTTAAATCCTGTGTCAAAGTTTCATTAGTAATGTCGATCTCTAACGCTTCTTTTCTCTGCGCTGCCGCCAGTTTCTTATTATTAGAGTTGTTCTTTAATCCATCCCAAGTAAATACAATCAAGGCTGCCCAAATACAAGCAAAGGTGATGATTTTATCGGCAGTAAAGGCTTCGCCATACACAAATACTGCCAAGATAAACATTAGGCTTGGGCCTATGTATTGAATAAAACCCAGAGTGGCAAGACGTAAGCGTACTGCCGCACCAGCAAAGCATAATAAAGGTAAGGTGGTGACAATACCGGCAGAAATGAGTAATACATTGAGTGTCAGGCTGTTGGCGCCTAAGTGGCTGGTCGCGGTATCGGCCAAAGCAAATAAGTAAAGAAAGGCTACTGGCAGTAATACTAAGGTTTCAATAAATAACCCAGTAAAGGCATCCAAATTGACCTTTTTACGTAATAAGCCATACATGCCAAAAGTGAACGCCAGCATGATGGCAATGATTGGTACTGAGCCAAATACTATCAATTGAACTAATACTCCAGCCGTGGCTAATGCGACGGCAAACCATTGTAGTTTACGTAACTTCTCGCTTAAAAAAATCATCCCTAAGATGACATTAAATAAAGGATTGATGTAATACCCTAGGCTGGCATCGAGCATGTGACCAATGCTGATCGCCCAAATAAACACTAGCCAGTTCGCACCAATCGTGACGGAAGTGATCAATAAATAAGTGACTTTGGTTTTGGAGCGTAATGTTTCCTTAACGGTCGGCCAACCGTTAGTGAAATACAGTAATGCTGCAAGAAAAACAAAAGACCAAATGATGCGATGACAAAGGATTTCAAAAGGGGGAACATCACCGAGGGCTTTAAAGTAGATAGGGGCAATTCCCCACATCAAATAGGCAAGAACAGCAAGTAATACACCTTGCTGAGTACGTTTTAATTCATCATCCATAAAAGGCTTATCTTTTTATTATTAGAAAAGTCAACAAGTATAAAATCAAGCAAGAGATTTACCTAATGAATTACTGGAATAAGTAAATTGCCCGATCCTCATGTTTCAATCATATCCAAACAACACTACAATGGGCGGCTGATTTTAGGTTCACTTTTTGTATTGAGATAGGCATGCCCACCACTGACGCTGCACAAGTGCATTTGCATTCAACACCGACACCAGCTCAAACTCTGCAAGATGTGTTTGGTTATCAAAACTTTCGTGTTGGTCAGCAAGAGGTGATCGACAGTGTGCTCGCAGGGCAAGATAGCTTAGTGATTATGCCAACCGGTGGCGGCAAGTCTTTGTGCTATCAAGTTCCCGCTTTGCTGCACTCAGGCCTTACCATCGTTATTTCCCCTTTAATTTCCTTGATGAAAGACCAAGTCGACCAATTAAAAGCTAATGGTGTAGCAGCAGAATGCATCAATTCCAGTATGGAAAGAGAGGAATTGATCCGGGTGTATAACCGCATGAACAACGGTCAGTTAAAGATGGTTTACATCTCGCCCGAACGAATCTTAAGTCGAGACTTTAGTGAGCGGTTAGAGCATCTACCGATCAGCATGATTGCGGTAGATGAAGCACATTGTATTTCTCAATGGGGCCATGATTTTCGCCCTGAGTACGCACTACTTGGCCAATTAAAGCAGCGTTTTCCCCATGTTCCTGTGATGGCGCTAACCGCTACAGCTGATGATGCGACCCGTAAAGACATCATTTCTCGCCTACAACTGAATCAACCTTTGGAATATTTAGGTAGCTTTGACCGACCAAATATTCGTTACACATTATTAGAAAAACATAAGCCCGTTTCGCAAGTGATCCGCTACCTTGCCACCCAAAAAGGGCAATGCGGTATCATTTATTGTGGCAGCCGTAAAAAAGTCGAAATGGTGACCGAGAAGCTGTGCAATAACCATATTCGTGCGGCAGGCTATCATGCCGGTATGGATAACGATGAACGCGCTTATGTGCAAGAAGCCTTTCAAAAAGACGATATTCAAATCGTAGTGGCTACAGTGGCATTTGGTATGGGTATCAATAAGCCTAATGTGCGCTTCGTACTGCACTTTGATATTCCGCGTAACATTGAATCTTATTATCAAGAAACCGGACGAGCAGGGCGTGATGGCTTGCCTGCGGAAGCGGTGATGTTATATGACCCTGCCGATATGGGGTGGCTGCGCCGCATGCTTGATGAAAAAGATGATGGTCCGCAAAAACAAGTTGAAAGCCACAAATTGAATGCGATGAGTGCCTTTGCTGAAGCGCAAACTTGTCGTCGCCAAGTACTGCTCAATTACTTTGGTGAGTACAGCCATAAAGCATGCGGTAACTGCGATATCTGCCTAGATCCACCGAAACATTTTGATGGCACTGAAGCGGCGCAAAAAGCCTTGTCGTGTGTTTATCGAGTCAATCAAAGTTTTGGTGTTGGTTATGTGGTCGAAGTTTTACGTGGTATGCAAAATATTCGTGTGCGCGATAACGGCCACGATAAGATCAGCACCTATGGTATTGGAAAAGAGCATAGCCATGATTATTGGGTTAGTATTATGCGCCAATTAATTCATAAAGGGCTGCTGACGCAAAACATCACTCGTAACTCTACCTTGCAGTTAACCGAAGAAGCGCGTCCTTTATTACGCGGTGCAATGTCGATTGAATTGGCGGTGCCGCGTTTAGATACTGCAGTACGCTCAGCTAAAAACGACAAGTTAGTCACTAAGAATTACGATAAGAAGTTATTTGCCAAATTACGTAAGTTGCGCAAAGCGATTGCCGATGAAGATGGCTTGCCGCCGTACGTAGTGTTCAGTGATGCTACATTAGTTGATATGGCGGATATTCTACCGACTTCGTATGGTGAAATGCTGGCAGTCAATGGTGTTGGTCAACGTAAACTTGAAAAATATGCCGATGCTTTTTTAGATGTGATTCAAGAGCATTTAACCAATGGTGAAGGGTAGGTTATGGCCAAATATAGCTTAAGAGAATTTGATGCACAGGCCGGACGAGTGATCTTACTTAATCCTAGGTTTGATTATGACTCCTTTCCAGTATTAGGCTCAGAGCTGGTGAAACTGTTATCGGCTTCTATTATTGAAAAACAAAATGATGCTGATCTACATTCATGGCTCATTGACTTTGAAGGCTGCCAGTTATTTTTACGTGCTGAACATTATTCTGAGACTATGTGGTTAGAAGCAATGGCACCGAGCCTGGCGGATGAAGAGCTACAATATTTAGCGAAATTATTTGCCACGGGCATCGGATAACTCAATCCTCCTCGAAACTCGAAACTCGAAACTCGAAACTCGAAACTCGAAACTTTGCTTGAAAAACGAACAGTTGAAGTGGGCGATCATTTCTGTATAATCGCTCGCCTTAATATCTGACTAATTAGTCAAATATAGAATATTATTCATTTGCAATTATGGGTTCCCTCGCCCCCATATATTAAAAAAAGGTCACAATATGACTCGTTTAAAATCTGCTTCGCAGGCGGCGTTCTCGTCTGTTCAATATACTGATCAACAACAAAACAAGGCATTGTTTTGGTTGGTTATCTTCCATTTGGTAGTGATTGCATCCAGTAATTACTTAGTCCAAATACCTTTTACCATCTTTGGTTTACATACCACTTGGGGCGCATTTACTTTCCCATTTATCTTCCTTGCCACTGATCTAACGGTACGCATTTTTGGCGCAGGTATGGCACGTAAAATCATCTTCTGGGTGATGCTACCTGCACTGGCTATTTCTTATGTGTTATCGGTAATGTTCTTTGAAGGCAAGTTTCAGGGTATGGCTCAATTGGGAGTGTTTAACTTGTTTGTTGCCCGTATTGCGATTGCTAGCTTTATGGCGTATTTACTTGGCCAGATTATGGATGTACATGTTTTTAACCGCTTACGTCAGTTAAAGCAATGGTGGGTTGCGCCAACCTGTTCAACACTATTTGGTAATGCGCTTGATACCATCGCTTTCTTCTCAATAGCCTTTTACATGAGTAGCGATCCATTTATGGCGGAGCATTGGACCGAAATTGCTTTGGTTGATTACAGCGTAAAACTGATTATTAGCTTAGGTTTATTTGTGCCTATGTATGGCGTATTACTCAATTATTTAATGAAAAAGTTAACGACAGTATCTGATAGGCAGTGTCAGCAAGAACTAAAAGTATAGAGATAAAGGTATCTCGTTGCTCGGGCGCAGCGCTGTTCGTTTCTCCGAAAAGTGAAAAGCCCGAGAGGTGGATAACGAAATCTTGAGACTCAAATCGTGGTGGGAGATCCTGAACTGCGCCCTTCGTCGCTTTTCAGGATGACGATTTTCTATCACGAACTCAATCTTTTCCGAGTAACGAAACGCCCTTTCCTAGAAACTAGGTACTCTTAACTAGAAACCTCTTTTTTCAAGCCACGAGCAGCGTAGCGCCCGATCGTCGATAAAATCCCTTCTAGAATCCCATATAAAATAAGCATTTAAAATCAATCACTTAAATTCCTCCTTTCACTCTTCTCGAAAATAAATGATACTTTTTCTCATTTAGGGGTTGATCATTTAATGAGAATGATTATTATTAACCACGTCGAAGGGAAAAAGAGAATCAAACGCAACAGCATGAGATTCTTGGTTTCTTTAAGACACGACATTGCTCACATTGCTTCCAGTGTATTTAAGCTTTCGTGGTAGGTGCATCAAGTATTACATCTAGCCACTTTTTGCTAAGCGACGCCCACTCGGTGTCGCTTTCTTTTTGCCTATGATTTAGTGAGCTAACTTTACCTATCGTTATTATTGTCAATTAACATAGGATCCATTGTGATTAATTGTTTTCCACAAAAGATCCTTGTGCTTCTTTTTATCCTGCCATGATCTAATAAGTCATAAGTTATTGTTTATAAAAAATTAGTTTTATTTTTTAATAATGATCTTGATTTTTTTAAAATGTCATTTGAAAAGTTAACAACAAAGTTATCCACAGTTGGTTAATATCTAGAACAGACATATGAATAGATTCATTTAGCCAGACGTGGCATTCTAGGCGGATCGTATGTTTCTCATCAGCTTGGGTACTAGACACTATGGCAACAATCGCTGACAACTCCTTGATTCTTATTGATGGATCTTCTTATTTATATCGTGCTTTTCACGCTTATCCTGAAAGTATGAATAACGGCAACATTCAAACTAACGCTGTGTATGGTGTGGTTAACATGCTACGCAGTATGATGAAGCAGTTTTCTTCTGAGCGTATTGCCGTGGTCTTTGATGCCAAAGGCAAAACTTTCCGCGATGAAATGTACTCTGAATATAAAGCGAACCGTCCTTCGATGCCGCAAGAGTTACGCGATCAAATTGAGCCTTTGCATAACATTATTCGTGCAATGGGTTTGCCGTTGATTTGTGTGCCGGGTGTTGAGGCTGATGATGTGATTGGTACTTTGTCTTCACAAGCTTCTAAGCAAGGTATGCCAGTATTAATCAGTACTGGTGATAAAGATATGGCTCAGCTAGTGGATGATAATGTTACGCTGATCAATACCATGACCAATGTCGTAATGGATAGAGAAGGGGTGATTGAAAAGTTTGGATTACCACCAGAGCTTATTATCGATTATCTCGCGTTGATGGGCGATAAAGTGGATAACATTCCGGGTGTACCAGGTGTCGGTGATAAAACTGCTGTCGCTTTGTTGCAAGGTCTAGGTAGTTTAGAAACCATTTACCAAAATTTAGATAAGATCGCCGATCTTTCTTTCCGTGGTTCGAAAACCATGGCTAAAAAGCTGCTAGAAAATAAAAAAAACGCGGATCTTTCATATCTGCTAGCAACCATCAAACTGGATGTGGAGCTCGATTGTCAGCCGCAAGATCTTTGCAAAGCTGAACCTAACAAAGATGAGCTGATGAAACTATTTGGTGAGCTGACCTTTAAATCTTGGTTAAACGAATTACTTGAAGGTGGCGACGGTAAAATTGCTGCAGTCGATGGACTCGCACAAGTTAAAGCAGAACAGCGCGGCGGTGCTAATCAAAGCATGACAAAATCGGCGACCACCGCAGATGCTCTCGAAGTTGATATGAGTCCAGCTAATATTGATCGCAGCAATTATGAAATCATTTTTGATCAAGACACTTTCCTTGTTTGGTTAGATAAATTGAAAGCTTCTGATGTGTTTGCATTCGATACTGAAACCGATAGCTTGAACTACATGGAAGCCAATTTAATTGGTTTGTCTTTTGCGGTTGCAGAAGGAGAAGCGGCTTATGTACCGGTTGCCCATGATTACCTTGATGCGCCAACACAACTGGATCGCAATTGGGTACTTGAACAGCTTAAACCGATTCTAGAAGATGATTCACAAGCTAAGGTCGGTCAGAACCTGAAATACGATGCCAGCGTGCTCGCTCGTTATGATATCGAGATGAAAGGCATTCGTTTTGACACCATGTTAGCTTCTTACGTGTTTAACAGCGTTGGTGGTAAACATGATATGGATAGCCTAGCGTTCCGCTTCTTACAGCATAACTGTATTTCTTTTGAATCATTGGCAGGTAAAGGTAAAAAGCAACTGACCTTTAACCAGTTGGATATTGAAGAAGCCGGACCTTATGCAGCGGAAGATGCGGATGTGACACTACGTTTGCATAACCGTTTGCAAGCCGCTTTAGAGCAAGATGTAGGCTTGAAATCTATCTATCAAGATATAGAAGTGCCTCTAGTACCCGTGATTTCTCGTATTGAACGTACCGGCGTAATGATTGATGACATGTTGCTGAATGCTCAATCAAAAGAGTTAGAAGTACGTCTTGAAGAGCTAAAAGCGAAAGCATTTGAATTGGCTGAACAAGAATTTAATCTTAATTCACCAAAACAATTACAAGCGATTTTGTTTGAAAAAATGGGTTTGCCAGTGGTCAAGAAGACCGCATCTGGAGCACCATCAACCAATGAAGAAGTATTGCAAGAGTTAGCATTAGATTATCCTCTACCTAAGTTGATTTTAGAAAATCGTGGTTTAGCGAAATTGAAATCAACCTACACTGATAAATTGCCTAAGATGATCAACCCGCAAACCGGGCGTGTGCATACTTCGTATCATCAAGCGGTCACTGCAACGGGACGTTTATCATCAACCGATCCAAACTTACAAAATATTCCAATCCGTAATGAAGAAGGTCGCCGTATTCGCCAAGCGTTTGTTGCGCCACATGGCTGGAAAATTTTAGCAGTCGACTACTCGCAGATTGAATTACGTATCATGGCACACTTATCTGGTGATAAAGCGTTATTAGATGCGTTTGCTCAAGGTAAAGATATTCACTCTGCCACCGCCGCTGAAGTCATGGGATGCAGCATCGAACAAGTCACGTCCGAACAGCGTCGCCGTGCTAAAGCGATTAACTTTGGTTTGATTTATGGCATGAGCGCCTTTGGTCTCGCTAAGCAACTAGGTATTCCGCGTGGTGAAGCACAGCAATATATGGATGTTTACTTTGAGCGCTACCCTGGAGTGATGCAGTATATGGAAGATACTCGTTCACAAGCAACGCAGCAGGGTTATGTTGAAACCTTATTTGGCCGTCGTTTACACCTACCAGAAATTAAATCAAGTAATGGAATGCGTCGTAAAGGGGCAGAGCGTGCGGCAATCAATGCACCAATGCAAGGAACAGCGGCAGATATCATTAAAAAAGCCATGCTGATTGTTGATCAGTGGATCCAAGCAGAAGGCAATGGCGATGTGAAACTGTTGATGCAAGTACACGATGAATTGGTGTTTGAAGTGAAAGAAAGCGAATTAGCGCGTATTGAAATAAAAATACAGGAGCTAATGGAGTCTGCTGCTGAGTTGAATGTGCCATTAGTGGCGGAATTTGGCCATGGAGACAACTGGGATCAAGCCCACTAACCGCTTACTGTTTCATTTACATTTATTTCTATGAGCCACCTCACTAGGTGGCTTTTTTTTATTCGAAATAAAGTTTTGATTTTGTTTGTTAATTTGTAATTTTCACAAAAAAGATGAAAATTTAGTACAGAAAAAGCTTGATCTGAGTATCATTTCCGGTAGATTAAGAGGCGTAGGGTACAGAGGTAAGATGTTCTATCTTTTAGACCTTTTGTTTCACGTTATTGGATTAGGCTGTTTCAGCCGCCCCAGTCAGTTTTTGACTGGGGCGTTTTTTCTTGTGGAAAAGGAAAAATAAAACCAATTAACTACCTGAAAGTAAACGTAATAAAATTATACACTCTCAATTAAAGGCCCTGTGCTAGTCTCAATTTCTCATCGAGAATATTCTGATGAGCAAGCTTTATCTCTCTTCACTCCAGAGCAAAATTCATTCTGTAGTAAAATAACAGAATAAATCACCACTTCTTGATGCTATTACTGATTTAATTTACCAATGAAAACAAGATTGTGAATTGCTTCGGAAATTTTTTGTAACTTTTGTGAAAATTAGATGATTGGTGGGGGTAGTTATCTGGATACTCTTCAAGGTTAAGAGGTTGGGATGGCGCTAATCTTGTGTTTTTTATGCTCTTGGTCAATGCTTCTATTATTCAAGTGAAGTTACTTGGGTATAAAACACAATTAGAAAACCTCCATTTCTCTCCCATTTTCCCCACTGGCCGCCATGCTTTTGGGGATTTCTTTTATCTGAATTCTGACAGATATCATCCGATATAAAAAAGCAGCCAAAGTTTCCTCGGGCTGCCTTAAGTGAATATTTAGTCGGTGTTAACTTTTGCTTATATCATCCTGAATTTCAGGGTTGGTAATGATGACCTCATCTTCAGCCGCAAACTCGGCAGCAAGCTCTTCGCGATGTAGTTGCTCAAGCACTTGCTCGCTCATTAAAGCTGGAGCAAACCATGAATCGAGTTTGTTACGTAGTTGATCGACCCCAATTCCTTTTAAAGAAGAGAATACGTCAACTTGTACGTCACCGCAGAAAGCCATCGATGCTTCACGGATTTTTAGCAATTGCGCTTTACGTGGGCCTTGTTTCAATTTATCGGCTTTGGTCAGAAGAACTTGAACCGGAATATTGACTTCTACTGCCCAGTAAATTAACTGTTGGTCGAGATCTTTCATCGGATGACGAATATCCATTAATACCACGAGACCTTTTAAGCATTCGCGTTTTTGTAAATATTCACCAAGTGACTTCTGCCACTTCTTTTTCATTTCAATTGGCACTTGAGCAAAGCCATAGCCAGGTAGATCGACAATGTGACAATTTTCTGTCACTTTAAATAAGTTTATTAACTGAGTTCGACCCGGCGTTTTACTGGTTTTCGCTAGGTTTTTCTGATTAGTCAATCGGTTTAATGCGCTGGATTTGCCAGCATTAGAACGACCTGCAAAAGCAACTTCAATGCCTTCGTCTTCAGGAAGATGGCGAATATCTGGGGCACTCGTAATAAAGTGGGTATTTTGATAATGGATTTTTTCCATATTTGTTAACTCCATCTCCACTTTTGTAGAGGAATGATTGCTTTTATGTATAATTGTGTACAATTGGTTTACTTGTCTGGGCAAGACTAAAATAAGTATCCCCAAGTAACCGTTAGACATAGTGTACCATGAACGCTTATGTATCGTGGTAGTGGAAGCTGAATAATTATAAATGGAATGTCATGAAAAAATTAGTATTCATTATTAGTTTAGTTGCCAGCTGCTCTGTGTGGGCACAAGGTGATATTGAAGCAGGGAAAGAAAAATCTGCAACTTGTGCTGCTTGTCATGGTGCCGATGGTAATAGCGTGGTGACTCAATACCCTAAGCTAGCCGGTCAACATGTTAAGTATTTAGAAAAGCAGCTGCATGACCTTAAATTAGGTATGAGCAGCGGTGGTAAACAAGGTCGTTATGATCCTGTGATGAGTGCTATGGCGATGCCATTGACTGAAGAAGACATTGCTGATATTTCAGCTTATTACGCCTCATTGCCACAAAGTGAAGGTTCAACACCTGAAAATGTAGTGGAAAAAGGCAAAGCACTTTATTTTGCGGGTAATGCTGAAAAAGGTATTACCGCTTGTGCTGCATGCCACGGTCCTCGTGGACATGGTATGGAATTAGGCGGCTTCCCAAAAATTTCAGGCCAACATGCTGAATATACCAAAGCTCAATTAGAAAAATTCCGTTCCGCTGATCGTAGTAATGATTTAAATGGCATGATGCAAGATGTCACTAAGAATCTAAGCGATGAAGACATTGATATTTTGTCTAAGTACATCGGTGGTTTGCATTAAGCTCTAACATGAGCTTGGCGACATAAATTATTAAGCCCTCAACAAGTGTAAATTTGTTGAGGGTTTTGCTTTTCTAAGAAAAAATCTTTCGCGAAATTGCTTAATAAAACTCCACTCTAACCGCCATTTCTGGTATGTTGCGCATCCTTAATCTAAGGGGTGATTTTATGCATACCTGTCCATTGTGCCAAAGTAGCCAAATCGATATCTTTTATCAGGATAACCGTCGTCAGTATTTACAGTGCCAACAGTGTGTTTTGGTATTTGTAAATCCAGAGCAGCGTGTCGATGCTGAAGCTGAAAAAGCGGTGTATGATTTGCATGAAAATGACCCTCAAGATCAGGGCTACCGTCGCTTTTTATCACGTATGGCAGACCCATTACTACAACGTATCGCTCCGCAATCGCAAGGCTTAGACTTTGGATGTGGACCGGGTCCTGCGTTAGCTATGATGCTAGAAGAAAAAGGCCATCAATTGGCGTTGTATGATCTTTACTATTACCCTAATAAGCAGGTTCTACATCAACAATATGACTTCATTACCGCAACGGAAGTTATTGAACATCTCTTTACTCCCAACCTAGTGTGGCAACAGTGGCTGGATATGTTAAAGCCGGGTGGTTGGCTTGGTGTGATGACGAAGTTAGTCAAAGATGTAGATGCATTTGCAAATTGGCATTATCGACATGATCCTACTCATGTGGTGTTTTTTAGCCGAGAAACCTTTGAGTTCTTAGCCAATCGTGACCAACTGCAACTTGAATTTATCGGTAATGATGTCATGTTACTGAAAAAGGCCGAGTAATAAATTTCGGCTTTAAAATAGGAAAAAAGAATGTCTCGTAAGAAAAAATCTAGAAAACCTGGCTCAACTGGTTCTGAAGAAATCATTGTTACTCGTAACCGCTCAGAATCCGATGTGGAAGGTCGTTTACGTAAACGTCTCAACAAACGTAAAGGTTTGAAAACTGGTAGCCGTCATTCAGATGGTTCTGGTGCACATAACCAACGTAGTCAAGGCGGTTCTAAAGATCCTCGCCATGGAAGTAAAAAACCGATTCCTTTGATTGTGGAAGCGAAAGCAAAACCGTCGAAGCAACAGCGTAAGCTGAATGCCGAGCAAGAACTTGAAGCGATCCAAAATGATCCTCAATTGAATGTATTGATCGACCGTTTAGACAACGGTGAGAAGTTAGGTGCAGGCTTGCAGACCTATGTCGATCAAAAATTAGACCGTTTAGAAGCATTAATGAAGCAACTTGGCATTTTTGATGAAGATGACATGGTAGAATCTGAGCCAGAAGAGCAGGCTGTGGATGACAAACCTGTATCTAAGAAATCGAAAAAATCCGCTTCAGATGATGATTTACTTTCACAATTTGAAGATCTAGATTTAAACGATTTTAAATAATGTATAACCCTGCTGCTGACTTAGATCCAGCAGGGTGTTTAGCGGAAGGAATTTTATGCCGATCGTATTGTTAGCCATTGTTGGAGCCATCATTATTGTTGCTTTAGCCAGCTATGCTGGTTTTTTGCTGATCAAAATGAAAAAGCAGAAGCAACTGATTGAAATTCAACAACAAAGAGCAATTGAAAAGCGTAACGCCAATATCTTTGAAAATGTGAATACCTTATGTATGGCAGGTATTCATGAGCAATGTGATTTATCTGAAATCGTGATTCGAGTGTATTGCATCATGGATTATGTCCAGGGTGATCAACGTATCGACTTTGCTCTGGATTATCCTGCGATTTATGAATTGTATGATGTCGTGAAAGATATGGCCCGCGGTGAAGATAGACAAAAGCTCGCCAAACAAGATCGAATGAAACAAAATCTAGCGCGTCAGAAAGCCGAAGCGCGCTTAACCGATCAAATTATTGCTGAGCTTTCTTCTCTTAAAGAACGAATCGCACCGCTAAATAATCAAATTCCAATAAAAATGATGTAGAACAAACTAGGCTCGTTTTTAGCCTTTGTGGGTATATTAATATTGGGTCACAATCGGTATTGATAGCTTGTCGATATTGCATAGCTTAAAGTCTAAGTGACTAAGGCATATTCAATAAGTGTTGTTGAAATAATAAGTGGAAGTCATGATGTTAAAAGAACAAATCGTGTGGGATCAAGCAATGCTGGAAAAGTATAACTATTCTGGCCCTCGTTATACGTCCTATCCAACTGCGGTTGAGTTTCATGAAGCGTTCACTATCTCTGATCTCGATATGGCTTGTGCTGATTATCCAGAGCGACCACTTTCACTTTATATTCACATCCCATTTTGTCATAAGCTTTGCTACTACTGTGGCTGTAATAAAGTCATTACTCGTCATCAACATAAAGCCGATGATTACTTACAAGTATTAATTCAAGAAATCCGTGAGCGAGCACCGCTGATTCAGCAACGCCAGGTAAGTCAATTGCATTTTGGGGGAGGAACACCAACTTTCTTAACTAAAATCCAAATGACGCGCATTATGACCGCTCTACGTACCGAATTTACCTTTACGGATGATGCTGAAATTAGTATTGAGGTTGATCCACGTGAAATTGAGCTAGATATGCTCGATCATTTACGCGCTGAAGGTTTTAATCGCCTGAGTATCGGTGTGCAAGATTTTGATAAAGAAGTTCAGCAATTGGTGAATCGTGAGCAAGATGAAGATTTCATTGTTGCCATGGTTGCAAGAGCCAAAGAATTGGGATTCCGTTCTACTAACCTAGATTTAATCTACGGCTTACCGAAACAGACACTTGCGACCTTCTCGCATACACTAGAAAAAGTGTTAGCCATGAAACCGGGTCGATTATCGATTTTTAACTATGCGCATATGCCACAGTTATTTGCTGCTCAAGCTAAGCTCAAAGAAGAGCATATGCCGAGCGCAGAACAAAAAATGGCGATTCTGCAATATACGATTAAAACCCTTACCGATGCTGGTTATCAATTTATTGGTATGGATCACTTTGCTCTGCCAGATGATGAATTGGCGATTGCTCAACGAGCGGGTGTATTGCACCGTAATTTCCAAGGTTACACCACTCAAGGTGATTGCGATTTGATTGGTTTTGGTGTGTCATCGATTTCTATGGTTGGTAATAGTTACGCACAAAACCAAAAAGAGCTGAAAAAATACTATGCTCAAGTTGATGAGCAACGTCATGCGTTATGGCGCGGTGTGGTATTAGACCAAGATGACTTGATTCGTCGTGAAGTGATTAAGCAACTGATCTGTAACTTTACTCTCGATAAAGTTGGAATAGAAAAAGAGTTTAACCTCAACTTTAATCAGTATTTTAAAGAAGACTTGGCATTACTGAAAACTTTTGTTGATGACCAGTTGGTTGAAGTTACCGATTCGCATATTACGGTGACCTTACGTGGCCGTTTATTGATTCGTAATATTTGTATGTGCTTTGATACTTACCTACGAACTCGTGCTCGTCAGCAGCAGTTCTCTCGTGTGATTTAATTAAAAATCCTTTAGTGGCAGTGTTATACCAATTCCAACAAATAACTGATCATCTTAGCTTGTTAAAAAACTCGCTAACTGCGTTATAAAATTTGTATGTAGAACCACTACTAATAGAAATTTTGTGCCTTATTATCAAGCTTTTTTCCTACGCTAATTTAGACCACTTATTTATCGGAATTGGTATTAGTCATCATATGATCTAGACACAACATATTTTAGAAACAGGGTGTCTTATAAACAATAATGCCGCGATCCCATTGGAGTCGCGGCATTTTTTCATCGCAATTAACTTTAGCTTAGTTTATTTAAGTGGGAAGTTAATGGCCCATTCTTTGAGTGGAGAGGGGCGGCCATAATAGAAGCCTTGTACCTGTCCACATTTTAATTCAGCCAAGACTTTCGCTTGTTCTGCAGTTTCAATGCCTTCTGCGACTACTTCGATATTCATATCACGAGTTAATGATAAGATTGCGGCAGCAATTGAGTTGTGACCATTTTTTTCGGTTAAGTCTTTGATAAAGGCTCGGTCAATCTTCAAGCAATCAAATGGAATCGTCTGTAGATAAGCTAGTGAAGAGTAACCAGTGCCAAAGTCATCGATAGCAATACCGACATTCATTGAGCGAATGGTCTTAATATTTTCCAGTAATAGTGGGTTATCATCAATTAAGTTACTTTCTACCACTTCTAACATCAGGTTATTTGGCGAGAGTTTGGTCTTTTTTAAGATGTATTTTAATTCAGATATAAATTGTTCGGAAGCGAGCTGATCGACTGCTACATTGACATGGATATGGAAGTTTTCAGGCCAACGGCCAGCATCAATTTCATTTTGAGTATCTTGGCATGACTGTAATAAAATTTGATAACCGATTTGATGAATCAAGCCAGTTTCTTCTGCAATCGGAATGAATTTCATTGGTGGGATCAAACCTTTGCTTGGTGATAACCAGCGAGCCAGTGCTTCTGCACCAATAATCTTACCGCTTTCTAGATCAACCAAAGGTTGGTAGAAAGGTACAAATTCGCGGCCTTTTAATCCCTCACTAATTTGTAAGATAGTTTGAGTACGTTTTAGTGAATATTCTTCGATTTCAGGTGAATAAGTGGTTTCTTTTGCGTGATTCTTTTTTGCATGGCTTAAGGCAATACTTGCCTGACGAAGTGCTTGCTCTAGAGCGTTATTATTAATGTCGCTAGTACCGATTACCGGAGACAATAAGATATTTTCCATGCCTAAGCGTATCGGTTTATCGAACGTTCGGATAATCAAATTAATCAAATCTTGTTTGTCATTTGATTCCATATTTAATGTAACTAATGCAAATTCGCTACTGCCCACTCTTGCTTGGAAACTGTTAGCGGGTGCAATAGTTTTGATGGTTTCGGCAATCGCTTTAAGTAGTTGATCGCCCGTGTTATAACCCAAAGTATCATTGATATTACGGTAGCTATCAAAGCCAATAATAAATACAAACCCATTGAGTCTTTTGTGATTCTTAACCGATTCAATTAAACCCTCACGACTATAAAGACCAGTTAAAGAGTCAAAGGCGAGTTGTTTATGTAAATCAGTAAATGCAACTTGTAAATTGGTAGCCATTTCATTGAAAGACTTAACTAAAGTGTAAGTCTCAAAGGTTTGACCGAAAACGGGCAATTGAGTATTCCATTCTTTTTTGGCCAACTTTTGCGCAGCTTTAGCTGTTTGTGTGATAGGTGAAGTGACTCTAGTTAAGAAAATAAAGCCCGTTAGGCACAAAAAGATAGTACTGCCGATAATGGTGAGGTTCATTATATTCTGCTGGCTAGACATTTTACTCAGTACTTCCGATTCCGGAATCGAAATCGCAATATGCCAGTTCAGCCCGTATTGGTCATTAAAGGGTATGACATAACCAAAATGTTTTTTGTTATCGAGTGAAAATTCAAATAGTTGCTCATCACTAACTGATTGCGATAAATAGGCTTTTGATGCGGCTTTGATTACGGGATCGGTACTGGCGTATATCGCACGGCGACCACCTTCAATTGAAAGTGGATTGTTAGTCTCGGTTTTAGGGGCATCTTCACTAATAATACTTAGTTCGTCTGATGATTCAGATTGAGCGACTAAATGTTGGTTGGCATCAAAAATAAATATTGAGCGATTATGTTGACTTTTCTGTTCAGTAAGTAATTGATTAAAAGTGGAAGTTTTAATATCAGCAGCGATTACGCCATACAATTGGCCTTTATCAACGATGGGAGTGAGAGCTGAAAGAGTAATCTCTTTTTTCTCATCATTATTGATATAAGGTTCAGACCACATTTGTTTACGGGAAAACGCAACAGGTGCATACCAAGGACGTGGGTGCATATTGTAATCTTTGACTCGATATAGCTCCTTGGCGTCTCTTGTATTACCATCAAAAACGACAAGATCATTATTGGTCGTTTCATCTTTTAATAATAAAGACAAAGAGTGGTCACTTTCTTTACGAAAGCCGTAATAATAACCTGTTTTATCAACACCAATATTTAAAGTATCAAGTTGAGGGAGCTGATTTTTAATGCTTTGATAGGTATCAAATAGAAAGCTCGTTTTATCTGCCGAAGTGCTAATTGGTTCTTGAAAGTGATGAATAACTGATTGGCTCAAGGTAGAACTGATAATAAAAGAAGGGTAGAGGTAATTTCCTAAGTTGGTTCTCACAGTTTGCGCAAGGGTGGTTAGCTCTTTTTTACTGATGTCTTCTAAAGTATTTTGGTAGCTAATTGACTGAATGACAAAAATTAGCGCACTCATCGCAAATAAGATGAGAGTCAGAGGTAAAATAATAGCAGTGCGTAGTGATAAACGTGGTGCTTTCATCTGAGCCAATGTATGTAGAAGATAGCCCATAATTATAAATCAAAACTGGTTATCGAGTATGTATTTTTTAATAAAATAGCGTACTTATGCAGGTTTTATTACCTTTGTGAATATAGTTATTCAGTTGTCATTTGAGTGATTGATGAGTTGTTTGTTTTTTATAACACATCAACCACTCAATTATTAAAGAGTGATTATTGAGTTTAATCTATATTGAGTTCTTTTAATTTCCTGGTCAAAGTATTGCGTCCCCAACCCAATAATTTTGCTGCATCTTGTTTATGACCATTAGTATGGGTTAGCGCGGTTTGCAATAAAATACGCTCAAATTCAGGTTGAGCAATATTCAACAGTTCTGATTCTCCGGCGGCTAAAGCTGAACGAGCCCAACTTTCTAATTGTTGTTGCCACGATCCGCTGCTGCCGTCTTGCTCTGTTGGGCGCTTTTCATTGATCAGTTCAGAAGGGAGATCGTTAGGAAGAACTTCGCTGCCACTTGCCATGACAGTTAACCAACGGCAGATGTTTTCTAGTTGGCGTACGTTACCAGGCCAAGGAAGTCGGTTTAAGGTTTCAACCGTGCTTGGGTGAAGGGTTTTCATATCAACGCCTAACTCATCGGCTGCACGGCCTAAAAAGTGAGAAGCCAGTTTTTCGATATCTTGGCGACGCTCACGTAATGCTGGAATATGAACACGAATGACATTTAGACGATGGAATAAATCTTCGCGAAAATCACCTTGGTTGACTAGCTTTTCTAAATTTTGGTGTGTGGCAGCAATAATACGTACATCGACGCTAACCGGAGCATGGCCACCTACTCGATAAAACTGCCCATCCGCCAACACCCTTAATAAACGAGTTTGAATATCCAGAGGCATGTCGCCAATTTCATCTAAGAATAAAGTACCGCCATTGGCTTGCTCAAAGCGCCCTTGTCTGACGCTATTGGCACCAGTAAATGCGCCTTTCTCATGACCAAATAATTCTGATTCAATGAGATCTTTAGGAATAGCGGCCATATTCAAAGCAATAAATGGATTTTTTGAGCGTGGACTATGGCGATGCAAGGCATGAGCGACTAACTCTTTACCGGTTCCTGATTCACCGTTGATTAATACTGAAATGGAAGAACGAGATAAACGGCCAATAGCACGAAAGACTTCTTGCATCGCGGGCGCTTCACCGAGAATTTCCGGTGTAACGGTTTTTAGGTTCTCTGTACCACTAGTCGCATGTTTTTGCTCATAGCTATGAGTGATGGCACGCTCAACTAAGGTAAGGGTTTCATCAATATCAAATGGCTTAGGTAGGTATTCAAATGCACCCGTTTGGTAAGCATTGACCGCGGCATCTAAATCCGAGTGTGCTGTCATGATGATTACCGGTAAATCCGGGTGGCTGGTTTGTACTTGTTTTAGTAATGCTAAGCCATCCATACCAGACATACGAATATCTGAAATTAAAACATCTGGGGTTTCACGCTCTAACGCCAAAATTACACTTTCCGCATCAGCGAATGTTTCACACTGGATATTGGCAGATGATAATGTTTTTTCTAATACCCAACGGATTGAGCTGTCGTCATCAACGACCCATACAAATCCTTTACTCATATCCTAATTCCTTGCGCAAGTTCGATAAATTAAACAACATCTGGCTTTCCCTATTTTTAAACCGTTTGGATCGGTAAATAAATGGTAAATACGGTATGGCCAGGCCAACTTTCAACGTCAATTTTTCCGTTATGTTGGTCGATAATATTCTGTGAAATAGATAACCCGAGTCCGGTACCGCCTTCTCGACCACTAACCATGGGATAGAACAAGGTGTCTTGTAATTCACTTGGAATGCCGGGACCGTTATCCATAATTTCAATACGAGCAACCAATTTATGGCGTTGACCATGAATGTTTGCTTGGTAGACGGTACGAGTTTTAATCGTAATGGTGCCGTCAGGTTGTGACGCTAAAATTTGTGCCGCGTTACTCGTAATGTTTAAGAAGGCTTGTTCGACCTGATCAGCATCCATCACAATATGAGGCATGCTTGGATCGTAATCACGCTCAATAAGTACTTGGTTACCGAATTCGAGTTCGACCAGTTGACGGGCTTTTTCTATCACTTCATGTAAATTGACCGGGGCTCTTTTTCCAGGCTTTTGCGGGCCAAGTAGGCGATCGACTAAAGCTCGTAGGCGGTCAGCTTGTTCAATAATGATTTGGGTGTATTCGTTTAAATTTGGATCGGGCAACATACGACCTAACAACTGTGCTGCGCCTCTTAGCCCTCCGAGTGGGTTTTTAATTTCGTGCGCTAAGCCGCGAACTAACAGTTTCGCCGCTTGTTGTTGTGCATGTTGATTAAGCTCTTGGCTTAAGCGACGCTGTGAATCAATTTTGCGGATTTCAACCAATAGCATTAGCGTTTGTTTGTCATCGGATTTTACTGAAACAGGGCTAGCGGTTACTTCAAGTAGCATAGGCTTACCATTGATCACGAAAGTTACGTCACTATCGGTAATACTTTGGCCACTTTGTAATGGTTGGGTAAATAAGGCCAAATCCATTGAAGCATGCTGTATTAATTGAGATAAGGCGGTGTTAAGGAGTCGCTTAGCGCTTTGAGAAAATAATTGCTCTGCCGCAGGGTTGGCATAATGAATCGTCAATTTTTCATCGAGTAATAAGGTTGCCGTTACCATATTACCAAGAATCGTGGTAACCAGCTCATCACTTTGAATTGTTTGCTTGGTCATTATGCTCACACCCATTGTATTGCACTAAAAAGGTGCACCTGAACGTTTCAGTATGGAGCATGATAAAATTGAGCACAAACAAAAATACGCTTTTCAATTCTTGTTTTTAAATAGTTAGCTAAGCTGGTGGCTTATTTTAACTAGGGTTAACAACTTATGCTTTGCAGATCATACTTCTACTTCACAGTTGTTCGATGTAGGTGCACTGTGATTGTATTAGATGATGCAATAACCTTGCCGCTTTCGACAACATTCACCAAAAATGTATGTGAGCCTCGATCTATATTTTTTAGTTCCCACAAAGGTGGCGTTTGTGGCGCACCATAAGGTTGCGTATCCATCATTAATTGCAGTGATTGACCGATTTCTAACTTCTTATTGAGCTCGACTTGCACTGTAATAAAGCCTCGATTACTGCGAATTGTTTGATCGTCTTGTAGGCTAATAATCTTTAGAGCAATTTTTTTATCCGCTTCTGCTGATTGCTTTGTGGTGTTGTGCTTATCTTCAGCTAATTCGCTTTTTGTTGCAGGGGGCGTGGTATTTGCCATATTTTCAGTTTCTGGTACATCTTGATCTTTTGGTGAATCAAGCAAGCTGGTCGCTGAGCTTTGAGCTTGGGCAACTTGAGTGCTATCACTGTATTGAGGCTCTGGCGCCGGTGCTTTGATATCTGGTAACGAAAGCACTTCTTTGCTGTTGGCTTTTTCTGGTGGTGGAGTATCACTGAAGTGTGTCACTCCTTTACTATCTGTCCATTTGTAAACTTGCCCTGCCAGAGCTGCTTGACCCATGATCAGGCTAAATAACAATACTGGTATGTGGATCCGTTTCATAATGGGCACCGTTATCGTTGTGTTGATGATTGCTTATTAGTAGCTTAATTGATGGTTACGCGACCACAATAAAAAAAAGGCTCACCTGAGAGGCGAGCCTAAAATTTTCATTGGGTTTACACCGTTACAGAGTAAATCTGATCAGGTAAACCAGTTTGATTATACTGAGTAGTACAGTTCAAACTCTAATGGGTGCGTTGCCATGTTAACACGCTCAACATCTTTTGATTTTAGAGCAATGTATGAATCGATGAAGTCATCAGAGAATACACCGCCAGAAGTTAAGAACTCACGGTCTTCATCTAGTGCTTTCAGAGCGATTTCTAGAGATTCTGCTACTTTTGGAATCTCAGCGGCTTCTTCTGCAGGTAGGTCGTACAAGTCTTTATCCATAGCATCGCCAGGGTGGATCTTGTTCTTAATACCGTCAAGGCCAGCCATTAGCAATGCTGCGAATGCTAGGTATGGGTTGGCTGCTGGATCTGGGAAGCGAGCTTCAATACGACGCGCTTTCGGGCTTGGTACTACTGGGATACGAATTGATGCAGAACGGTTACGTGCAGAGTATGCAAGCATAACTGGCGCTTCAAATCCTGGTACTAGACGCTTGTATGAGTTAGTCGATGGGTTAGCAAAGGCGTTGATTGCACGTGCGTGCTTGATAATACCACCGATGTAGTAAAGCGCTAAGTCAGATAGGCCGCCGTACTTATCACCAGCAAATAGGTTTACACCGTCTTTTGCTAGAGATTGGTGAACGTGCATACCAGAACCGTTATCGCCAACGAGTGGCTTAGGCATGAAGGTTGCTGTTTTACCGTAAGCGTGAGCCACGTTATGTACTACATACTTGTAGATTTGAATCTCATCAGCTTTTTCAGTTAGCGTATTGAAACGACAAGCAATTTCGTTTTGACCCGCCGTTGCTACTTCATGGTGGTGCGCTTCAACAACAAGGCCCATTTCTTCCATGATTAGACACATTGCAGAACGAATGTCTTGAGAAGAATCAACTGGGGCTACTGGGAAGTAACCACCTTTCACGCCTGGACGGTGACCTTTGTTGCCTTCTTCATAAGAAGTCCCGGTGTTCCAAGCGGCTTCTACATCATCAATCTTAAAGAATGCGCCAGAGATGTCATTACCGTATTTGATGTCATCAAATAAGAAGAATTCTGGTTCTGGGCCAACAAGTACTGTATCAGCGATGCCTGTTGAACGCATGTAATCTTCAGCACGTTTTGCGATTGAACGTGGGTCACGGTCGTAGCCTTGCATTGTTGCAGGCTCAAGAATGTCACAACGGATGTTTAGCGTTGCGTCTTCTGTGAATGGGTCAAGTACTGCGCTTGATGCGTCTGGCATCATTACCATGTCTGATTCGTTGATGCCTTTCCAGCCTGCAACTGAAGAACCATCAAACATTTTACCGTCTTCAAAGAAGTCAGCATCTACTTGGTGTGCAGGGATTGAAATATGTTGCTCTTTACCTTTGGTATCGGTAAAGCGTAAATCAACAAACTTAACTTCGTTTTCTGTGATCAGAGAGAGTACATTTTCTACTGACATCTTGGATAACCTCCGGTGTTATTAATACTGTTTGAACGATAAAAGTGATTCAAACGAATGAATCTAGCTTTCAGCGATCTTGATTCTATAAAAAGTAATCAACGATACTTTGAATAAAGCTAAAATCGTGCCAAAAAAATAAATCCTTTAAAAACATAAAGATAAAATTATTTATGCCAATAGGGTGCATTGGGTTGCACCATTTTGGGCGTCGGTTGCATTATTTTGGTGCGTTATGCGCCATGGTGATGCAAACGGTTAAATAACTCGTTCTATTCAGCCGAGAATTGATCGGTTTGTCAATGCAAAAACTAGGGGAAATATGCAACATGGTATGTAGAGCGCATTATTCCTATACCCAAGTAACTTCAAGATTGCCTAAAGGTTTGGATGATAGCTCTGAATTCTGCATCTTGAAGTCACTTAGGGATATATTTTTATGCGGCTTTAAAAGATAGAGGGGGATATTTGAGCTATCTCATTGACTAGGTTGGCTATTTTTTACGTTTAGTCAAAGATAAGTGGACGATTAAGCGAAAGTGATCAAGGTGGTTTACACTAAAATGGTCATTTTCGGGTAATATTTGGCCGCTAATGTGACATATTCCTAGGTTTTTTCGGAAAATCTGGTACATTTACGACCGTTTTTTTAATCAAGTTCGCCCAATGTCTGGGTGTCTTTTATAAGTGAATCGAATTCCATGACTACTCCACAGATTGATAAGTTAAGAAATATCGCGATTATCGCGCACGTTGACCACGGTAAAACGACTTTGGTTGATAAGCTTTTACAGCAATCGGGTACACTTGAATCTCGTGGTGAAGCTGAAGAGCGCGTCATGGATTCAAATGATATCGAAAAAGAACGTGGCATTACCATTCTTGCTAAGAATACTGCAATTAACTGGAATGACTTCCGTATCAACATCGTAGATACTCCAGGACACGCCGATTTCGGTGGTGAAGTTGAGCGTATCATGTCAATGGTTGACTCAGTGCTTCTTATCGTTGACGCAGTTGATGGTCCTATGCCTCAAACGCGCTTTGTAACGCAAAAAGCATTCGCGCACGGCTTGAAGCCAATCGTTGTGATCAACAAAATTGACCGCCCAGGTGCTCGTCCTGATTGGGTTATGGATCAAGTATTCGACCTATTTGATAATCTAGGTGCAACTGATGAGCAGTTAGACTTCCAAGTGGTTTACGCATCAGCACTAAACGGTTGGGCAACCCTAGAAGAAGGCGAAACTGGCGAGAACATGGAACCACTATTCCAAGCGATCGTTGATAACGTTGAATGTCCAAATGTTGATATTCAAGGTTCACTGCAAATGCAGGTGTCTCAACTTGATTACAACTCTTATGTTGGTGTAATCGGTGTATGTCGTGTAACTCGTGGTAGCGTTAAACCAAACCAACAAGTCACCATCGTTGGTGCGGATGGTAAAAAACGTAACGGCAAAGTAGGTACGGTTCTAGGTTACCTAGGTCTTGAGCGTCATGAAGTTGAACAAGCTAACGCCGGTGACATCATTGCGATTACAGGTCTTGGTGAGCTTAAAATCTCTGACACCATCTGTGATGTGAACAATGTTGAGCCAATGAAGCCACTGTCTGTTGATGAACCAACAGTAACGATGACGTTCCAAGTAAATACTTCTCCGTTCGCGGGTAAAGAAGGTAAGTTCGTGACTTCACGTAACATTCTTGAGCGTCTAGAAAAAGAATTAGTGCACAACGTAGCATTACGCGTTGAGCAAACAGACGATCCAGATAAATTTAAAGTATCAGGTCGTGGTGAACTTCACCTTTCTATCTTGATTGAAAACATGCGTCGTGAAGGCTTCGAGCTAGCAGTATCACGTCCTGAAGTTATTGAGAAAGAAATTGATGGCAAACTAATGGAACCGTTTGAAAAAGTGACTATCGACGTGCTTGAAGAGCACCAAGGTGGCATCATGGAAAACATCGGTATCCGTAAAGGTGAGCTGACTGATATGGCACCAGATGGTAAAGGCCGTGTCCGCATGGACTTCTACATGCCTTCTCGTGGCTTGATTGGTTTCCAAACTGAATTCCTAACGCTAACTTCAGGTTCTGGTCTTCTTTACCATACGTTTGAGCGTTATGACGACCATAAAGGCGGCGTAATTGGCCAACGTAGTAACGGTGTATTAATCTCTAATGCAACAGGTAAAGCATTAACCTACGCATTGTTTAACTTACAAGATCGTGGCCGTTTATTTGCAGAACACGCCGATGAAGTTTATGAAGGTCAAGTTATCGGTATCCATAACCGTAACAACGACTTAACTGTTAACTGTCTGAAAGGTAAGCAGCTAACTAACGTTCGTGCTTCTGGTACTGATGAAGCTCAAACGCTTTCTCCTGCTATTAAGTTTACTTTGGAACAAGCTTTAGAATTCATTGATGATGATGAGCTAGTAGAAGTAACGCCAGAAAGCATCCGCATCCGTAAGCGTCATTTGACTGAAAATGACCGTAAACGTGCAGGTCGTGCTCCTAAGTAAGCTATGCTAGATTAAGCGTTTATACGCAATTAAAGCCGATGCTATCAATGCATCGGCTTTTTTATTATTCTATTTAAAGTGCTTCATTCTGTTAAAGTGACCATCTTAGTTAATATCATTAGGGACGTGATGATGGACAAAAAAATCAGTGTATGTATCCATTATTTGGTGTACCTCAAGGATCGTATCATTCGTGATCGTCTAGCGGTGAATGCCGGGTATATGGCTTATATTTCATTGCTATCACTGGTGCCATTGGTGACAGTTCTGGTCACAACCTTATCTCAATTTCCTGTTTTTCAAGGTATTACTGAACAAATCCAAGAGTTCGTCTTTCTGAACTTTATGCCAGCTGCCGGTGATGCGGTAAAAAATGCCCTCAATACTTTTATATCGAATACTTCCAGCATGACGGCAATAGGTGGCTTCTTTGTATTTGTTACTGCCATGATGCTAATTTCTAATATCGATCAAAATCTGAATTTCATTTGGCGAGTTAAACGCAAGCGCCGCTTAGTCTATTCATTTTCTATGTATTGGATGGTGCTAACTTTGGGGCCTTTGTTAATGGGGGCCAGTTTGGCGATCAGTTCTTATATCACTTCTGAGCGATACCTGAGCCAAGAAGTGGTCAGTGGTATTTACCGAATTTTGCCAATGATATTGTCGATGTCGACTTTCGTCGTCTTGTATATGTTAGTGCCAAATATTAAGGTGAAATTCCTTCATGCATGTACAGGTGCTTTGGTGGCAGGTTTATTATTCGAGTTATCGAAAAAAGGCTTTGCGATGTACATTACAGAGTTTCCATCCTATCAATTGATTTACGGTGCATTAGCCGCGATCCCAATTTTATTTGTCTGGGTGTATTTGTGTTGGTTTATTGTATTGGTTGGTGCGGAAGTGACCGCAAGCCTAGGCGAACGAGAAGATTGGTACGATGAAGAGTCATACCACCCACTACAAAAGTTTAAAGAAAAATTTAGTCGTAAAAGGAATAATGTGTGATTGCTTTGATTCAAAGAGTCAGTGAAGCCAGTGTTAAGGTAGATGGTGAGATTGTCGGTAGTATTAATCAAGGTTTATTGGTGCTACTAGGAGTAGAAAAAGGCGATGATGAAGCAAAAGCCAAACGCTTGAGCGAACGTGTTTTAGGTTATCGAATTTTTGAAGATGAACAAGGTAAGATGAATCTCAATGTAAAGCAAGCGGGTGGTGAGGTCTTAGTGGTATCGCAATTTACGCTTCCAGCTGACACGCAAAAAGGCATGCGCCCAAGCTTTTCTAAAGGCGCTGAGCCACAAGAAGCAGAAAGGTTATACCATTATTTCTCTGAGTGTTGTCAGCAAGCTGATGTTCATACTGAAAATGGCCAATTTGCTGCTGATATGAAGGTTGCACTAATTAATGATGGTCCTGTGACTTTCTGGCTACAAGTTTAAAATAATAACGAAAGGTCAACAGGCCCTAATAAACGAATATTAAATAGTAAGGGATTTACATGTTTAAGTTAGTGACGCCAAAAAACGAATCTGACTTGCAAAAATATTATCACTTCCGTTGGCAAATGCTGCGAGAACCATTTCATCAGCCACAAGGTTCTGAGCGTGATGAATATGATGAAATGAGTGCTCATCGTATGATTGTCGATGGTCGAGGCCGCATTATGGCGGTAGGGCGTATGTATTTAACGCCAAATAGTGAAGGGCAAATACGTTATATGGCGGTGCATCCTCATCATCGAAGTAAAGGCTTAGGTTCATTGATCTTAGTGGCATTAGAGTCGTATGCGATGCAGGAAGGTGCTAAGCGGTTAGTGTGTAACTCACGTGAAGATGCGATTAATTTTTACGCCAAAAATGGTTTTGAAAGCCAGGGTGAGTTAAGTGATGAAAGAGGCCCAACGCGCCACCAACAAATGTTAAAGCGTTTGAAAGCGAGCGCCAATGTATCTCGTCGCCCCGATTGGTGTGATGAATTACAAAAACGCTGGCGACAAGAAATTCCCATTTGTGCTGCGATGGGGATTCGTATTAGCCAATATACCGGTTATCAATTTGAATGTTCAGCACCACTCAACCCAAATATCAATCCACATGAAACCATGTTTGCGGGTTCATTATTTACTTTGACCACATTAACCGGTTGGGGAATGGCCTGGCTATTAATGCGCGAGAAAGGCTTAGAAGCCGATATTATTTTAGCCGATAGCCAAGTGCGTTTTCGTGCCCCTGTGACACAAAGTCCGGTTGCGGTGACGTCTTTAGATGGTATTAGTGGTGACTTAGATCGTTTAGTCAGTGGGCGCCGTGCGCGGGTGATCGTGAAAGTCACCGTTTATAGTGGTGATGTAGCGGCGGTAGAATTTACCGGCACTTATATGTTGATGACTGACTTTTTAGGTGAAGCGCCGCTGGTTAAATAATACCAATCACACTAATTAAGTGGTCAGAAATTGCGTAGGAAAAAGGCTTGAGAACAAGGCGAAAATTTTCGATAAGTAGTATTCTACAATCAACTTCTTTATAAACAAAAAGTATGAAAAAAGGCGGTAATAGCTGAACTATTACCGCCTTTTATTTATATAACTTGAGCTTACATCGATTTAGTGGCAATTATTCTCCACTAACACGGAGTCTTTATGGCTGAGTAAATCAAACACCAAAGCTTGGCATTCACCTTCTAAGCGATATTGTAGGTTGCCTTTTTCTGGGAATAAAAAGTCGTATTCACCACCTAAGTGAGCCGAGAAATCTTTGCCTTCGATCTTAAATGGTTTTAGTGATAAACGTCCTCGGTCAGCCACTAAATGTATGTCACTAATGGTGACTGACTGGACTTTTTTATCTTTCGGTTTTGCTGGTTTTACTTGTGCCGTTTTATCTTCCGTGTCTGTTGTTGTAGGATCTTGTGGTGGTGTTAATGGTGGTAATTTAATACCTTGATTACGAAGCCATAATGTTTGGAAATCATCATCGCTGGTGGCGCGAGTCACACTCGCATTTAGTTGTCCGGTGACACTATGGTTGAAGATTAATTGATCGCCATATAGGCCTTCACCTTTCACTGTGAAATCGGTAATACCATCGAGATGAATTGGTAAATCAAACCAACGAGAGAAAAAGCGCAGTGGGATCCCTGAGGCATCAACATCAAGCTTCCAAGGCTGACTTTTTTGGCTAAATGCCATCTCACCAGACCCTTTGACTAAGCCATTTTCTAATGGGATAAACAGTTTATTTAACCAAAAGTGACCTTTTTCACTGCGCATAGTGACCAGTAGGTTCTTACTGTTAACGCTATCGTAGCTAGCTCGATTCGCACTAATGCTTAACTCACCTTGCCATAAACCCCAGTGACCTTGTTTTTTTATTTCAAGGTTATCACCCTCAATGCTTAGCCCCGTTGCTTGCTTAGCTGGAGATGTAGTTAGGTCGATAAACTGTACATTGTTAATGGTCAGCATCTTGGCTTGGAGAGACTGTAAATGGTTTAAATAATCCAGTGCCAGCTGTTTAGATTCTGCTGTTGGAATCCATTTCATATTATTAATGTTGAGTTGTGACAAGTCTAAACCGGTTGGGGTGGCTTTACCTTGAATGTGCAGGTTGCCTTGTAGCATCTCTAACGAAACATCTTGGATGTTGGCGATATTCGGCTGCAAATTGATATCTAAAGCCGGTGAATGAATTGCTTGACCAAAAGCACTCATTGTATCGGCAGTAGCAAAAATAGAGGCATTTTGCTGCTGCCAAAGAGCAAATGGTAAGTGAAGCTGTTCAGCCGTTAGCTTAATATTATTAACTGAAAAATTAGGCACTTCGATGCTGGAATTGCTGACTTCTAGATCATCAATTGCCATTGCTTGCTGATTAAACCAATCAATACTTTGTTGGCTAATATTATCGAGGCTATTTTGCTGTAAGCGTAGTCCGTTAATCGTTACACGGGGTAGTTGCCATTGCTTTTGTGATTGTTTTTTTGTGGCTTGAGCCGAAAATTGGCCTTTACGCCACTGGAAGCGAATATCGTAAAAGGTGGAATGCTCAGGTGTTATATCACCATCAAGGAATAAATTATTGATAGCTTCACCTTGCCAATAGAATTGCCCGGCGGATAGTTGAATCTCACCATAAAAAGGCAGTAGTCTATCGTCACGCTTTTTCGGGTGTTTAATTTGGATATTAACGTCACGCCCTACCCAGCTGTTATCTGCAAAGTCGATGTTAGCAATTGATAATTTATTTAATTGGATATAATTCGAAAATCCTAGTTTCGGCCAGCCGTTTTGTAGAGTGAGGCCATCAACTAGCACATTATCAATTCGTAGTCGGTTGTCTATCCAAGCATGCTTTCCGAGCCAAATATCCATCTTTTCGATTAGAATGGGTTCCTCATCTCCATTTTTGAGCAACACTCCGTCAAGTTGTAGGTGCTTAGGCTCTTGATATGAATAGTGAACCTCACGAACTTGGATATCACCTTGGTAAGCATATTCAAGAGCAATATTGACTACCTGAGCGGCATATTTAGTGTGTAAGGCCGCATAAGAAGCGGAAAGAGCAACAATCACTAATGAAATCAAGCCAACAATAATGGCTAGCAGTTTTCTCATGTAACGTCCTGTGTATTCCTATCCCCATTAGTGAGGCAGTTAGAGCTATGAAGTATAAGCAGTTATTAGTTTAGGTACAATTATTCCTGCTTTGATTGTGGGTATAAAAAAACGAGAAACCATTAGGAATCTCGTTTTGGTTTATGTCGTTACTTTTCGTTTAACGTATTAAAGTTGAGGCCCAGCCTTAACCAAGGCTTTACCTTCATCATTGTCAGTATATTGAGCAAAGTTTTTAATGAAGAGTTGCGCCAGTTCATCAGCTTTAACTTGCCATTGCTCCGCCGTTACATAAGTATCTCTAGGATCGAGAATTTGGCTATCGACGTTTGGCAATTCAGTTGGTACTTCTAAATTAAAGGTTGGGATAACCTTCGTTGGTGCATGATCAATGGAGCCATCTAAGATCGCATCAATAATGCCACGAGTATCTTGAATTGAAATACGTTTACCACTGCCATTCCAACCGGTATTTACCAAGTAAGCTTCTGCTCCAGCAGCTTTCATACGTTTAACTAACACTTCTGCATATTGCGTTGGGTGCAAGGTTAAGAATGCTGCGCCAAAGGCAGCCGAGAAGGTTGGGGTGGGTTCGGTAATTCCACGCTCTGTACCTGCTAGTTTTGCGGTAAATCCTGATAAGAAGTGGTACTTAGTTTGCTCTGGCGTCAGTTTTGAAACTGGAGGCAACACTCCAAAAGCATCGGCGGTCAAGAAAATGACTTTTTGTGCATGGCCTGCTTTAGAGACTGGCTTAACAATATTATCAATGTGGTAAATCGGATAAGAAACACGAGTATTTTCAGTTTTTGAGTTGTCGTCAAAATCGATAATGCCATCTTCTGAAACCGTTACATTCTCTAGTAATGCATCACGGCGAATTGCATTATAAATATCCGGTTCTGCTTCTTTCGATAGTTTGATGGTTTTGGCGTAGCAACCGCCTTCAAAGTTAAATACCCCATCATCATCCCAACCATGCTCATCATCGCCAATTAGCTGACGTTTCGGGTCGGTAGATAGAGTGGTTTTTCCTGTGCCTGATAGGCCAAAGAAAATTGCCACGTCACCGTCTTCACCTACGTTGGCAGAGCAATGCATTGATGCCATACCTTTAAGCGGTAGTAGGTAGTTCATCATGGCGAACATCCCTTTTTTCATTTCACCGCCATACCAAGTGCCACCGATAATTTGAATACGTTCGGTTAAGTTAAAAGCGACAAAGTTTTCGGAGTTCAATCCTTGGGCTTGCCAATTAGGGTTGGTGGTTTTGGCTCCATTCATGACGATGAAGTCGGGTTCAAATGTTTGCAATTCTTGCTCAGTTGGGCGGATGAACATATTTTTTACAAAGTGAGCTTGCCATGCGACTTCTGTGATCACACGAACTTTTAATCGTGATTCCGGATTAGCACCACAGAAGCAATCGACCACAAAAATACGTTTACCTGAAAGTTGAGTGGTGACTAACGATTTTAAATCAGCCCACACTTCAGGTGTGATGGGTTTATTATCGTTTTTACCTTGATCTGACCACCAGAGTGTATCTTTAGTAACATCATCTTTTACGATGTACTTATCTTTCGGTGATCGTCCAGTGAAAATGCCGGTATCAACTGAAACTGCACCGAGTTCAGTAATAATGCCTTTTTCATAGCCGCTTAAATCTTCTTGGGTTTCTTCAATAAACAGTTGTTCATAACTAGGGTTACGAATAACGTCGGTTGTGCCAGTAATGCCGTAAGTTGTGAGATCCAACTGGGCTACAGTAGTGCTCTTTTCCATAACGGTCATAGATGCTCCTTAATAGGAAATTTGTAGGGAATATTATAATTTTAGGTAATGAACACATTATAACCACTTTCTTCGTGTGGTTTATTTGAGCTCTATTGTGATTTTAGCAAATTTCAGAGCATAAAAAGGTGGAGTCAAGAACACTATGATTATTATCTTGAATAAAATAAGTGCTTAAAGATGGAGATAGATGTGGAATTAATAGCTGATTTTAGGGGTAAAAAAAGCCGAACTGAGTCGGCTTGTCGTTTGTCACATGTAACTTATTGTATACAATAAATTAATGTAGGTTTTTCTTCGCTGCGGTCAATATTTGATCGACTTGTGCTGCATCGAAAGAGTAAGTGCTGCCACAGTAATCACAATGCAGGGCTACTTCGCCTTCCGTTTTTAAAATATCATCTAGTTCTTCTTTCGCCACGGTTGCAATAGCGCCCGCGCTACGTTCACGTGAACAACCACAGAAAAATTCAACCGGTTGTGCTTCAAACAACTGTACTTTTTCTTGATTATACAAGCGGTAAAGGACGTCATTGGCTTCTAGTGAGAATAGCTCTTCATTCTTAATAGTTTCGGTTAGCTTTTCTAAATGTTCAAAATCATCTGCTGAGCCAGTACCATCAGGCATGATTTGCAATAACATGCCTGCGGCATGTGCTTGACCATCATGTTCACCCGTACGGAACCATAAACGAGTTTTTAATTGCTCAGAACGTTCAAAGTAGCTTTCTAATACTTCTGAAAGTGTGTCTCCTTCTAAGCCTACTACGCCTTGGTAGCGTTCGCCTTTATCGGGAGAAATAGTGATCACTAAATGTCCTTTACCAATCATCTGGTGAAGGTTTGCGCCATCAGAAACTTGGCCTTCCCAACGTGCAACACCGCGCATTTTTTGGTCGTGATCGCCATTAATAACGACCAAAGAAACCGGGCCATCGCCTTGTAGTTGCAAAGTAATTGAGCCTTCAAACTTTAATGTTGCGGTAAGTAAGCTTGTTGCTACAAGTAGTTCACCCAATAAGTTTTGTAACGGCTGTGGGTAATCCTTGTTGGCAATGATTTGTTGGTAAGCGGTATCAAGTTGTACTAATTCACCACGAACAGACAAATCTTCGAATAAGTAGCGATGTAAAAGGTTATTTGCCATTAGTTTGGGACTCCTAGCCAGGGCTTATTGTTGTTTAAATTTAATGAGATTACGTCGTTGTTTTTTATCAGGACGTCGTTCTGGGCTTGGGCTATACAGTGCGTTCAATTTATGTTTTTGAGCGTTTTCTTCACGCTTGGTAATACTGTCTTGCGTTTCGGTATATAACGTTTGTGCTTCAGGTGCCCCTCGACGCTGGTCGGAAACCTTTTCGATGATCACGGTCTTTTCTTCATTACCTTGACGCAGACGAATAGTCGCTCCTAATTCAACAATTTTGCTTGGTTTACTACGTTGGTCATTATAGTGAACTTTGCCACCTTCAACCATGCTTCTGGCAATGGATCGTGTTTTGTAAAAACGGGCGGCCCATAACCATTTGTCTAAACGAACAGATAAAGTTTGTGAACTCATTCTGAGATATTACCTCGAAGGGTTAACAGTAAAGTGAGTAACAGATATACACGTATAGTATGAGTCAAATGGAGGTGGTTTTTGACATTTTCAAGGTATACATCGAAAGATGTAATAATTTAGGGATATAATTTTCGATTCCGTTGTCTGCATTGGTTCAATGGGTATAAAACTATCAGAATTGTTAACTTAATGAATGATTCTGCATAATATGGCGATAAATGTTGATTATTAACACATGATCGAATGAATTAATTTGGTTTAATCCCTTTAAACCGTTAAGGTTAAGCTTCGAAAAGTAAATAAGAATGGAATCGAATTTAAGGTGTCATCTCTAATGGTGTCAAAAGACAATATCCAACAACAATGGACGCAATTGGCAAATCGTTGGATAAAAAATCAAGCTCAATTAAGCTTTTTAATGACTTTGCTGTTAACGGCTCTGATTGCTTGGGTAGTCGGCATCTTATTATGGGGTTTATTGTCTCCAGCCTCTCATGTTGCTCGTTGGTCGGCACCGAATGTAATTGCTTCTCAAACTACTTCTAATAGTCAAACCGATACATTATCCCCACTCTTAAGTGCTAATTTATTTGGCTTATATACTCAAACGCCAACCCAAAAACAACAAGTTGCCCAAGATGCCCCGCAAACTCGTTTGAATTTAACGTTAGTGGGGGCGGTCGCCAGTAGCAACGATAAATTAAGCCTAGCGATTATTGCTAATCAAGGTAAACAAGCGACCTACGGAATTGGCGAAACCATTGATGGTACACGAGTGACGTTAAGTGCGGTGTATGTAGATCGAGTAATTATAAGTAATCAAGGGCGTGATGAAACCTTGATGCTACAAGGTATTGATTATAATAAATCGCCTCAATCGGTAGTGCGTCAACCTGCTGAGAATCAAGTGGCGAAAGATGATGTGGCAGACTTAGATAGTATTCGCCAAGAGATTTCCTCAGATCCACAAAAAATATTTCAATATATTCGCCTTTCACAAGTAATGGATGAAGGGCAATTAAAAGGCTATCGAGTACGCCCGGGCAGTGAAAGAGCATTGTTTGATCAGGTAGGGCTACAAGATGGTGATATTGCTACAGCATTAAACGGACAAGATCTTACTGACCAGTCGCAAATGGCGGCACTATGGAAAACGGCTTTAGAGTCTATGGAATGGAACCTAACCGTGGAAAGAGATGGTCAGACTCATGATATTTATATTCAATTTTAAAATGGATTCTCAATTCGTGACTAAAACTCATTTAGCGACGAAGAGTATGGCAACGTCACCTCAGGTGAGCAGGAGCATGGTGTGAAAAAGTGGTTGAGCAAAGTCTCGCTAATTGTAATGACAAGTTTGGTATCGGTATCTGCTATTGCAGAAGATTTTAGTGCCAGTTTTAAAGGGACCGATATCCAAGAGTTTATTAATATTGTCGGGCGTAATTTACAAAAGACGATTATTGTCGATCCGTCGGTACGCGGAAAAATTGATGTGCGCAGTTATGATGTGCTCAACCAAGAGCAATATTACAAATTCTTCTTAAATGTGTTGGAAGTTTACGGTTATGCGGTAATCGAAATGGATAATGGCATTTTAAAGGTGATTAAAGATAAAGATGCCAAAACAGCGGCGGTGCCCGTGGTGGGAAATGATTCGACAATTTCTGGCGACCAAGTAATCACTCGTGTCGTACCTGTAAAAAATGTCTCAGTTCGAGAGCTTTCTCCCATTTTACGTCAGCTAAATGATAACGCTGGTGCCGGTAACGTTGTGCACTACGATCCATCGAATATTATTCTTTTAACGGGCCGAGCGTCGGTAGTCAATCGCTTAGCGGAAATTATTAAACGAGTTGATCAAGCGGGTGACAAAGAAGTCGAAGTGGTGGAGCTAAAGAACGCCTCAGCTACTGAAATGGTGCGTATTGTTGATTCTCTCAGTAAAAGTGCCGATGCCAAGAATACGCCTGAATTATTACAACCTAAATTAGTCGCCGATGAGCGAACTAACTCAATTTTGATTTCTGGTGATCCGAAAGTTCGTCAGCGTTTGAAAAAACTGATCAGCCAACTTGATGTTGAAATGGCCAGTAAAGGTAATAATCGCGTGGTGTATTTGCGCTATGCCAAAGCTGAAGACTTAGTGGATGTATTAACTGGAGTATCTGAAAATCTACAAGCAGAAAAAGATTCTCAAGCTGGTGCTGGCAGTACCAGTAAAACCAAAGTCATGATTACGGCAGATAAAGGCACCAACGCCTTAGTACTAACCGCTCCGCCAGATATTATGAAAGCACTTCAAGAGGTGATTAGCCAATTGGATATTCGCCGGGCGCAAGTATTGATTGAGGCTTTAATTGTTGAACTTGCTGAAGGTGAAGGTATCGATCTCGGTGTGCAATACGGTAATTTAGAAACTGGCAGTATGGTGCAGTACTCCAATGCAAATGCCAAGATTGGTCAAGTCGCAGTGGGTATTAAAGAAGCGCAAGATGTACCAGGTTCAACGGTTATTGATTCTAATGGTAATACAACCGTTAACCCTGATACACAAGGTGACTTCTCAACTTTAGCCGCAGCATTAAGTGGTGTGAATGGCGCAGCCTTGAGTATTGTAAAAGGTGATTGGACTGCTTTGATCAGTGCGGTGGCGACCAGCAGTAACTCTAATATTCTGTCTTCTCCAAGTATTACGGTATTAGATAACAGTGAAGCATCCTTTATTGTCGGTGAAGAAGTTCCTGTAGTGACGGGCTCGACCGCAAGCTCTGATAACTCAAACCCATTCCAAACTGTTGATCGTAAAGAAGTGGGTATCAAACTCAAAGTGACACCTCAAATTAACGAAGGTGACTCGATTCAAATGCAAATTGAGCAAGAAGTTTCCAATGTACTCGGTGCGAATGGTGCAGTGGATGTGCGTTTTGCTAAGCGCCAAATTAATACTTCTGTCATGGTGCAGGATGGACAAATGATTGTACTTGGTGGCTTGATTGATGAACGAGCGCAAGAGAGCGTCTCGAAGGTGCCACTACTCGGGGATATTCCTTATTTAGGCGTATTATTCTCTTATACCAATACCACCAAAGAGAAAAAGAACTTAATGGTGTTTATTAAGCCAACCATTATTCGCGACGGAATGTCGATCGATGGTCTGTCGCGCCGTAAATACAATTACATCCGCGCTGAACAGCTATATAAAGCGCAAAAAGGCTTAAAATTGCTTCCAAATGCGGAAACACCTGTGTTGCCTAAATTTGGTCAAGGTGGTCGTCAACCTGCTGAAATTCAAGCTTTCCTTGAACAATTGAATGACAGTGAAAGCACTCAGGCTGAGGGTAATCAATAATGGTCGATTCAGCACAAGATATGGCGCCAGAGTTGATGGATGAGCAAGACTCTCGTCCTAAGTTTCGTCTGCCTTTTGCTTATGCTAAACGTCATCAAGTGGTGTTGGATTATAACAAGCAACAACAAAGTATTTTGTATTATTGTGGGGCGCTTACTCCGCAAGTGTTACTCGAAATACGCCGTGCTTCTGGGCAATCATTTAAGCCACAGAAACTGACAGCCAATGAGTTTGAAAATAGACTGACGGATGCTTATCAACGTGATTCATCAGAAGCTCGTCAGTTGATGGAAGATATCGGTGCGGATGATGATTTCTTTTCATTAGCAGAAGAATTGCCAGAGAACGAAGACTTATTAGAATCAGAAGATGATGCACCTATCATTAAATTGATTAACGCCATGCTAGGTGAAGCGATTAAAGAAGGCGCTTCAGATATCCATATTGAAACCTTCGAGAAAGTATTATCGATTCGTTTTAGAGTTGATGGTGTGTTGCGTGAAGTATTATCGCCGAGCCGTAAACTCGCGCCGATTTTGGTCTCTCGCGTTAAGGTTATGTCTAAACTTGATATTGCTGAAAAGCGTGTCCCACAAGATGGCCGGATCTCATTGCGCATCGGTGGCCGCGCGGTTGATGTACGTGTATCGACTATGCCATCTTCCCATGGTGAACGAGTAGTAATGCGTTTATTGGATAAAAACGCCACTCGCTTAGATTTACATAGCCTAGGCATGACCCCTAAAAACCACGAGGCATTTCGTCATTTAATTGCTAGGCCACACGGTATTATTTTGGTGACCGGTCCTACGGGTTCGGGTAAATCAACGACTTTGTATGCTGGTTTGCAAGAGTTAAACAGTAGTGAACGTAATATTTTAACCGTGGAAGATCCGATTGAATTTGATATTGATGGAATCGGTCAAACTCAAGTAAACCCAAAAGTCGATATGACCTTTGCTCGTGGTTTGCGTGCGATCTTACGTCAAGACCCAGATGTGGTGATGGTCGGCGAAATACGTGATTTAGAAACGGCGCAAATAGCAGTACAAGCTTCCTTAACGGGCCACTTAGTTATGTCGACACTACACACCAATACCGCGATTGGTGCGATCACCCGTTTACGTGATATGGGGATTGAACCTTTCTTAATTTCTTCTTCGTTACTCGGTGTGTTAGCGCAGCGTTTGGTTAGGACTCTATGTCCAAGCTGTAAACAGCCTTACCAAGCTGATAGCCAACAAAAGCAGTTGTTTGGGGTGAGTGCCGATGAGCCATTAGAGCTTTATAAACCACATGGCTGTGAGCATTGTAACCATAAAGGTTATCGTGGCCGTACTGGTATTCATGAGCTATTGCTAATTGATGATGAAACCCAAGAATTGATTCACGCGGAAGCGGGCGAACAAGTGATCGAAAAAGCGGTTCGCGCCAAAACGCCAAGTATTCGTGACGATGGTTTAGCTAAAGTACGTCGCGGAATGACCACTTTGGAAGAAGTGCTACGCGTGACCAAGGAAGTGTAATCAATGGCGGCGTTTGAATATAAAGCACTCGATGCAAAAGGTAAGCAGAAGAAAGGCGTACTGGAAGGGGATAATGCTCGCCAAGTGCGTCAACGCCTTAAAGAAAAAGGTTTAATGCCGACAGAGGTGATTGAAACTAAAGCCAAATCACAACGAACAAAATCAAGTAGTTTTAGTTTTCAACGTGGTATCAGTACCAATGAATTAGCTTTAGTTACTCGTCAATTATCCACCCTAGTACAAGCGGGCATGCCGCTAGAAGAGTGCATTCGTGCAGTAGCCGACCAATCAGAAAAGCCCCATATTCGTAATATGTTGGTTAGTATTCGTTCACGAGTCGTTGAGGGTTATACCTTATCAGACAGCATGGCTGAGTACCCTGCGGTATTTGATGATCTATTTTGTGCCATGGTTGCAGCAGGTGAAAAATCGGGTCATTTGGATGCAATTCTTGATCGCTTAGCCGACTACGCTGAAAATCGTCAAAAGATGCGCTCTAAGCTACAACAAGCCATGATCTACCCTATGATGCTGACGTTAATTGCTATTAGCGTAGTGGCATTCTTACTTGCGGCAGTTGTGCCTAAAATTGTCGACCAATTTGTGCAAATGGGCCAAGGCTTGCCAATGTCGACAGAGTTTTTACTGATTGCCAGTAACTTTGTGCAACATTGGGGCTTATTAGTTCTTGGCTTGATTGTCTTGATGATCATAGGCTTAAAAGTTGCATTGAAGAAACCTGATTTTCGTATGGCATGGGATAAACGAATATTAGCCCTACCTGTTATTGGCAAAGTGGCCAAAGGGCTGAATACTTCTCGTTTTGCTCGAACCTTAGCGATTTGTTCATCGAGTGCGATTCCTCTCTTAGATGGGATGCGAGTGGCGGCAGATGTGATGAGCAATCAATATTTTAAAGCGCAGATTTTAGATGCCGCGGATAAAGTTCGTGAAGGGACGAGCTTGCGTAAATCTCTTGAGAATACTCGTTTATTCCCGCCGATGATGCTACACATGATCGCCAGTGGGGAACAAAGTGGCGAACTTGAGCCTATGTTGATTCGCGCCGCTGACAACCAAGATCGAGACTTTGAATCTTTGGTCAATATGGCCTTAGGTATTTTTGAACCATTATTGATTGTTGCTATGGCGGGTATTGTACTGTTTATCGTTACCGCAACCTTAATGCCAATATTGGAATTGAATAATTTGGTGACTAAGTAAAATAAAGAGCGGTTCCTGGTACCTAGTCCCTAGTTTCTAGGTAGAGCATTGAATCGAGGCTCTACGACGCTGCGATCGGGAGACGAAAAGATTATGAGGTGTTGTCAGTCAGGTGTACAAGCAACAACGATCACGGTCTGCTTTTTCTAGGGACTAGGAACTCGAAACTAGGAACTTTTATTTACATCACGAGAGACGCAATACGAATTACGAAAATCAAAATTTGAGAAATAAACTCATCTATTTAGGAGTCATTATGAGTAAAAAATTAAATTTATCGACGAAAAAACAATCTGGCTTCACCTTACTTGAAGTGATGGTTGTCGTCGTTATTTTGGGGATTTTAGCCAGCTTCGTTGTCCCGAATCTATTAGGTAACAAAGAAAAAGCTGATCAACAAAAAGCCGTGACGGATATTGTGGCGCTAGAAAATGCCTTGGATATGTACAAGTTAGATAACAGCGTTTATCCCACTACCGATCAAGGTTTGGATGCACTAGTGAGTAAACCAACTGGTAGCCCTGAGCCACGTAACTACCGCGAAGGTGGCTATATTAAGCGTCTTCCTAGTGATCCATGGGGTGGCGATTATCAATATTTAAGCCCGGGCGATCACGGTACGGTTGATATCTTTACTCTAGGTTCAGATGGTCAAGAAGGCGGTGATGATGGCTCACAAAAAGATATTGGTAACTGGAATATTCAAGATTTTCAGTAATTATAAAACGGTTGCTCGGGTTACGGTCGCTTCTCTTCTCGTAGCTCGAATCCGTCATCCTGAAAAGCGACGTAGGAGCGTAGTTCAGGATCTCCTACAACATTTTGTTTATCAACTGCTGTAGGAAGATTCCGTATCTTCTTCGCTTAGGCTCATGCATAGAATGACGGCTAAAAAACCGCAACAAAACCTAAGGAACACAATGCAGCGTCAGCGTGGTTTTACTTTACTCGAAGTACTGTTAGTCGTGGTGTTAATGTCACTAAGTGCGTTAGCGGTGGTGCAAACTTTACCGCAGAGTAATAACGACCAAGCTAAGGAAGAGGCTTCACGATTCTTCCAACGGCTGCAGTTACTCAGTGATGATGCGATTCTCAATGGCCAAGATTATGGTTTACGTTTCGATGAGAAAAAACGGACTTATACCTACATGCAATTAGGTGAAGACGGGTGGCAGAAAGTAGAAAACAGTAAATATTTTACTGAAACCACATTGCCAGAAGACTTAACCTTTAGTTTTGAGTTAGGTAGTGAAGCGTGGGGCGATAGCGATAGCCTTTTTAAGCAAGAGGATTTTTACGAAGACCGTTTTGAAGATGCTGAACAAAAATCTAAACCACCACAAGTCTATGTATTATCTAGTGGTGATGTGACACCATTTTTATTAACTTTCACCTCAGAGCCTAATCAAAAATCAGAGCAAACTTGGCGAGTCAAAGTTTCAGAAGCAGGGGTCGTGCAACTATTGGCGCCGGGAGAGGGTAATGAATCGTCGTAAGCAAGTTCGAGGCATGACTTTATTGGAAGTCTTGATTGCGTTGGCGATATTCGCCACTGCCGCGATTAGTGTAATTCGTGCGGTGACTCAACATATCAATACTCTAAGCTACTTAGAAGAAAAAACCTTTGCCAGTATGGTGGTAGATAACCAACTAGCGATGGTGCATTTGTCCGAATCGTTTACTGCGACAAAAAAGGGCGAAGAAGAATTTGCCGGACAAACCTGGTATTGGACAGCAACTCCCGTTAAAACAGGATTAGATTTAATCAAAGCGGTGGATGTGAGTGTTTCTTTGGATCCACAGCGTAAAAATACTCTGATGACGGTGAGGACTTATGTTAAGCCGTAAGAAGAAGTTAAACCATAAAGCATTCCACAAGGGCTTTACCTTGATAGAAGTGATGGTTGCCATCATGGTGTTTGCTAGTTTGAGCATTGCAGCCTATCAAGTAGTGAATCAAGTTCAACGTAGTAATCAACAGTCGGCTGAGAAAACAGCTCGTCTGCAAGAAATGCAACGAGCGATGATTATTATGGACAGTGACTTTCGCCAAATGGTGGCCCGTTCATTTAAAGGACGCGCTAATTCAAATGGCAACCGTTTATTGTATGCCGATCAATATTTATTGGATTCTCAATCACAAGGGATTTTGTTTACACGGCTTGGTTGGCAGAACCCTCAGCAAGCTTTCCCTCGAGGTGAGATTGTTAAGGTTGGTTATCGGGTGGTAGACAACCAATTAGAGCGAGTATGGTGGCGTTATCCTGATACACCAGAAGGGCAAGAGCCATTACATAAATCACTATTAGCCGATGTTGAAGAATTAAGTTTTCGTTTTTACGGCAGCGATAACAATACCTGGCAAGAAACTTGGCAAGTAGAAGACAAACTGCCACAAGCGGTGGAAGTCACGCTGGAGTTAAAGGATTACACCAAGATCCGACGGGTGTATTTAACCGCGCAAGGTCAGGCTTCAACAGCCAATAGTTCGGATGAGGAGGTAACGCAATAATGTTGGTTTCTTCTCGTAATTTATCTAGCCGAGGTTCATTTGGCCGTAGTTCATTTAGGAGTATTAAGCGTCAGCAAGGCGTAGCGCTTATATTTGTGTTATTGCTGGTGGCGGTGCTAGTAGCAATTGCGGCAACCATGACAGAAAGAATGTCGACACAATTTTATCGTGCCAGCAACTTATTAAATCACCAACAAGCTTACTGGTATAGCATGGGAGTAGAAGCACTTGCTCAAGTTGCCATCGAAGAAAGTTATAAAGACAGTGATGATAATATTAATTTAAGTCAGGCTTGGGCAATTGAAGATACTCGGTATCCATTAGAAAATGGCGAGGCACTCGGTAGCATAGTGGATAAACAGGCGTGCTTTAATGTTAATGCGCTAGCGGCATTGCCTGCAACCAATACTTCCGAGCGACCATATTTACTAAAAGCATTGGCCTACATGCTGCAAGAAGAAGGCATTGATAATTACCAAGCGGAAGTGATCGCTGATTCGATTAAAGAGTATGTCGATAGTGATAGTCAAGTGAGTACTCAAAGTGGTGTGGAAGGTGCTACCTATCAAGGGTTTCAACCTAGCTATGATGCTCCAGATGGCCTGATTGCTGATAGCAGTGAATTAAGAGCCGTTAATCAAGTTACCGCTCCGGCGATGAGGATTTTAAATCGAGTGGCTTGCGCACTACCGAGTACCGATTTGTATATTAATGTGAATACCTTAAAGCCTCAGCAAGCCTTGTTGCTCGCTGGGATGTTTCAACCTTCATTGAGCCTAAGTGACGCGCAACAACTCATTGAAAATCGACCACATGACGGTTGGCAAGATGTGGAAAGCTTCTTAAATGAGCCACAAATTACCCGAGTACCTGCCAATATTACCGGTGAAGTCAGTCCTTTTCTCTCGGTGACTAGTCAATATTTTGAGTTAGATGCGCAAATTAAAGTAGAAGATTCAAGGGTTAGGCTGCGTAGCTTAATCTACAGTTCAGATAAAAAAACGACGCAAGTAATACGTCGTCGTTTCGGAGGGATCAGTGAACGAGTTTCTGACAATCAAGCTGAGCAGTAATCCAACTGATCCAATACCTTGGTTAGTTTGGTCGCCAAGCTTACAAGAAGTGATTGCTTCGGGTGAATTATCTAACCGAGAGCAATTAGGTGAATTAGTCGATTATAGCGTTCAACGTAGTGTGATCGCGCTCTTGCCAAGTAGTGATGTATTAATTACCCCGATTCAAATTCCATCGGGTGCTGGGCGTCAATTACAATCGATGTTGCCATTCTTAATGGAAGATGAGCTAACGCAAGATATTGAGCGTATGCACTTTAGTGTGATTAAAAAGCAAGGAGATCAGGCGATTGTTGCCACGATTGAGCAGCAATATTTGGCTGATTGGGTTGATGAATTTAAATCGCATGGTATTGAGCTGAAAAAAGTACTGCCAGATTGCCTAGCTTTACCATTAAAAGATAACTACATCAGCGCAATGCACATTAATCATCAATGGCTAATGCGTAAAAGCGATGTGAAGGGTGCGGCGGTTGATGATGATTGGTTAGATGTATTTTTAGCGTCAGGTTGGCTCGATCCCGATGGTGATGCGTTAAGTTTTGAAAACTTACTGCAAGATAGTGAGCAACCTGAGGATCAAGCGCAAGATGGTGACTCTGCTGACAATGCTATGTTATCGAGCGAAGAAATTATTGCGGAAGCACAGTCTAGTGTTGATGCTTTAGAGCATGTCCATTCTACCGGTGAGCATTTCACTATTTATAGTTATAGCGAACTGCCTGAGCAACATGCCGATTTACCGGGGCGGTGGATTTCTGCACCGCAAGAGATGGCAATGTTGACGTTAGCGCAAGGAGCCATTCAATCACAAGCCAACTTATTAACGGGATCATTTAAAGCACAATCGTCATGGTTTAAGCATATACGAGTGTGGCGTAAGGTGGCGATTGCCGCGAGTATTCTATTGGTATTATTGCTGGTGCAGCAAACGGTGCAAGTTCAACAAATAGAAGCGCAAACTCAAGCTTATCGAGCCGAGAGTGAACGGATTTTTCGTAGCGTATTTCCTGATAGACAACGCATTCCAACCGTTAGCTATTTAAAACGTTTAATGCAAGATGAAGAGAATGCTTTATCGGGTTCTGGAGGCGGCGGGGTTTCTATGTTGGGTTGGATGGCCAAGTTGCCGCCAGCATTACAGACTGTTAAATCGGTCACAATACAAAGCGTGCAATTTGATGGTATTCGTCAAGAAATTCGTTTAAATGCCCAAAGTGATGATTTCCAATCATTTGAGCGTTTGAGAGTAGAGTTGGCTAAGCAGTTTGAAGTAAGCCAAGGTCAATTGAATAAAAATGGTGATTTAGTTCAAGGCAGCTATGTCATTAAAAATAAAGGGAGTGGCTCATGAATGACAAATTAACCGCTCTTATAACTCCGGTACTTCGCTGGTGGCACAGTATTTCTGTTAGGGAGCAACGACTCGTATTAGTTTGCTGTGGATTATTTGCTGTAGGCTTTCTGTATTGGGGGATCTTACAACCATTAAGTGATCGTACAGAACAAGCTCAGATGCGTTTAAATAATGAAAAACAATTGTTGGGTTGGGTGACTCAATCTGCCAATCATATTGTCACATTGCGTGCGCAAACTGGCTCTAAAGGTGTACAACGTAGTCAACCATTAAACCAAGTGGTTTCATCGACCGCTACTCGTTTTAATATCGAACTTATCCGTATGCAACCGCGTGATGATATGCTGCAAGTATGGATTCAACCGGTGCCATTTAATAACTTAATCAATTGGTTAGCTCAGCTGCGTGATCAGTATGGCCTACAAGTGTTATTTTTAGATATTAACCGTTCAGATAAAGCCGGTATGGTTGAAGTCAACCGCTTACAGTTTCAGCGTGGTTAGCTGCTTTTGCATGGCTCTTGTATTCAGAGCTCTTGTAAACATAGCTAATAGCGATACGTTTGTGAAAGGATTAGATTTGTGAAAAGTATGAAATGGTACCTACTGGTTTTTGTATTGATGCTGATTACAAGTTTAGTGGTACATATTCCTGCGTCTTGGGTTTACGCTCAATTGCCAGCTCAACGTGGCGTAGAAGTGACTGGAATTAGTGGTACGATTTGGCAGGGACAAGTTCAACAACTTAAAATAAACCGTCAATCATACGGTAGCCTTTCTTGGGATTTTCAAGCCAGTAAATTATTGGCCGCTAAGTTGGAATACCAAATTCGCTTTGGCCGAGGTAGTAGCATTAAACTGGATGGAAAAGGTTTTGTTGGGGTTGGTTTTTCTGGTGTGTATGCTAATAATGTTCTAGCGTCATTACCGATACAGCAAGTACTGGCTTATATACCAACTCAAGTACCGGTAGAGCTAAAAGGCCGTTTAGAGTTATCACTTGCCTCACTAAAGTATGCACAACCATGGTGTGAAGAAGCGACCGGTAGTCTTGCTTGGACTGGTAGTGACATTATCTCACCGATTGGTCAATTAACGCCCGGCCCAGTGATTGCAGACATTACTTGCCAGGCACAAAACATTGAAGTGCTGGGTAAGCAAAATAATCCGCAAGTGATGAGTGAGTTTAAAGCGAGTTTAAATGAGCAAGCTCGTTATGAATCTTTGGCATGGTTTAAGCCGGGTGCTGAATTCCCATCATCAATGACAGAGCAACTAAAATGGTTAGGTGAGCCGAATGCACAAGGCCGTTATCAATTTAGTTTTGCCGGAAAATTATAATGGAGAGATGAAGTGACAAAGCATAAAAAGCCAGAGATCTTATCAAGTTCAGTGGTGGCACAATCACGTTTATTTGCCATTGAATCCTTAGAGCTTCGTTTCTCAAATGGTGAAGAGCGTACTTACGAACGTATGAAGCCAAGTAACCGAGGTGGTGTCATGACAGTACCGGTTACAGAGCAAGGTGATTTATTGTTGATTCGTGAATATGCCGCTGGAACCGATCGTTATGAGTTAGGCTTTCCTAAAGGGTTAATTGATCCGGGGGAAACGCCAGAGCAAGCAGCGAATCGTGAATTAAAAGAAGAAATCGGCATGGGGGCAGAAAAATTCGTACCACTTAAACAGGTCGTTTTAGCGCCATCCTATTTTTCTAGTCAAATGACGCTATTTCTCGCCACAGGTTTATACCCAGAACGCTTACAAGGTGATGAACCTGAAGAATTAGAAGTGATCCGTTGGCCATTGAAACAAGCTGAAGAGTTACTGACTCATATGGATTTTTGCGAAGCTCGCAGCATCACGGCTTTAATGCTGGCACTACGAATACTCTCAAGTGATAAAAATAAGGAAGGCTAATCATGGCTGCAACGCAAAGCGATCTCTCTCATCTTATTCCTCAAGTGATCAGCATTGCCCGCGAAGCCGGTCAGCGAATTTTAGAAATTTATCAAAATAAAGAATATCAGGAATTCACCAAAGCCGATGATACGCCCGTCACGACCGCCGATTTAGCTGCCCATAAAATCATTATGCAACAATTGGCTGAATTGACGCCAAACATCCCGATTCTATCAGAAGAAGATGCCGATATTAGCCTCAAAAAACGTTCACAATGGCAGAGATATTGGTTAGTTGACCCACTTGATGGTACTCAAGAGTTTATCGCCCGTAGTGGTGATTTCGCAACGGTCATTGCGCTAATTGAAAATAATCATCCAGTGATGGGCGTGGTCTACGCACCCGTTTCAGGCGTGACCTATTTTGCTTATCAAGGTAAAGGGGCTTGGAAGATCCCTGAAATGGATGACAGCTTACGTATCCACACCTTAAAGCACGAACAACCTGAACAACCGATTGCCATTGCGATCAGTCGTCGCCAAAATATCAACCGTATTACGGAAAAGCTTTCTCCAGCGCGTAATTATGAATTAGTACCACTAGGCTCGGCCGCTTTAAAAGCCTGTTTAGTTGCAGAAGGTGCGGTGGATTGCTATATCCGCTTAGGACCAACTGGAGAATGGGATACCGCAGCAACCCAATGTATCGTAGAAGAAGCTGGTGGCCGAATTCTCACTACTCGCTTAGAGCCGTTGTCGTATAACGAACGTGATACGTTAGAAAATCCGAACTTTATTGTGTTGGGTGATGAGAGTATTGGTTGGGATGAGATATTGAAGCAAGGATAAAAAAGAAGAAAAAACGTGACTCGTTTGTCGGGCACTTCGTTGCTCGTCTCTCGGAAAAGATAGAAGCTTAGTTGCGAGATCCGAGAGCGCTTCGCTTCGAGTTACGAGAAGCGCAGCGCCCTAGAAACGATATTCGTCTTACATATACGAGTGTTCACCTGATTGGTGTTCTGTTGAATCACGTACAGCCGTTAATTCACCTGCGAACTGTTCAACTAATTGCTTTTCAATGCCTTCTTTTAGCGTGACATCCACCATTGAACAACCGTTACAACCGCCGCCAAACTGAACCAGTGCAACACCATCATCAGAAATACTGATTAGGCTAACATGGCCGCCGTGGCTTGCTAGTTGTGGGTTAACTTGGGTTTGAATCGCATATTCAACACGAGCCATTAGTGGGGCATCGTCATCCAGTTTACGCATTTTCGCATTTGGCGCTTTTAGCGTTAACTGTGAGCCCATTTTATCGGTTACAAAGTCGATCTCTGCTTCTTCTAAAAATGGTAGGCTCAGTTCATCAACGTAAGCGTTGAAGCCTTTGAATTCAAAGATGGTATCTGATGATTCAACCGACTCAGGTGGACAGTAAGATACGCCACACTCTGCGTTAGGTGTACCAGGGTTTACCACAAAAACTCGAATATGAGTTTCATTAGATTGTTGTTCCAGTAGTTTTGCAAAATGCTCTTGAGCACTTTCTGTAATAGTAATTGTATCTGACACGGCTAATACCTGACTATTTTAGTGGGCTTTTCGGCTATTTTACTCCTCTTACCGCATGGATCAAACCAATTTACTGATAATTTCTACAAACTTGATCTAGCTAGAGAAAGCTTAATTAATTCGGTGTGGGTGTTCGAGATAAGCAATACACATCAATCCGTTTCACGCCTGCTTTTTTGAGTAATAGGCATAACGGCTCTAAAGTACTTCCTGTCGTGACGACATCATCAACCAATGCTACATGTTGAGTTAAGGGCGCTTCACGTAGTAAAAAGGCACGTTTAGTATTACGCCGACGCTCAATTTTACTTAATCCTTTTTGTTGTGGGGTTGCCTTAATTCGCCGAAAAACACCATGGTTTACTTGGCAATTAAATTCTCTTTTTCGCCAATGCCTTGCAAGTTGTTGAGCAATTTCAAAGCTTTGATTAAAGCCGCGTGACCACTGTCTACGCCAATGTAGCGGGACTGGAATGAGTTCATGGCAAGGTTCTGTAATCACGGGATCAAGTAACAAGGCAAGATCGTTAGCTAACCAAAACTGGCGACGATATTTTAACTTTTGAATGTAACCTTTTAGTGGCGCTTGATAATCGTTAATGCAGTATAAGCGATCCCATTTGGGAGGTTGCGCCAAGCATTGACCGCATTGTTCTACTCGAGTAACGGTTTTCAGGCCACAACGTTGACAGCGAGGAGTGGTATCGATAAAACGTTCAACACAATGTTGGCACCATAAACTATGTAATGGATGCGCATCTTGTGGTTTGATGGTTAAGCGACATAAATGACATTGGCGAGGTAATCCTCGTTTTATGCGTTCGAGTAATTTCATTGGCGTCTTTTTATTTAAGTTAAAAATGAAAAAGTGAATCAATGATGTCATCATCAACCAGAACACTATCGACTAGGTATGAAATTAGTAGGAAAAGGCAATGACACGACTGCATTGGCAATCGCAAGGTGAAGGGCAAGATATCGTTCTTATCCACGGGTGGGGAATGAATGGCGCGGTATGGCAACAAACAATAGATGTGTTATCGGTACAATTTCGCGTCCATAGTGTTGATTTACCCGGTTATGGATTAAGCCATGAAGCAAGCGCAGATGATCTTGATGATATTTGCCATCAAGTGTTAGCCCAAGCACCGAAAACAGCGGTCTATCTTGGTTGGTCTCTTGGTGGGTTGGTGGCAACCAATATTGCATTAAAGCATCCTGAGCGAGTCGATAAGCTGATCACGTTAGCCAGTTCACCAAAGTTTGCCTCCGAAAAAGGTTGGCGAGGCATTATGCCTAAAGTACTAACTGACTTTACCGAACAACTGACCAATAATTTTAAGCTAACCATCGAAGGCTTTATGACCTTGCAAGCTTTAGGTAGTCCATCGGCAAGGCAAGACGTCAAAGCAATTAAAAAGCAGGTCTTTTCACGTCCGATGCCCAACCCTGAAGCGTTAGCCATTGGGTTAGATATTTTGGCGAGTGTCGATTTACGTCCCGCACTATCGGATATTCAAGCTCCAATGTTGCGTTTGTATGGCCGTTTAGATGGATTAGTACCAAAGAAAGTAGCGGATTTAGTGGGTGAATACGCACCGAATAGTCAGAACTATATTTTTCAATCGTCGTCTCATGCGCCTTTTATGACTGAGAATGAGTTATTTTGTGAGAAGGTGACGGAGTTTGTGGTTGGTTCAACAAGCACAAGTTTTGAGTGATGGAAAAGAAGGTTTCTAGTCTCTGGTTCTTAGTTTCTAGCAGAAGCAAGACAGAATAAAACATTGTCATCCTGAAAAGCGACGTAGGAGCGCCGTTCAGGATGACGCTCTTTGGGCTGAGTATCTGCTTTGATTTTTCTCGCAACTCGGAGCGAAGCGTTCACGTAACACGCAACAAAAAAGTCGTGCGTATCTATCTAGTTTTGCGTTGTATCTAAAGCCTCAACGATCGAGAGATCGCTCTTTCTAGAAACCAACAACCTTAAACTCTTATGCCTTTATTACTTCAATCTTAATATCTAAATCTTTAATCAAAGCCGTGATTTCTTGCGGTGGATTTTGGTTGGTGACAATCAAATCGACATCTTCAATTTTCCCCAAATTAACCATCGCATTACGGCCAAATTTAGAATGATCAATGGGTAGGAATACCGCGCGACTGTTTTCGATAATCGCACGTTTTACTCGCACCTCGTGGTAGTCAAAATCGAGTAGTGAGCCATCAAAGTCGACGCCACTGATACCTAAGATACCGAAATCTAAACGAAATTGAGAAATAAAATCAAGTGTCGCTTCACCGGTTACGCCACCATCTTTATTGCGTACTTCACCGCCAGCTAAAATAACTTTGAAATCCGGTTTACTCATCAAAATAATCGCAGCGTTAATATTATTCGTTACGATCCGTAGTTGCTGGTGGCTTTCAAGTAAAGCTTTAGCGACGGATTCTGGCGTAGTACCAATATCAATGAATAGAGTCGAGCCATCAGGAATGTGTTTGACCAGTGCGCGAGCGATATTATTTTTTTCATTTTGATTCATTACTTTTCGATCACTATAAGGCGAATTCTCCGCACTATTCGTCATTGTTGCGCCACCATGATTACGGCGAATTTTGTTGGCATCAGCTAATTCATTTAGATCGCGGCGAATAGTCTGAGGGCTCACATCAAACATTTCTACTAAATCATCGGTACTGACATAGCCTTGAGCTTTGACTAGTTCGATGATTTTTTTATGCCTTTCACTCGCTTTCACGCTGTTTTCCTTCTAACCCTAGCCACTAAAATATGAAAAACTAGTTTACGTGATTCGCTCTATGAAAGGCAATTTATCCGATTGTATACACTCAAGTAATGTTCAAAATGTTATAATTATCCCATCTTCTGTGCGCAATCGAGCATTTTATCATGTGTTTCGTGAGATAAATTCGATTGAGTTGCTCGCTCAATGTAATCATTGATTAATGCTTGCTCAACTTGAGATAACACGACACCTAACTTAGTTCGACGCCATAAAATATCCTCGGCGGTATAGGCATATTCATGTTCAAACAAATAATCAATTTCACATTGATAAACCCCTTGACCAAAGTGTTGTCCCATCTCGGATTCAGACGTAATACCTTTAAGCATTTCTTGGGCTTGTACACCATATTGATGGCAATAACGACGTAAGGTTTTGTCATTCATCCAAGGGCATTGCTGACGCAGTTTCATTGCCAATAAGTTCTCATCGTAGCCGACTCCGCCAGGTAATACTGATTCTGCCGTCCAGCTGTCGCTCATTTGAGGGAAGAAAGGTGACAGTTGTGTCATTGCTGATTCTGCGAGTTTACGATAAGTGGTTAACTTGCCGCCAAAAATAGACAGTAATGGTGCTTCTTCCCCTTCTTGTTCAAGAGATAATGTGTAGTCACGTGTGATGGCTTGTGGTGAATCTGATTCATCATCGCATAATGGACGTACACCACTGTAAGTTGAAACCACATCTTCTGGCGATATTTGATGAATAAAGTGTTTATTCACTACGTCGATTAAGTAGTTAATTTCTTGCTCATCAATCGCTACTTGGCGAGGATCGCCTTTATATTCGACATCAGTGGTGCCAATCAATGAGTAGTCTTCAAGATAAGGGATCACAAACACAATGCGTTGATCATCGTTTTGTAAGATGTAAGCTTGTTCTTCACTGTGGATCTTCGGCACAATGATATGGGAGCCTTTGATCAAGCGAATTCCATAAGGCGATTGAGCGTCCATATTTTCGGTAATGAAGCTACGAACCCAAGGGCCAGTTGCATTCACCAATGCGTGAGATTGGCGCGTAAAGCGAGTATTAGTTCGTTTATCTAATAAGGTGACATGCCATAAATCTCCGACGCGCTCGGCTTTTTCTACATGGCAATAGTTCTTGATTTCTGCACCATATTGCTCCGCTTGTTGAATGTTGAGGAGTACTAAACGCGCATCATCGACCCAGCAATCTGAGTATTCAAATCCTTTGACCATTTCTTCTTTTAAAACATTGGTCGAGCGAAAATCTACGCCATGACTACCTTTAAGCGTTTCATTTTTAGTAAATAAGCCACGTTTGCCTAAATTATCGTAAAGGAATAAGCCTGCACGGATCATCCATGCAGGGCGTAAGAATGGGCGATGAGGCAAGCGGAAACGCATAGGTTTAGCGATATGTGGGGCTTTTTTCAGTAATACTTCACGTTCAGCGAGCGATTCTGATACCAAACGAAATTCATAATGCTCTAGGTAGCGTAAGCCGCCATGAATTAATTTCGAACTGGCAGACGAAGTGGCAGAAGCAAAGTCACTTGATTCATAAAGACCGACTTTTAAGTTTCTACCTGCAGCATCGACAGCGATTCCTGCGCCATTGATCCCACCACCGACAACAATGATGTCTAACACTGTATTTACATTTTCTGGCTTGTTCATCTTAACCTCTGTTCGAATTTAGCGATTAAATGTTCGTTCGAGCATTTTGGTTTAATTTACCGAAAATAAAATTTCTGTCCAGATCTATTTTAATATTTTTTGTACAAATATCTGTCCTTTTTATAGTCAAGTTATTGTTTTTGATTGGTTTATTATTGCTGATATTTTGGTTTTAATTATTTGAAATTCATATGTTGTTGATTTTTATTAGTGATTTTTGAAATCTATTGCCGTTCGTTTTTGTTCGAATAATTAAAAGTATGAGCGTACGCACATTTATGGTGATTGTTTGTTTACATAAATGAAACATATTGTAGGTTTAGCAGCGAATTCTTCCAATAACTAGGGTCAATTGGCTCTAACACTACTAAAAAATAAGAATGGGTCGTCAATATGTCTACAAATAATAGAAAACAATTGCTCGGGGAATGTTTGTCGGAATTTATCGGTACTGGCCTACTGATTTTTTTCGGGGTCGGGTGTGTGGCTGCTTTAGTGTTAACAGGAGCAAGCTTTGGCCAATGGGAAATTAGTATCATTTGGGGCTTAGGGGTCGCGATTGCTATTTACTGCGCTGGAGGCGTGTCGGGGGCACACCTTAACCCAGCGGTTACGATTGCTTTAACCTTATTTCATGGTTTTGAGAAACGAAAAGTATTGCCTTATATCGGCTCTCAACTTTTAGGGGCATTCAGTTCTGCCGCTTTAATCTATGCCTTATATAGCAACTTATTTACTGACTATGAACTTGCTCACAATATGGTGCGCGGCTCACAAGAAAGTTTAGCGTTAGCAGGCATCTTCTCTACTTACCCTAATCCATTGTTAAGCTTTGGTGGTGCGTTTGCCGTCGAATTTGTGATTACGGCAGTCTTAATGTTTGTGATTCTTGCGTTAGGGGATGATCGTAATGGTGCTCCAAATGGTGCAGTTACTCCGTTATTAATCGGTCTATTGATTGCGATAATTGGTGGTTCTCTAGGGCCATTAACGGGTTTTGCTATGAACCCTGCGCGTGACTTTGGGCCGAAATTTTTTGCTTATCTTGCTGGCTGGGGTGATATGGCGTTAACTGGTGGTAAAGATATACCGTACTTTATTGTGCCTATTCTTGCTCCAATCTTCGGTGCTTCATTTGGTGGTTGGTTATATCCAAAAGTGATTGGCTTCTACCTGAATAATGATCCACAAGAGATTAATGATCCCGCTGAACAATCACCTCAAGTACCAACGAATGTTTAATTAGCACAATAATAAACGAATAAAGTAGGAAAATATTATGGAAAAGAAATACATCGTCGCTTTAGATCAAGGCACAACCAGTTCTCGCGCAGTGGTACTCGATCGTGATGCCAATATTGTTTGCAGTGCGCAGCGTGAGTTTACTCAGATCTATCCGCAAGCCGGCTGGGTTGAGCATGATCCATTGGAAATTTGGGCAACGCAAAGTTCAACCTTAGTTGAAGCATTAGCCAAGGGTGGTTTGCATTCAGACGAAATCGCCGGCATTGGTATTACTAACCAACGTGAAACCACCATTGTATGGAATCGTACTACTGGTAAACCTATTTATAATGCGATTGTTTGGCAGTGCCGTCGTACTGCTAGCATTTGTGAAGAGCTTAAAAAAGCAGGGCTGGAAGAGTACATTCTAGAAAATACTGGCCTAGTGGTGGATCCATACTTCTCAGGCACCAAAGTGAAATGGATTCTGGATAATGTTGAAGGGGCTCGCCAGCAAGCTGAAAAAGGCGAGCTTGCTTTCGGAACAGTAGATTCATGGTTAATTTGGAATATGACACAAGGTCGTACTCACGTCACTGACCCAACGAATGCTAGCCGTACCATGTTATTTAACATCAATACGCTTGAATGGGATGAAAAATTACTGGATGCGCTTGGCATTCCAAAGTCAATGATGCCAAAAGTGAAGTCATCATCAGAAGTGTACGCGCAAACCAACATTGGTGGTAAAGGCGGAACTCGTATTCCAATCGCAGGGATTGCCGGCGATCAACAAGCTGCGTTATTTGGCCAAATGTGTGTTGAAGCAGGGCAAGCAAAAAACACCTACGGTACAGGTTGTTTCTTATTAATGAATACTGGTGAAAAGAAAGTGACTTCACGCAACGGTCTTCTTACTACGCTGGCTTGTGGACCAAAAGGTGAGGTGAGCTACGCACTGGAAGGCGCAGTATTTATGGGGGGGGCATCGATTCAATGGCTACGTGATGAACTGCAATTAATTGGCGATGCCGCTGATACTGAATACTTTGCAACTAAAGTTGAAACCTCGAATGGTGCTTATGTGGTGCCGGCTTTCACTGGCTTAGGTGCTCCGCATTGGGACCCGTATGCCCGTGGCGCAATTGTCGGTTTAACTCGTGGTGTTAACCGTAACCACATTATCCGTGCAACATTGGAAAGTATTGCTTATCAATCACTGGATGTGATTTCAGCAATGCAAGCCGATTCAGGTATCAAGCTGGATTTCTTAAAAGTTGATGGTGGCGCAGTGGCCAATAACTTCCTAATGCAGTTCCAATCGGATGTATTGAATACCGAAGTGCAGCGCCCAGTCGTCACTGAAGTGACCGCTTTAGGCGCAGCCTATCTTGCTGGTCTTGCAGTAGGTTTTTGGGGCAGTATTGATGAGTTGAAACACAAATCAGTGCTCGATCGTTCATTCCAACCATGTGCAGATGATGGCAAGCGTGAACGCCGTCATAATGGTTGGAAGCGTGCTGTTGAATGTGCCAAAGGCTGGATTGAGGAGTAGAGATAACGAGCCCCGGGCGCTGAAAAGCGAAAAGAGATTGTTACGAGTAGCTTGTTTCGTGTTGCGTGATACGAGAAGCGTGGAAAAGCCTTTTCTCGCAACATGGAGCAAAGTGTTCACACACCTTGCTCCAGTTTTTTCGTTTTTTCGAGAAAGGAGCTGCAACGCGCCCGAAGACCGAGTCACGTTCATGCTCTTTCTCACAACCCGAAGCGAAGCGCTCTCTCACCTCACATCAGTTTTTTCGTGCAACGAATGACGTTTTAAAAATCAACGGTAGTCGTTTCGCCTTCAACCAAAGTGGTTTCTTTCACTTGGCCAGTTGGTTGAGGAATTGTTAAACCATCAAACTGGATAGAGTTATCCTCTTCACCGGCACAATATAAAGCCAGGGTGTAGTCACCACTTGGTAGGAAACCAAATTCATAGGTACCTGCATCATCAAGTTTGGTAGTTGCGTAAGGTGCAATGGTGCCTTCTGGTACTGTTGAACTAAATTCTTCGTCACCTTCATCGTACAAATCACCTAGCTTAGCACTATCTAAACCTGAACCTTGATAAAGGTAGACAAAATTATCTTCTGTCGCGAGACAGGTATCTGTGATAGTCGTGATAGCACCATTTAGCGTGGCGGCACTTTCATTATCAATAATAGAAACGCCATGTGGTTTGAGGATGTAACCATTGTTGTTATTGGAGTTGCCTCGTAATACAAGTGACTTACGTAAATCAAACTCAATGGTAAACGCTTGAGTGGCATCTTCAGTAACGGTAAAGCCGCCGAGTTGTAGCTTATTGCTCGGTTGTTTCAGAGGTTGGGTACCGTTGTTATCAACCACGAAGTTAACATTAGACTCTGAGCTGATGTGCAAAATTAAGTTTTTATATTCGCCGACAGGAATCGGTTTTTCTGTGATGATTAATTCAGAATCAGCACCTTGGTAATCGAGTAAGTCTAGCTGTTGGTAATCTACTCCAGGAGATTCCGGCTCGACATCGAGCATAATACGTTCACCATTTTGACGAATTAGCTCTACTTGAGTAAATGCGATGGTGACTGATTGAGCATCATCTACTGGAGCATCGGATATGGCAAAAGATACATTAGCGGTTTTTTGCGTACTGTTATCTGATGAATCTGAACCGCCACAACCACTAAGAATTAAAGCCGACGCTGCTGCCACTGCTGCTAAATATTTCATGATTCCCTCATGTATTTGTTTTTAGAGTGTTTAAGCTTAATTGTAGGTGTTGTGATAAAAATGTTAATAGAGACAGCCTTAATTTGACATTTATTGACAGGGGATTGACGGGGGGAATGAATTTGAAAGAGATAAGAGCAGCTTCTAGTTCCTAGTTCCTGGTTGCTAGGAAAAGAGAAAGAAACTGTAACGTGTAGCGTGGAAAAGCAATAGCAGAAGAGCCGGGATACGGCGGGTACGTTGCGCTCGGGAGCCGAAAAGCGAAAGAGCGGTTTTGTGTTGCGTAATACGAGAAGCGTGGAAAAGCCTTTTCTCGCAACATGGAGCAAAGTGTTCACGCACCTTGCTCCAGTTTTTGCTTTTCCTAGCAACTCGAAACTAGGAACTCGCTACCTATTATCTACTTCTTCGCTTTAGCAAACGCCGCCGCAAACGCACCACCCATGGCTGCATTTGTTGGTTCAGGTTTGCTCTGACGCTGAGCTTGACGAGGTGCTGAACGACGATCATTGTTCGGCTTAGCACTACGTTGCGAGTTTTGCTCACCCGGTTCATCAGTTAAACGCATGGTAAGAGCGATACGCTTACGCTGAATATCCACTTCCATCACTTTTACTTTGACTATATCACCGGCTTTAACCACTTCACGCGGGTCAGCAACAAAGCGATCCGTTAAGGCTGAGATATGTACTAAGCCATCTTGATGCACGCCAATATCGACAAACGCACCAAAGTTGGCGACATTCGAGACTACCCCTTCCAAAATCATGCCAATTTCGAGATCTTTAACCTCATTAACACCTTCAGCAAAAGTCGCGGTTTTAAATTCAGGGCGAGGATCTCGGCCAGGTTTATCGAGCTCTTTAATGATGTCGGTGACGGTCGGTAGACCAAAAGTTTCATCGGTATAATCAGTCGCACGTAGATTACGTAAGAACTCGCTATCACCTAGTAATGCTTTCGTCGCTTTACCAGTTTGTTCGGCAATTTTTTTGACTACAGGGTAGGCTTCTGGGTGAACCGATGAAGCATCGAGTGGGTTTTTACCATTCATAATACGTAAGAAACCAGCACACTGCTCAAACGCTTTAGGCCCTAAACGTGGCACTTTTTTCAAAGCGGTACGCGATTCAAAACGACCTTGTTCATTACGATAATCAATAATATTTTGCGCAATGGTGGTGGATAAACCGGCCACGCGAGTAAGAAGCGCCGCTGAAGCCATATTCACATCCACACCAACGGCGTTTACACAGTCTTCGACCACCGCATCAAGACGTTTAGCCAGCATGCTTTGACTCACATCGTGCTGATATTGACCAACACCAATGGATTTTGGATCAATCTTCACAAGCTCCGCCAGAGGATCTTGCAAGCGACGAGCAATTGAAACTGCGCCACGCAATGATACATCCATATTCGGGAATTCTTTAGCGGCTAACTCGGAAGCGGAATATACTGAGGCGCCAGCTTCGCTGACCATGATTTTCTGCACTTTCAAGTTATTACGCTTGATAATGTCTGCCACAAAAGTATCGGTTTCACGAGAAGCGGTACCGTTACCAATCGCAATCAAATCGACATTGTGTGCTTTGACTAGCTTTAAAATGGTATTGGCTGAGGCTTCGATTTTATTATGCGGTTGATGTGGGTAAATCGTCTCGGTCGCCAATACTTTACCAGTGGCATCGACCACGGCAATTTTTGAACCTGTACGCAATCCAGGATCTAGACCCAAAGTAGCACGAGGGCCAGCGGGTGCCGCCATCAATAAGTCTTTTAGGTTAGTGGCGAACACTTCAATTGCTTCGATTTCAGAGCGTTCTTTCATTGCGCCCATTAATTCGGTTTCAAGGTGCATTGAAATTTTAATGCGCCACGCCCAACTGATCACTTGTTTGCGCCAATTGTCAGCGGGTGCATTGTTAAAATTAATGCGGTAATGATCGGCAATAATGGTTTCACAATAGGAACCACGCACGCCATCTTCTTGTGCCGGATCGGCATTTAAACTTAATTGTAAAAAGCCTTCATTACGGCCACGCAACATCGCTAATGCACGGTGAGAAGGCACGCGGCTGATCAGTTCATTATGCTCAAAGTAGTCTTTAAACTTTTCACCTTCTTGTTCTTTACCGTTGACTACGCGAGATTGAAGCTCGGCATGTTTTTGTAAGTAAGTACGCACTTTGTCTAAAAGGTCCGCATCTTCTGCCATACGCTCCATAAGAATAGCGCGAGCGCCATCAAGCGCGGTTTTGGTATCGGCAATCGAATCTTTAATGTACTTGGCGGCTTCTAGTTCAGGATCGAGTTGCGGGTTTTGCCATAACGTATCGGCGAGTGGTTCAAGACCAGCTTCAATTGCGATTTGCCCTTTGGTGCGGCGTTTTGGTTTGTATGGCAGGTAAAGATCTTCTAAACGGGTTTTGCTGTCGGTAGCGAGGATTTCTTTTTCAAGTTCTGGCGTGAGTTTATCTTGGTCTTTGATCGATTTGAGAATAGTTTGACGACGATCTTCAAGCTCACGTAGGTAAGATAAGCGGCTATCTAAATTACGCAGTTGGGTATCATCTAGCCCTCCAGTGACTTCTTTACGATAACGCGCGATAAAAGGTACAGTGTTGCCATCGTCGATTAAAGTGACCGTGGCAAGAACTTGTTCAACCCGAACATTTAATTCTTGAGCGATGATCTGACAGATTTGGTTCTGTTGGCTCATGGTTTCTCTCTTTATAATGCTTACTGTTGGTTAGGATTCTGCAAGCTAATCGACTAGGGAGCAAGGGATTATCTTGAGTTAGTGATAAATTAACAATCGGCTTTGCAGTATAATTGACTTCATTAACATTTAATTGCTGTTACTTTCAGGATATTGATGTGAAAACCAAACTGATTACCCGAGAGGGCTATAATAAATTAAAAGCTGAGCATGATCATTTGTGGCATGAAAAACGCCCAGAGATTACCAAGATTGTGACTTGGGCAGCCAGCCTTGGTGACCGAAGTGAAAATGCTGATTACACTTTCAATAAGAGACTATTACGCCAAATTGACCGTCGAGTGCGCTTTTTACGTAAGTTTCTACCAGAGGTAACAATTGTTGATTACTCACCTCAGCAAGAAGGCAAAGTATTTTTTGGCGCCTGGGTTGAAATTGAAAATGAAGCTGGTGATGTGAAGTCATTTCGCATTGTCGGCCCTGAAGAAATTTACGGCGATGCTAAAGATTATATTTCGATTGATTCGCCAATGGCGCGAGCATTGTTGAAAAAAGAAGTAGACGATGAAGTGGTAGTGAAAACTCCCGATGGTGATAAAGAGTGGTGTGTGAATTCTATTCGATATATACCCAAGTGACTTCAAGGTGCAGAATTCAGAGCTATCATCCAAACCTTTAGGCAAGAAAGATTGGCGAAGGAATGTAAGCACCTTTCGAACCAATCTGACGCAGCATAAAGGTTTGGATGAAGCTCCCGAAGGGCAAGTTAAAACAAGCTTTATGCTGCGTTAAATTGAACAGAGATAGAATGACTATGATCATGTTCAATTTGCCTTACCTAAAGCTTGTTTTATTCTTGCTGAAACCTGCATCTTGAAGTCACTTGGGTATATCAGCAAGTAATTTCCAAGTATTGAAATTCATATTTTGAGGTTATTGGGCATAAAGCCATAAAAAAGGTATGTATTTGTTACAAACTGGTACTTAGTTAAAGACAATTAGCTTTATATTTAAGTATTCTGAATAAAGTTTCGATTAGGTGTATGTTCGGCCCGATCTATAGCCAAGTATTCTTGAAGTCACTTGGGTATAGGGTATATTGATGAAAATCACCATAGATAGTGAATAGGAAGAATTCAATGCAACAAGAAAATTATAAAATTCTAGTGGTCGATGACGATGCTCGCCTACGTTCATTGCTTGAGCGTTATTTATCAGAGCAGGGTTTTCAAGTACGTAGTGTGGCTAATGCTGAACAAATGGATCGTTTATTAACTCGTGAAAATTTTCACTTAATGGTGCTCGATTTAATGTTACCTGGCGAAGATGGTTTATCGATTTGCCAGCGTTTACGCAAAGATAATAATCAATTACCGATTGTGATGCTAACCGCGAAAGGCGATGAAATCGATCGTATTGTAGGGCTCGAAGTTGGTGCGGATGATTACTTGCCAAAACCATTTAACCCTCGTGAATTACTGGCACGTTTGCGTGCAGTATTGCGTCGTCAGTCGGTTGAAGCACCGGGTGCACCTAGCTCAGATGAAGAAATCGTTAAATTTGGTGAATTTACTTTAAACCTAGGTACACGTGAAATGTTCCGTGGTGAAGAGCCAATGCCACTCACTTCTGGTGAATTTGCGGTATTGAAGATTTTGGTTACTCACGCTCGCACACCAATGTCTCGCGATAAGTTAATGAATATGGCGCGTGGTCGTGAATACTCTGCGATGGAGCGTTCAATTGATGTGCAAATCTCTCGTCTGCGCCGCATGTTAGAAGAAGATCCAAGCCACCCTCGTTATATTCAAACGGTTTGGGGTTTAGGTTACGTCTTTGTTCCTGATGGGAAGAAGGTTTAATACGGATCGTCGCTCGTTACTCGAAAAAGCGCAGAGCTGTAAAGCAACGCGCTTTTATTTTAATAGTAAATTACACTAATCAGATAATTTGTATTATTGGAATAACTATCGGTAAGGTATTGAGGAAGCTCTCTTTGTTTTGTCTAGTTACGAGAAGCGAAGCGCCCTAAACTCGATATACGTGAACTTATTGACGGTTACTCTAATAACTATCAAACTTCTTTGTAATTATCAGTAACCTTTCTATTTCTTATTTTATCGGTACTTCCCCATGCTTCGCTTTCGCAGTTCTCGTACTCAAACCGTTTTCTTCTTAGTGGTTCTTCTGATCGCTAGCCAAGTTTTGTCCTATATGATCGTGTTTAACTACGCGTTACTACCTAGTCTTAAGCAGTTTAACCGGATTCTTTCACATGAAGTTCGTCTGATGTTAGACGAAGAAGATATGCTGAAACAAACTGGTGAACAAGAACGACCATTTCGTCGTGAACTGTTGGCGGAACTTGGAGTGTCAATTTACCCGGAAGATTCTCCACAGGCCAAAGAATTTCAAGTTGCTTCTGTTATCGATTTTTTAAGCGAAGAAATGGGCGATGAAGTAGGCTCTCCGACGGAAGTCCGTTTAGTTCTGGGTGCTGAAAGTTATGTTCTATGGCTTAAAGTTGATGCTTTACCAGATCACCTGATCCGGATTCCGTTAACCGAATTAACTGAAAAAGATTTTGCACCATTGTTCCGCAATAGCTTGTTAATTGCCTTGTTATTAATTGCAGGAATGTGGTTTTTCATGCGCCTACAAAATAGGCCGCTAGTGGCACTAGAGGAAGCGGCGAAGAAAGTGGGTAAAGGGGAAATTCCTGATCCCGTACCAGAAAAAGGCGCGTCAGAAATTTTAGCGGTAACCAAAGCGTTTAACCAAATGTCAAAAGGTATTCAAGCCCTAGAAGAAGATCGTTCTTTATTGATGTCGGGTATTAGTCATGATTTACGCACCCCGTTAACGCGTATTCGTTTAGCCACTGAAATGATGTCACCACAAGATGACTACCTCGCGGAAAGCATGATTAAAGACACCGAAGAGTGTAATGAAATTATTAGCCAGTTTATGGATTACCTTAAACCTGCACATACCAAAGACCATCAAGCAGTAAACTTAAATCAAATTGTCTCGGAAGTGGTGATTGCAGAGCAAGATAAACATAGTACCGATTTTGAATTAACGGTTACCGAAGGGATTCGTTATGCTTTAGGTGAGGCAGTAGCAATTAAGCGAGTGGTGTCTAACTTAATCGTGAACGCATTACGTTATGGTAATGGTTGGATTAAAGTATCTACCGGGATGACGGCGGATAATAAGTTAGTTTGGGTAACCGTTGAAGATAATGGCCCCGGTATTGATAAAGCCCAACTGGCATCGTTATTTGAACCTTTTACCCGAGGTGATACCGCGCGAGGTAGTAGTGAAGGTGCAGGGTTAGGCCTTGCCATTGTTAAGCGTATTGTCAGTCAGCATCAAGGCTCGATCGTAGTAACCAATCGTACCGAAGGTGGTTTGAAAGTACAGATCAGTATTCCAACCGCTAAGAAGAAAAAGGGGTAGGAGCAGGATACGAGTTCCTAGTACCTAGTTTCGAGGAAAAGCGGTTATGGTGCTAGGTTTTAGTACGTTTCACTTCTCGGGGTTAGGAATAGAAGAAAATGTACTATTAGAGATTGATTTAACAGGAAAAGTTGTCATCCCGGAAACGAGGGACGAGTTATCCGGGATCTATAGCAGGCTTTCACTAGATCCCTGATGTCACCTTGCGGCTCCTCAGGGATGACATTTTTTTGTGTGTTTCGTGTATGTAAAAGCCACAGCGATCGCTGAGCGGCTCTTCCTAGGAACCAGAAACTAGGGACTAGGGACTAGGAGCCTTTAATCTTTTCCGAGTAACGAGCAGCGAAGCGCCCGATAAACGAGATTCGCTCCGCCTTTTAATCTTCTTTACTCGCCGGCAGTATCATACTTAGCACAATCGCTGTGATCCCACCTGCTGCAACACCTGATGAGAAAATACTTTTAATAAACTCTGGCATAAATTGCAGAATTTCAGGCTTTTGTGCAATACCTAATCCCATCGAAAATGACAATGCCATAATTAAAATTGCGCGGCGGTCTAGATCGACTCGAGAAATAATACGAACCCCTGCCGCGGCAATCGTACCGAACATTACGATGGTAGCACCACCAAGTACAGGTTCTGGAATGAGCTGAACAAAGCTTGCGACACTAGGGAATAAACCGAGAATAATCAGCATGCCAGAAATAAAATAACCCACATAACGACTTGCCACCCCTGTTAGCATAATGATGCCGTTGTTTTGGCTGAAGGTTGAGTTCGGGAAGCTATTAAATACGGCGGCAATCGCTGAGTTCAAACCATCTGCCAATACGCCACCTTTAATACGTTTTAGATAAACAGGGCCATCAACAGGCTCTCCTGAAACTTCTGAAGTGGCAGTAATATCCCCAATTGCTTCTAGTGCCGTGATCAGGAAGATCAGTACTAAAGGAATAAATAACGACCAATCAAACCCTAATCCAAATTGCATTGGAATCGGTAAAGCGACTACCTCGGTATGAGCCGTTTGGCTGAGATCAAGCATTCCCATGAAATAAGCCACAATACAACCCACAAACATAGCAATCACAATAGAAGCAACTCGCAAGTATGGGTTTTTTGCTCGGTTTAAAATCACGATTAAACCTAACACTACACCTGCAAGTGCTAGGTTATCTAAACTGCCGAAGGTGTTGTTTTCCATTGCACCATAACCACCACCAATCGATACCAAGCCAATTTGGATCAGCGTTAAGCCAATTAAAGTCACAACGATGCCAGACACGAGTGGAGTAATGATTTTTTGTGCGTACTGTAAAATTCGAGATAAGAAGATTTCCGCACTCGATGCGACCAAAATAGTGCCGAAAATCGCAGCCATCATGGTTTCAATCGAGGCTCCTCCAGCTTTTAAAGATAAACCCGCCCCAATGATTGGCCCGAGAAAGTTAAAACTGGTGCCTTGAATGGAAAGTAAACCAGAACCAATAGGACCAATAGTGCGGATTTGGATAAATGAACAAATACCCGAAGCAAACAGTGACATACTGATAATGGTATTGGTTTGCTCGGCAGGAACGCCTAAAGATTGGCAAATAATAAGGGAAGGAGTAATGACGGCAACAAACATCGCAAGTAGGTGCTGTAGAGCAGCAAAAACAGTTTGAGGTAACGGTGGACGGTCGTTTAATTGGTACACTAACTCGGTTGGACGAGGTGCTTGTGAAGCGCTCATAATTTCCCTTATTATCCAAATATTTGTTGACTGATACGTCAAGAATTTTGCGCATATTATAAAAGGTTGGACAAAGAAAGCAAACGTTTGCGCGTAAGCGATTATCGAGTCTAGGGCGTTTCACTTCTCGTGGCTCGAAAGCCGAAGGGAAAGAGACGGTTGCGGGTGGCGTGTTTCGTGTTGCGTGTAAAAACGGAAGTTAAAAGTGACGCGTCATCCTGAAAAGCGACGTAGGAGCGCAGTTCAGGATCTCCAGTAGCCATTGAGTGAGTACATCGCGGTAGGAGATTCCGTATCCTCTTCGTTAAGTCTCATTTACTTAGCATAACTACAATCGACTTGCCTTACCTAAAACGCTTTTATCTTGAACAAAACTCAATCAAAAAAGATCAGTGCGCTCTATTAAATAATACCTCTGTCTGTTATGAAAAAAGAAAGGGGACTATAAATAGAGGTTAATTTATGTTCATTAATATTAAAGAAGACTTTTTTTTGTGACTCATTTTGCAGAATGGGGCTTTTGTTTTGTGACTTATTTGGCGGAATGATGCTTTTTTCGGGGTTATTCTTGAGGCTAATGGGAATTCATAAGCGGGAGGTGCTTATGTGCAAGACGTTTAAACTTATGACATTTGGATGTGTCATCATGTTTTTTTGTAGTAGTGCGATTGCTTCAGTTTCTCAAAATGTTGTGTTTGTTGGTGTTAGAGCTAACTTGGTACCCGAAAAGGCCAATATAGAGATTAACAACAGTAAAATACAATATACATTAGGCTATAAGAATGTTGTTCATGAAGTGGAAATTTCAGACAACGAAGAAGGGAGTGAATTCTCTTATTTAACTGCTCAATATGAGAACACAAAAATTTTATCGAGTAACATTTGAATTGAATTGTTTCTAATTTTAGGCTTTAAGGTATTGTTTTTTTTGTTTTAACCAACGCTCAATAATCGCTTTGGCATTGCTTGGATATTGCTGATGAATGTGGCGCGCGATGCGTTGTACTTCAGGAATTAAATATTGGTCACGCAGTAAGTCCGCTATTTTAAAATCCGCTAAGCCTGTTTGTTTGGTGCCAAGGACTTCACCGGGGCCGCGGATTTCGAGATCTTTTTGAGCAATGACAAAGCCATCGTTACTTTCACGTAACACACCGAGACGTTTTTGTGCGGTCTTTGAAAGCGGCGCGTGATACAACAGTACACAAGAGCTGGCTACTGACCCTCGTCCAACCCGTCCACGTAGCTGATGAAGTTGGGCCAACCCTAAACGTTCAGGGTTTTCGATGATCATCAAACTGGCATTAGGTACATCGACTCCAACTTCAATCACGGTAGTGGCGACTAACAAGTGTAATTCACCGGATTTAAATTGCTGCATGACTTGTTGTTTTTCCGAGGGTTTCATGCGTCCATGTACCAAACCAATTTTGAGTTCCGGTAGTTGGCGTTGCAATTCTTCCGCGGTATCGGCTGCCGCTTGAGCTTCTAATACTTCTGATTCATCAATTAAGGTGCATACCCAATAAGCTTGCTTGCCTTCTTGGGCACAAGCAATTCTAACGCGTTCGATAATATCGTTTCGGCGAGTATCAGCAATCGCGACGGTTTGAATCGGTGTTCGGCCGGGAGGCAGCTCATCAATAATCGAAGTTTCTAAATCGGCATAAGCGGTCATGGCGAGGGTGCGTGGAATCGGTGTGGCTGTCATGATCAGCTGATGAGGGTAACTACCTTGCCTTTTTCCTTTTTCACGTAACTCTAAACGTTGGTGAACACCAAAGCGATGTTGTTCATCGATGATAACTAATGCGAGGTGCGAAAACTCAACGTGTTGTTGAAAAAGTGCGTGAGTACCTACTATCATTTTAGCTTTACCAGACGCTATACGTTCTAACTGAGTTTGTTTAGCTTTTCCAGTGAGTTTTCCTGCTAACCATCCGACAGAAATACCCAGTGGTTCTAGCCATTGGGCAAAATTAATTGCGTGTTGTTCAGCTAGTAACTCGGTCGGTGCCATTAATGCTACTTGATAACCTTGCTCTAAAGCGTGAGTAGCTGCTAACACTGCAACTAGTGTTTTACCTGAACCCACATCACCTTGCACTAATCTCATCATTGGATGTGATTGTTGTATGTCTTTTTCAATTTCACCTACTACACGAGCTTGAGCATTGGTTGGTGTAAAAGGCAGAGTGGCGAGTAGCTGCTGTTTAAGGTGGCCAGTACAACTGAGTGGTAAAGCTTGATCTTGTTGTCCTTTACTACGCACATCCAACATGGAAAGGTTTTGTGCGAGCAACTCTTCAATAATTAAGCGTCGTTGAGCCGGGTGTTTACCTAATTCAAATTGTTGCATATCAATTTCAGGCGAAGGGCGATGAATAATATGCAATGCTTGGCTTAAGGTAAGTTGATGATCGTACAAGCCATTTGGTAGTAATTCAGTCACCGCAGAACTATCTAATAAGTCGAGTGCTTGGTCGGTTAAATTCTTGAGTGTGTTTTGACGTAAGCCATCGGTGGTTGGATAAATCGGGGTTAAGCTTTGTTCTAACGCAGGTGCATCGCTACTATTTAAAAAATGGTAATCAGGGTGCATGATTTCAAGCCCCATATTGCCGCGTTTGATTTCACCATAAGCGTAGAGAGGGCGACCTTCAGCAAAGCTGTTTTTCATCCCAGCATTGAAATTGAAAAAGCGTAAAGTCAGAGTACCATTGCCATCGCTCACTTTGACGGTCAGCATTTTTTTGCGACCAAAGTGAGTATCGCAACTCATTACGTGGCCTTGAATTGCGACAAATAATCCAGCATGTAATTTGGCAATAGGATAGATGCGAGTACGGTCTTCGTATCGCAGAGGCAAATGAAACAACAAATCTTGGATCGAATGCAAACCTATCTTAGCTAATTTTTCAGCCACCTTAGCCCCAACACCAGAAAGCGAAGTTAAAGGGATAGATGAAAGGATTTTTGGCTGCATGTCGTTTCTCGTTGTTAGTTTATGGAGACTAGAAAATCGATACCTTAACCTAAATGTCCGTCATCCCTGAAGCGACGGAGGAGCTATCAGGGATCTATGTCCAGCGCGGTTGTTAGTAGATTCCTGCTCTCGCTTAGGCTCGGCTGGAATGACGCTTATTAGCGAGGACGCTACGCTCGGGAGCCAAAAAGCGAAAGAGCCGTTTCGAGTTGCGTGATGCGAGCAGCGTAGCGCTCGAAATACGATATACGCTCTTGCTTTTCTCGCAACACGGAGCGAAGCGTTCACGCATCACGCAACAATACTTTCGCTTCTAGTCCTTATACCTAATCCCTTTATTCTGTCCATCGGGCATGGTTTTAAAACGCTTATGTAGCCACATCCATTGATCACCACCACGTAAGATGAGTTTTTCTATGGTTTTGTTCATTAGAATGGCCGCACCTTCTGGATCTCGGTGTGGGAAGTCTTCACTAATATCTTGCTCAATTCGGAAGTCATAACGGAAACCGACACGGAAACAAGAAACAGGCAATACCGCACATTTGCTGGCATCGACTAAAATGCTTGTGCCAGTTGTTGTACAGGCATCCGGCACGGCAAAGAATGGTACAAATACGGCTTTTCTAGAGCCATAGTCATGATCTGGTAAGTAGAATAATTTTTTGCCTTTACGCAGCACTTTCAGCATGCCTTTTACATCTTTTCGGTCGACCATGATATTGCCGCTACGGGTACGGCCCCAATGCTGGATAAAGTTATAAGCAGGGTTGTTATGTGGGCGATAAACCCCATAACCCGGTGAAAATAAAGCACAGCAACGAGCGGTTAATTCCACATTTAAGGCATGCACACCACAAATGAGTGTCCCACGACCTTCTTTCTCAAACTTAGTTAAACGATCAACGTGATAGTAGCCTACACGTTTCTTTAAACGCCAATCTGGCCAGAACCAAGCAATGGCACTTTCAAAGATCGCAAAGCCAGTATTTTTAAAATTTTCTTTAACGACATGATCTCGGCGCGTTTCACTAATTTCTGGAAAGCATAACTCAAGGTTACGCTGGGCAACTTTTACACGTTTCTTAACGATAAACATCGACAAGTAGCCTAGTGAACGGCCAATACAATACAGAACACGATACGGTAAAACATTGACGATCAAAGCGATAAAGCCAAAGCCAAACCAAACCCCCCAATATTTAGGGTGCAACAAACTAAGTGAAAACTTTGGTGGTACAAAATTGACCAGAGATTCCTCTTTTTGGGATGTATTTTTATTGGTCATTTATTTCTCTCTAAAATTATGCGTATTGATGGTTAAAAGATTTACGAATCTCGGGCACTTCGTTTCTCGTGACTCGAAATGATTTCGGCTTTCGCAATTGTTTCTTTTTCGAGAAACAAGCAGCGCAGCGGCCGAGTAACGAGTCTCGCTCTTTTATTCCATCTGCGCTTTTAGCAGCGCCCAATATTGCTCAAAGTTTTCTGTTGGTTGGTATTTAAAATCAGAACGAACGAAGCGATTTAAACTCCCTTCAACTTGACCTAACAATTGAGCCGCTAAAATTGATTCATCAACAGGAAAGCTTTTGCCTTCACGAATTTGGCGTTCACGCAGAATTTGGCGCAGTTGAGTTTCAATCCGATCAAACAATTGATTAATACGGCTACGTAGACGCTCATTTTCAAACATTAATGCGTGACCAGACATGATACGAGATAAGCCTGGGTTGCGTTCAGCAAAGGCTAATAATAATTGTAGAACCAAACGAATACGCTTCAAGGTGTCTTTTTCTTCAGCTAGAATTCGGTTGATACGGGATAATAACGCATCTTCAATAAATTCAATTAAGCCTTCAAACATACGAGCTTTACTTGGAAAGTGACGATAAAGCGCCGCTTCTGAAACTCCAACTTGTTTCGCCAATTTCGCAGTCGTAATACGTGAGGCACCATCTGTTGACTCTAACATTTGCGCCAGTGCCTGAAGGATCTCTTCACGACGATTATGTTTTTTTGGCCCTGCCATGGTTTTTCCTTGTTTGAAGCGTTATTAATAATTGGTTTATTTTATGGTGATTATTTTTTTCAGTCTTGATGTAAATTTAGTTCCTAGTTCCGGGACTCTACGCTTGAGAGCCGAAAAGCGAAAACAATTGGTTCGAGTTGCGTGATACGAGAAGCGTAGAAAAGCTCTTCCTCGCAACACGAAGCGAAGCGTACTCGCTACTCGTAACTTTCTTTATTTCTTCCCCGAATGCCCAAATCCGCCTTCACCGCGTTCGGTGGCATCAAAATCTTCGACGATATTAAATTCAGCTTGCACGACTGGCACAAAAACCAATTGCGCAATGCGGTCGCCAGGTTCAATAGTAAAAGTATCTTGGCCGCGATTCCAGACTGAAACCATTAATTGACCTTGGTAGTCAGAATCGATTAAGCCAACTAAATTGCCAAGGACAATACCATGTTTATGGCCTAAACCAGAACGAGGAAGGATAGTCGCGGCTAGACTAGAATCATTAATATGAATTGCAAGGCCGGTTGGAATGAGGTGAGTTTGTCCTGGTTCGACGATCAGCGCTTCATCTAAACAAGCGCGTAAATCTAAGCCAGCAGAGCCTTCAGTTGCGTAGGCCGGTAGTGGAAATTGCTTGCCGATACGGCTATCTAATACTTTTAAATCAATCTTCTTAGTCATGTTTAATGTCTTCTGTTACTGATTAAATTGTTCGGCAATAATGTTAAGTAGTTGCTTGGCTAATTGCGTTTTGCTTGCGGTTGCTAAGGCTTGCTCGCCACCATTCCAATATAAATGTAAGGCGTTGTCATTACTGTTAAAGCCTAACCCTGCGACGGAAACATCATTGGCGCAGATGAGATCTAAATTTTTCTTTTTCAGCTTACCGCGAGCATATTGTTCAACATCTTGAGTTTCAGCGGCAAAGCCTACGGTAAAGGGGCGTTGTTTTGTTAGCGCGGCAACCGAGGCAACAATATCGGGGTTTTTCAGCATATTAATCTGCATATGATCGTTATCGGACGTTTTTTTGATTTTCTGCGACGCGACGTTACTTGGGCGATAATCGGCAACCGCCGCACAGCCGATAAAAATGTGATTAGTGATTGCATGTTCCATCGCAACTTTATGCATTTGTTCGGCGCTTTCAACATCAATACGGGTGACGTTGGCTGGCGTTGCTAATGCAACTGGGCCACTAATTAATGTGACGTCAGCTCCCATATTGGCAGCGGCCTCTGCAATCGCAAAGCCCATTTTTCCTGAGCTGTGGTTGGAGATATAACGCACTGGATCGATGGCTTCACGAGTCGGGCCTGCGGTAACGGCAATCTTAATATTCTGCAGCGCCTTAGGGCCAAAGAAGGCTTCACAATGGGCAACGAGTTCCATTGGCTCGAGCATTCGGCCGTAGCCAATATCACCACAAGCCTGTTGTCCTGCAGCCGGGCCCCAAATCATCATGCCACGCTGAGTTAAAACCGACAGATTCTCTTGGGTAGCAACATTGGCATACATTTGTTGGTTCATCGCAGGAGCAACTGCTATCGGAGCGTTAGAGGCTAGAATCAAGGTGGTGAGTAAATCATTACCCATTCCCGAGCGCATTCGGGCAATTAAATCGGCAGTGGCAGGGGCGAGTAAAATCAAATCGGCCCATTTGGCTAATTCAATATGGCCCATTGAAGCTTCCGCAGCCGGATCTAACAAACTATCAGATACTGGGCGACCTGAAACGGCTTGCATGGTCAGTGGTGTAATAAATTCTTTGGCCGCCGGCGTCATTACAACTTGAACCTGTGCGCCGCGTTCAATTAGACGACGGGTGAGATCAGCACACTTGTAAGCCGCAATACCACCACTGATTCCTAATAGGATTTTTTTTCCTGCTAAGCTTTGTTCAATCACAATAACCGTACCTGATTTAAAAGAGATTAGGCTTCAATTGACACGATTTACGTCTTTTGCCTTTCTACAATTTGTTAAATAAAAAGCCATAAAAGGGAGTGCCACCATGAAGTCGATGGCTATAAGTTACCATAAGTTTATAAATTGAGAATAATTCAGTGTCGATAAACTTGCTTTAGGTAACTTCGAGCCAATTAACATTTTGATTGTAACCTGCTTTTAGTTCATCCATTGTTAAGATCTTATCGGTTTTTTCGTTTTATCTATTTGAATGATGAGAGAAAGGTTGATGTTATCGAGTTTTGCTCAATATAAGCCTTTATCATGTCTTTAAAACTATTGCCTGAAGAATCTCGTCCTCGTGAAAAGTTACTTGCACGAGGCCCCCAATCATTATCGGATGCAGAATTATTAGCGATTTTTCTGCGTACTGGCTTACAAGGTATGAACGCAATAGAACTTGCTGACCATTTATTAAAAGAATTTGGTTCACTACGTGCTCTGCTTTCTTCCTCGCAACAACAATTCTGCTCCCATAAAGGGTTAGGTAGTGCCAAGTTCGCTCAGCTGCAAGCGGTCGTTGAGATGACTAAGCGTTATTTAGCTGAAACGATTAAACGTGGTGATGCTTTAACTAGCCCGGAACATACCAAACATTACCTCAGTAGCGTGTTACGAGACCGTCACCGAGAAGCCTTTTATGTATTGTTTCTAGACAACCAGAACCGCGTGATCAGTGATGAAGTGATGTTTGAAGGCACGATTGATGCAGCGTCTGTGTATCCAAGAGAAGTGGTTAAGCGAGCCATGCACCACAACGCTGCTGCATTAATTCTCGCCCATAATCATCCATCTGGTATTGCCGAACCGAGCGATGCCGATCGAAGAATAACACGCCGCTTAGTTGAGGCGATGGGGTTAGTGGATATACGAATACTCGATCACTTTGTCATTGGTGATGGTGAAGTCGTGTCGTTTGCAGAGAGGGGGTGGATGTGAATAGCGCTTCGCGCGGAAAAAGAAGGTTTCTAGTTCCTAGTTTTTAGGAAAAGAAAAACGTTTCTGATATTCCAGTTTGAAATTAGAGATCTGAGCGTGTTGTAAGGATTCGAGTTAATAAAGAAGGATGGAAGATGAATTATGAAAAATTAGAAGTGTGGCGAAAAAGTATGAGTGTTGCGCTTCTGATTCATACAAGCTTTAAGTATTGTAAAGATTACGGATTTAAAGATCAGATCACACGGTCTGCCGTTTCGATTCCATCAAATATTGCGGAAGGTGAAGAGCGTGAAACTGTGAAGGAATCAGTGCGGTTTTTATATATAGCAAAAGGATCGACTGGAGAATTATATACCCAAATATTATTAGCAAAAGAGTTTGGCTATCTTGAAGAGAAGTAATATAAGTTATTGCAACAAGATATCTTGCAGGTTAGTCGAATGTTGGCTGGGTTAATAAAATCAAGAGTCTATTCAGTTAAGTAGAGGTTAAGGGAGATATCTAATACAAACAAAGTGTTGCTGTTGCTTTTTCTGGGGACCAGGAACTAGGAACTAGGAACTTATTTCTAAATTGACTGTTGAATCAAAATTAGACTTCCTTTTTTCTTGTTAGTCGGTCAAAATCTGCTACAATCCGCGCACTAATTTTATAGAACCTTATTCAGCTCTGTGTTCTTGTGCAAAAAAAAGCGTTTAAAAACTGCTCTGTTCAAAAAAGATCGTGTTTTTCCTAAAAAGGATCTGCACAGGTCTTGAGCAATGCATGTCAAGTTAGTATAATGCGCGACCTTTGATAGCCTTGGTATGGTTTTTCCATAGCGGTTTTTGCCCCAAGGTGATATCGAGCTGAAACGATTTGGAGAAGACATTCATGTCCCGAGTATGCCAAGTAACTGGTAAGCGTCCTGTAACGGGTAACAACCGTTCACACGCACGAAATGCTACCAAGCGTCGTTTTCTGCCGAACCTACAAACTCACCGTTTTTGGGTCGAAAGCGAAAAACGCTTTGTTAAACTACGTCTAACTGCTAAGGGTATGCGTATTATTGATAAGAAAGGCATCGATGCTGTTCTTGTTGATATCCGTGCTCGTGGCGAGAACGTATAAGAGGAATTGAACAATGGCTAAAGGCATTCGTGAGAAAATCCGTCTAGTATCATCTGCTGGAACAGGTCACTTCTACACAACTGACAAAAACAAACGTAACATGCCAGGTAAATTTGAGATCAAGAAATTTGATCCAGTAGTTCGCCAGCACGTTATATACAAAGAAGCTAAAATCAAGTAATTGGTTTTCCTCTTTAGAAATTGAAAACCCAGACTACTTCGGTAGGCTGGGTTTTTTTTATTTCAAAAGAAAGTCCCTGGTCCCTGGTCCCTAGAGGTGGACGCTGAAAAATTGTAGTAAGAAAAATAATTTTGTTAGTTGCTGTATTGAGAAAAGATGGCTGAGTATTTTTTGTACCACGACATTAAAGTTGTCATCCTTTAAGAGACTAAGCGACATCGAGGATCTATATACAACGCGCGGTAAGTAGATTCCGGCTCTCGCTAAGGCTCGGCAGGAATGGCGGCTTATTTTTTGAGATTTGTTTATTTCAAGTAAAAGAAAGCGATCGTAGTTTGCTCTTTCTAGAGACCAGAAACTAGGTTCTAGAAACCCATATCCTCCTTGACTTGATATTAGCTTTAATGCACTTTCAACAATTAGATTGTCTCTAATCTTTTTCTAGGGACTAGGAACCAGAAACTATTTACCCGGATATATCATGCCCGAACTACCCGAAGTTGAAGTTAGTCGAATGGGGATTACCCCACATCTTCTCAATCAAACCATTAAAAAAATTGATGTTAGACAGCCTAAATTACGTTGGCCTGTACCAGAAGAAATCTTTTTACTTCAAGGGCAAGTGATCCGCTCGATTCGACGTCGGGCAAAATATTTACTGATAGAAACCGATCAAGGTACAGCCATTATCCACTTAGGCATGTCGGGTAATTTGCGAGTATTAGATCAATGGATCGAGCCAAATAAACACGATCATGTCGATCTTACTTTAACTAATGGCAAAGTTCTGCGTTATCACGATCCTCGTCGTTTCGGGGCTTGGTTGTGGTGTGAAACAGGCACAGAGCACGACGTAATGAGTCACCTTGGCCCAGAACCTTTAACTGATGACTTCAATGCGCAATATCTATTTGAAAAAGCTCAGAAGCGTAAAGTGGTGACGAAGCAATTCATCATGGATAATAAAGTCGTGGTTGGGGTTGGTAACATTTATGCTAGTGAATCTTTATTTGGTGCCAGAATTCATCCTAAAGCAATAGCTAGTACATTGACGTTAGAGCAAATAACCATACTGGTAGATGAAATTAAAAAAGTATTGGCGAGAGCGATTACTCAAGGAGGTACTACGCTTAAAGACTTTAATCAGGCAGATGGTAAGCCGGGTTATTTTGCTCAAGAACTATTGGTATATGGAAAAGCCGGAAAGCCTTGTCCAGTTTGTAATGAATTGATTAGAGAAGAAAAGATCGGGCAAAGGAATAGTTTTTATTGTGAAGGCTGCCAAACATAAAGTGTTGCTAGATCCTAGTTTCTAGAGCAAAGACGAGAGCTGGGGACGCTGCGCTCGGGAGCCGAAAAGAAAAAGATGTTGCGAGTAGCGTGTTTCGTGTTGCGAGAAAGAGTAAAAGCGACTACAAATTAGCTCTTCGGAACTCGGAGCGAAGCGTTCACGCATCACGTAACAAAAAAAGTAGCGAGTATCGTGTTTTGTGCTGTGAGAAAGAGTAAAAGCGACCACAATTTGCTCTTCCTAGGAACTAGGGACTTTCACTCGATCCACGAGCAGCGAAGCGCCCGATAAACGAGTCACGTTCTTGCTTTAACCTTCTCTACCACATACGGATGCAAAAACTGGTCAACATTCCCACCATGAATCGCCACTTCACGAACAATAGTGGAAGACAGGAAAGCAAACTCTTCGGTTGGAGTAAGGAAAACACTCTCTAGCTCTGGCATTAACTTTCGGTACATGCTGGTTAAGCCAAATTCATACTCATAATCGACGGTAGTGCGTAAACCGCGGATCAAAATATTCGTTTGTTGCTGTTTGGCAAAATCGACTAGTAAGCCAGAAAACCCTACAGCAGTGACATTGTTCAAATCTTTAGTGACTTCTTTTACCATATCTACCCGTTCTTGCAGACTAAACATGGTGCTTTTACTAGGGCTTTCGGCAACGGCAACAACGACACTATCAAACAAGCGAGCACTGCGTTTAATTAAATCAAAGTGACCGTTAGTAATTGGATCAAAAGTTCCTGGGTAAATCGCAGGGGTTGTTAGCTTCGTCATACTGATTTGCTCGCTATTTGTGTGTAAAGGTCTTTATATAAAGAAGCGGTATAAGCAATATCGAACTGTTTGAGTTTCTCTTTACCGCCAGCTTGCAGTCTACGTCGTAATATTTTGTCATTCTCTAACAGATCGATTTGCTGGGCTAATTGTTTACCATCGCCTGCTTCACATAATAGACCCGAAACATCATGCTCAATAATATCTGGAATACCGCCAGCATTACTACCAATCACGGGTAAACCTGCCACCATAGCCTCTAAAATTACAGAACCTAATCCTTCTGAGTATGAAGGATGGATTAATAAATCTGCAGCTGCAAACCAAGAACCCATATCTTTTTGCTTACCCATGAAGCGTATATTAGTTAACCCTTGTGTTTGTCGCTCTAACTCTTCGCGCTCAGGTCCATCGCCTAATAATAGAAACTGCACTCGAGGATTTTTGACACCAAGCAATTTAGCTGCTGCTACGGTTACGTCAAACCCCTTATGTTTGAGAATATTGGCAGCATGGATGACAATAAACTTTCCTTTAAACTGGTTCCATATTTGATCGATTTTATTTTGATCAACCGGGTAACTCACGGGTGAGCTTGGGATCTTAAATATTTTTTCCGAACTATGATGTTCAGCGAGCTTACTGACAATTTCATGGCTTAACCCAACTAAGGCGGTGGCTTTTCGATAAGCAAGGTTAGACAGCCATTTATTCTTTAATGGATTATCAATGCGACGAGTGATTATGTAGGGAGTGCCATGCAGTAAGTGTTGGATTAAGGCCCAATAAATAGCTCTCCCTTCATGTACATGAATTAAAGAGCAATTCTGAGTGATTTTTTTGCTATGCATTTTGGTGAAATGCTTTGCAAGAATGATTTTACATCCGAGTTTACGCACTTCTTTGACTAAATCGCTTTTCGGGTTCATGACTACGGTGAGTTGGTAGCCTTCTCTGACCTGTTGTTTAATCAATTGTAAGGTTTGTCTTTCGCCACCGCTGAATCCAGAGGCAAGGTTAACATGGCAAATATTCATCGATTATGGGCACAAATTTAAGTTAGAAGTAGTTTGCTAGTATTTCAAAACCCACGGAGTAAATCTATCGGTATTAATGGATTTATTGTTTTAAGATTTTTTGTAGGTAGTCTTTGATGGCAGAGTGGCATAAAATTAGGCCATCCAAATGAATAGGTTGAATTGAATATGAAATATTTAGTAACGGGAGCGGCGGGCTTTATTGGTTCTGTGGTAGTTGAGCGTTTGTGTCAAGCAGGTCACCAAGTGGTGGGCATTGATAACTTAAATGGCTATTACTCTGTTGAGCTTAAGCAGGCTCGTTTAGATCGCGCTAAACATCAAAATTTTACCTTTATTGAGCTGGATTTAGCTGACCGTGAAGGCGTAGCTGCGTTGTTTGCTGAGCAAGGCTTTCAACGGGTAATTCATTTAGCCGCTCAAGCAGGGGTTCGTTATTCTATTGATAACCCAATGGCGTATGCAGACAGCAACTTAGTTGGTCATTTAACTATTTTAGAAGGTTGTCGCCACCATAAGATTGAGCATTTAGTGTATGCATCTTCAAGCTCGGTGTATGGCCTGAACCAGAAAATGCCATTTGATACTGCCGACAGTGTTGACCACCCGATTTCTCTGTATGCAGCCACTAAAAAATCGAATGAGATGATGGCACACACGTATTCTCATTTGTATGGCGTACCAACGACCGGTCTGCGTTTCTTTACCGTGTATGGTCCGTGGGGACGCCCAGATATGGCGCTCTTTAAGTTCACCAAAGCCATTGTTGAAGGTAAGCAAATTGATGTTTACAACAACGGTAATATGCAGCGTGACTTTACCTACATCGACGACATCGTTGAAGGCGTGATCCGTATTCAAGATGTGATCCCACAACAAAATCCAGAATGGACAGTCGAAACCGGGTCACCTGCAACCAGCTCTGCGCCATATAAAATTTACAACATTGGTAATGGCAACCCAGTCAAACTGATGGAATTCATTGAAGCGTTGGAAGGCTCTCTGGGCATAGAAGCCAACAAAAACTTCATGCCAATGCAGCCTGGTGATGTTTATGCCACTTACGCTGATACACAAGACTTGTTTGATGTGACTGGCTATAAGCCATCGATGTCAGTGAAGCAAGGTGTGACGAACTTTGTGGAGTGGTACCGAGAGTTTTATAAGGTCTGATTTGGTGACGCTTTAACCAAAGTACAAAGTAATAAGGGACCGTTATTGGTCCCTTAATTATGAGAAGTATCGATAAATATTTTTATTTTTTATTTTTTATTTTTTGATAATCACGTAGCCATAAATCGGCGTAGCGTGTGAAGGTTGTATTAGCACTTAATATTGCTAGTAATAAGCCGTGACGCCCATCTAGAAAGCCGAGTTTAATGAAATACATTTTGATAAAACGGAAAAAAGCATGTGAGATAGCTGAAAAAAGAGAGCTTTTCTTTTTTCCTTCATGCTGATCAGCCCATGACTTCATATACATAGCCGTTTTTCGGGTATATTGGTTTAATTCATCAAAGGTGTTGTGTAGTAGTTTGCCTTTAAGTTCTATTACTTTGTGAGAACTAGGTATTTCGACATTTTCATGCACAAGGGCTTGGTTATATTGTGTATCTTGGGTTTTATATAAACGAGTCACCCAATCGGGAGACCAGCCTGAATGTTTAATTTGCTTGCCAAAAGCGGTGCTGAGACGATCAATTTTATAAACACAGTTGTCTTTATTTTCTTGGACAGCTTGTTGAATCTGCTGTTTCAGTTCAGGAGTGACTTGTTCATCAGCATCTAACCATAATACATAATCACTAGTGATGTAGCTTTGTGCTAAACGGCGTTGTGCCCCAAAACCCGGCCATTCAATATTGACATGAAATTTATCGGTATATTGTCGAGCAATTTCTTCAGTTCTATCACTACTACCTGAATCGAGAATAATAATTTCATCTACCCAACCTTTTACTGTATCTAAACAAGCAGCTAAGTGTTTTTCTTCATTTTTGACAATTAATGCAACGGCCAGTGTAGGAGCATTCATAAAACCTCAACCTTTTATATGTGAGTAAGTGCTTGAAATTGATCAATGGCGGATTCTAAAGTAACTTTTTTCATTAAATCTGAGCCTTTCACTCGCGTTCCCCAAGGTAGCTCTGAACTTGATTTGCCATGTTGCGCAAGAATCGATTCCTCATAAACACTAACAGTAGTATCTAGGCTTAAATAAGGCCCCGTGCGTTTAGGGTTGCTGTGAGCATATAAACCAATGACCGGGGTGCCTTGAGTAGTCGCCATGTGAGCAGGGCCAGAATCAGGTGCAAGCACTACATCGGCACGGTTTAAAACGGCAAGCAATTGTTTAAGTGATGTTTCACCAATAAGGTTAATTGCAGCATAAGACATTAATTGACTGATATCCTTACCGAGTTGTATTTCACGCTCGCTTGGTGATCCACAGAGTGCCACTTGGTAGCCTTGTTCAATTGCATAGTCTGCGAATTGAGCATATCGTTCAGTAAGCCAATTTCTTTCATCTTTGCTCGCAGCAGGGCTGATAACGAGTAATTTTTTTTGCGTTGTAATTCGTTTATTTACCCAACTCGCGTCCTGTTGTGAAATGGGCATATCCCACTTTGGTGCTTGCTTAGAAACCCCTAAGTAGTCAATAAATGCCAAAAAGCTATCTAAAACATGTTGAGATTCAACATCATCAATTTTTTTATTGGTAAATAGCCACTGGCCTTCTTTAGCGCGTTGTTTATTAAATCCAACTTTATATTTTGCTTTGATACCGACTGTGAGAAGGCTTGCGCGTAATGCAAGCTGCATATGAATTAAGGCATCAAAACGGCGATCTTTGAGCTTTTGCCAAACCGATCTCATGCCTGCATAGCCAGCTTTTTTATCAAAAATAATGAATTCAATACCGTCTAAGTCTTCTAGCAATTGGGCTTCTACTTTACCGATGATCCAAGTGATTTTGGTTTCTGGCCAATAACGTTGTACTGCTTGTACAGCGGCTACCGCGTGACAAACATCGCCAATCGCCGATAAACGTAAAAAGCACAATGAACTAGGGGCGGAGGTAAATAATGGCATAGAATCACTATTGTGGAGAAAAGTTGCTGTGATTATAGGGGAATGGTGGAATAGAAAAAAGTATCTTGTTGATCGTTACGAGTTACGTGAGCGCTTCGCTTCGAGTTGCGAGAAAATACGACATTTAGTTTGACTTGCGATATAAGAAAATTAAACCTCCTCACGAAACACGAAACACGAAACACGAAACACGAAACACGAAACACGAAACACGAAACACGAAACACGAAACACGAAACACGAAACACGAAACACGAAACACGAAACACGAAACACGAAACACGAAACACGAAACACGAAACACGAAACACGAAACACGAAACACGAAACACGAAACACGAAACACGAAACACGAAACACGAAACACGAAACACGAAACACGAAACACGAAACACGAAACACGAAACACGAAACACGAAACACGAAACACGAAACACGAAACACGAAACACGAAACACGAAACACGAAACACGAAACACGAAACACGAAACACGAAACACGAAACACGAAACACGAAACACGAAACACGAAACACGAAACACGAAACACGAAACACGAAACACGAAACACGAAACACGAAACACGAAACACGAAACACGAAACACGAAACACGAAACACGAAACACGAAACACGAAACACGAAACACGAAACACGAAACACGAAACACGAAACACGAAACACGAAACACGAAACACGAAACACGAAACACGAAACACGAAACACGAAACACGAAACACGAAACACGAAACACGAAACACGAAACACGAAACACGAAACACGAAACACGAAACACGAAACACGAAACACGAAACACGAAACACGAAACACGAAACACGAAACACGAAACACGAAACACGAAACACGAAACACGAAACACGAAACACGAAACACGAAACACGAAACACGAAACACGAAACACGAAACACGAAACACGAAACACGAAACACGAAACACGAAACACGAAACACGAAACACGAAACACGAAACACGAAACACGAAACACGAAACACGAAACACGAAACACGAAACACGAAACACGAAACACGAAACACGAGACACGAAACACGAGACACGGTATTCTACGCAGATGAAAACACTCACTTCTTATAAACAAGTCATTTGGTATGACGAGACTTTAATTACCGATTCTATCGAGCAAATATTTGAGCCTGAATATTGGTACGCTCAAGGAAAGGTAATTGGTTCAGCACAAGGCCGTGGAACGACGTGGTTTGTGCAAACAGAACAATTACCAGCGGCTTTACGTCATTATCGCCGTGGTGGTCTGTTTGGTAAGCTAGTCAAAGATCATTATTGGTTTAGCCAATGGCATAAGACTCGTAGTTACGAAGAGTTTCAACTATTACAGCACCTAGTTGATTCGGGGGTGAATGTTCCAAAGCCTATTGCGGCAAGAGCAATAAAGCGAACACTTTGTTATCAAGCCGATATTTTGACGCAAAAAGTTGAAGGAGCAGAAGATCTCGTTGGGATTTTGCAAAAACGCTCATTGGAGCGAGAAACCTATGTATTAATTGGTGAACAAATTCGCCATTTGCATCGAGCAAGCGTCAATCATACCGACCTCAATATCCACAACATTTTGTTAGATAATGATAATAAGGTTTGGATTATCGATTTTGATAAATGCCGTATTGAGCTCGATCTCGGAGAAACCAATTTTAGTGTTTGGCAAAAATCGAACTTAGATCGTTTACTGCGTTCTTTTCAAAAAGAGTTAGGTAAAAGACATATCAACTGGGTTCAGAGCACCGATTGGTCTGCTTTAGAAGCTGGATACCATCAATAATTTATTCTTATTTAAGCAGGCATTCTCTTGAGTACAGCGACACATTCCGGTTCATTTGCATCGAATAATCTGACGTTCAAGCAAAAGCTTCATAGTCATGGTTGGTTTATATTGATCAATGCGATTTTGGCTATTCTGATTGCTTTACGTTATTTTGTTTATCTTCCTTCTTTTCCGAGCGATGGGCTTAGTTTAGGCTTCATTGCCTCCGGCCTATGGAGCCAAATGACCTTGCTTACCGCAGTGATAGGCTTAGTCACGATTCCTCTATTAGTATTGCCAACAACGGCTCGTCGCGCCAGTATCGCAATTACTGCCTCTTTGACTCTATGTGTTCTGATCATTGATACTTTTGTGTTTGCGCAATATCGCTTTCATATGAATGCAGTAGTCGTTGAATTGGTTTTCTCAGGAGATGTCGTTGACTTTCCTTTAGTGACTTGGTTGATGAGCGTGGTTGCGGTAGCGTTATTGGTAGCCATTGAGTTTTGGTTAATTACTAAATTAGAAAGTAAACCTGCCTTTATGTCTAAGCGTCTAGGACGTAAATTTACTTATCTAACGATTATTATGGCGCTGGTTTGCAACGGCTTACACATCTGGGCCGCCGCCAATGCTTATCAACCCATCAGTATTGTTAAGCAATATTTGCCGCTTTTTCAACCAGCTACGGCCAACAGCTTTATGAGAAAGCATGGGTGGCTAAACGAAGAAGCCATTGCGCAGCAAAAGTCGATGGCTTTAAAAGGCAATAGTAACCTAAATTATCCACTATCTCCGCTAACTACTCATCAAGTCGATAAGCCAGTGAACATCATGTTTTTAGTAGTGGATTCATGGCGCTTTGATACCTTTAACCAAGATAATGCGCCGAACTTATGGGCATTAGCTCAGCAAGGTGAAAGTTTTGAAAACCATGTTTCTACAGGTAATGCTACACGAACAGGCATTTTCGGTATGTTTTATGGATTACCTGGTACTTATTGGCATAGTTTTTTAGCGAATCATAAATCACCTGTCTTTATAGACCGCTTACAACAAATGGATTATCAACTTGGCTTGTTTGCTTCTGCTAAATTGAGCTCGCCAGAATTTGATCAAACCGTGTTTGCTAATGTTAAAAATTTAAGAATTCGTTCGGAAGGTAATACCTCTCCAGAAAGGGACATTAATTTGACCCAAGATTGGAAAAACTGGTACGACAAACGTGATCCGTCGAAACCGGTATTTTCATTCTTATTTTATGATGCACCCCATGCGTATGATTTTCCTGAAGGTTACCCGCATCAATACACACCGATGCTAAAAAACATCAATTATTTAGAGCTTAATAACGAAACAGACGTTAAGCCATTTATGAATCGCTATAAAACCAGTGTGCATTTTACTGATAGTTTAGCTAAGCAAGTGATTGATAAATTGAAAGAAACGGGTGATTTAAAGAATACAGTGCTGATCATTACTGGTGACCATGCACAAGAACTGAATGATAATAAGTTAAACTATTGGGGTCATAACAGTAACTTTACTCCAGCTCAAACTAAGGTGCCGTTTATTGTCGTTGGCCCGAAAGTACCAAAAAATATAGGGCAGCAATGGGGGGATGAATTCACCAGTCATGAAGATATTGTCCCGACGTTAATGAGTAACTATTTAGGTGTGGACAATAAAACGGATGATTATTCAACGGGTGTCGATATATTCGCAGCAGTAAAAGATCGCCCGTGGGTACTTGTTTCAAGTTATAGTGGATATGGCATCGTATCAAAAGATTCGATTTTAGAAGTGGGAGCTACCGGGCAATCTCATTTTATGGATACCACAAACCACCTTAAAGAAGGTTCACCGAATTATCAATATGTTCAGCAGGCTTTAGAACAGATTAGTAGGTTTAGGAAATAATATGCATTTAAATTGGTTCGACAAAATACTACTAAACTATTGTGGTAAATATCTCGCAAAAAAAAGGGTTGATGAAAATTCATTTCAGCCACATAAGCAAATAGTAGTAATTATCCTTAGAGGTATTTTTAGTGAAAAAAAGAAAAGGTTAGCCAATCTGTATATAAGTGAGCGATTTTTTGGTTTTCGTGTTGGAAAATACAGTAAGGGTTATGAGCAATTTTGGAGTGTTAGGCAAAATGGCCTTCGATTGCTAGATAGTATTGGTGCATTTTGTTCATTTGCCCCCAATGTTATGATAGCTGCCGGAAACCATCCGATAAAATTCAAATCTACACATGCATTTTTATATCGAAAGAATGATGGATTTATTCTTGAAAATAAAGACATAAAGCCGTTTTGTAATAATGAAAAAGTAAAAATAGGAAATGATGTATGGGTAGGGACTAATGTGACTATCTTACCTGGAGTCAATATAGGGGATGGTGCCATAATTGCTGCTGGTGCAGTTGTTATTAACGATATCCCCCCATACTCAATTGTAGGAGGAGTCCCCGCAAAAGTTATCAAGTATAGGTTCTCTCCCGAAAAAATAGCATTCTTGGTTTCCGAGAAGTGGTGGAACTGGAGTGATGAAAAAATAAAAAATAATGTTGAGTTAATGTATGATGAGTCTAATTGGTATTAGCTTTTTCATAAATATCACTATATTTGATTACGTTATAAGGTAGTTTGCTAATCGGTGAGCAGTTAAATAATGAGATTTTTTTACTTTCATAGCATTTTCTAGCTAGTATCATGAACGGTAATATCTTAGTTTCGTAATCTTTCAATAGTCCGCTTTTCAGTTTATTGGTTTTTGTTTCGTAGAATCTAGGCTCTTTAGAATTATTGATATCTAAGCCTAGCAAATATACCGTTTTAGGTGAAAGGTGAAAGGCTAGTTGTATTGCTACAGACATTACAGTTCCTCCATCAAAAATACCATGATTAAGGCTTTTTGAAAAATAGCTTTTCTCATCGTTAAAAAAATTTAAATTATTACCTTTTGATATTTTAAATATGGTTATTTTATGTTTTTTTAATAGTGAAATGTCTCTTTCTGCGATGGCACAAGCAGATCCTAAGTTAAGAAATAGATGACATGGTTCTTTTATGTCTCTAATTAAATCAAATCGGTTTCTTACAAATGTCGCATCCATGATGATTAAGCAAAGCACCGGGAGTTTGTTTTCTGTTGCAATGTTGATGGCACCATTTAAAAATATATTCCCCTTATCTTTTAATAGGGACTTGTCTAAATCATTGACGGATGGTCCTGAACCAATAATGTTTATTTCTGAGTATGTTTCTTTTGATAAAAAGTCATTTATAGGAACAGTTTTTATTTCCTTTCCTTTAAATGTAAGAATATCATCAATATAGCGCATATCTGGCCAATAATCCGAGGTTTCTTTCATTTCTTTAGGTTTTGTTAACTTAAAAAACTGCTTAATTATCTTTCTTCTGATAATTATTTTTTTATTATTAAGTTTCGATTTAAATGACTTCATTTATTAAATCCACCGTTCTTTTAATAGCGCCTTTATTTTTTTCGATAAACAGTTTTGAGTTTACTCCTAATTCATAGGCGATATCATTTGAAATCATCCAGTCTAGTTTTTCATATATTTCATAAGGCTTTTCTATTATGAATAAAGATTTTTGATTTTTTAAGCTATTTGTCATATCAGAGAAATTATAATAGCTAGGTCCAATAATGATTGGTTTTGCTAAAGCGGCTGGTTCCAGAACATTATGCCCTCCAACCTTATCTCCAATCAAGCTGCCTCCCATAAAGCAAACATCACTAGCGGCAAGCAGTATTATCATTTCTCCCATAGTATCAGCTAAGTAAACTTGAGTGTCTTTAAATGATCTATGAGATTCATCGGTGCGACGATGAGTAATAAATCCACTAGAAATAGTTAATTGGTATACATCGTTAAATCGTTCAGGATGGCGTGGTACTAATATTAATAGTGCTTCAGGGTGTTTTTTTAATAATGATTTATGAGCATCAAGCAATTGCTCATCTTCTCCTTGGTGTGTGCTAGCAGCAATCCATATTGGTCGGCTTTTACCTAACTGTGAGCGTAACTGAGCCCCAAACTCTAAAGATTCTTTTGACACTGTTATATCAAACTTTAGGCTGCCAGTTATTTTTACTCGATCAGAACCAACACCTAAACGGATAAATCGTTCTGCATCATCTTGATGTTGGCATAACACCTGGTTTAGATTTTTAGATAACAAATTGAAAATGGATTGAAATTTGTTATAACGCACCGCAGAACGTTCCGATAAGCGGGCGTTAATCACAGTAATAGGGCAGCCAGATTGAGCCACATAGTGCAGAGTATTTGGCCATAACTCGGTTTCCATTATCAGCATAGCTTGAGGTCGGATTTTCTTTATAAAGCCTTTCACCGCAAATGGTAAATCAATCGGCATATAACGATGCTCTGCTATATCAGTTAGCCTATATGCTTGTTCTGCACCAGTACTTGTCGTCGTGGTAATAACAATAGGAGTGTTGGGATATTTTTGCTTAAGTGCTCGAATAAATGGCGTTGCTGCAATAGTTTCTCCTACCGAAACAGTGTGAATCCAAATAGGGCGTTGTGATTGATTCTCTAAAGCAGGCGTAAAGCCAAAATGCTCTTTCCAACGAGCACCAAAACGAGGTTTGCCTGGTTTCTTTTTATATAAAGTCAGTAATAAAACCGGAGATAATAAAAAGAGCAATAAAGTATAGAAATAACGAATCACAAACACACCTTACAAGGTTTTATATGCATCAAGCACACGCTGGGGAGCGAGATCTTTTAAGCATTTTAAATGTCCGAGTGGGCACTCACGCTTAAAACATGGTCGGCATTCAATGTTGGTATGAACAATGGCCAGCTTTTTTGCTAATGGCGGAGTATATTGAGGGGAGGTCGAACCATAGACTCCGATAACTTTACAATCAACCGCTGCTGCAACATGCATTAAACCAGAGTCATTACTGATCACTGTTTCACATGCGCCCAGTAAGTCGACCGCTTCAATTAAACTTGTTTTGCCAGCAAGATCAAAACTATATTGTTGATTTTCAGCTGTGATTGCTTGCTTGATAGCAGCGGTTGTTGGTTGATCTTTAGGTGAGCCAAATAACCAGATTTGTTTGCCATCATTAATCATTTGTTCAGCTACTGCAGCATAGTGCTCTACTGGCCATTGCTTTGCTGGGCCAAATTCAGCCCCTGGGCACAAACCGATAATACTTCTATTTTGGTTTAGTTCAAACTTCTCGATGGTATTTTTTTGAGTGAAAGCATCAATATGAAGCTTAGGTTTCGGTAGGTCCTCTAGCCCAGGCAGTGAGGAGGAATCAACCATATTTTGTTTTGGATGAGCTAATGCAACATAGCGTTCAATCATATATTGAAAAGATTTTTTATTAGGACGCAGGTCGTTTAGCAAGCCATAGCGCATTTCACCTTTCCAACCCGTACGAACTGGGATACCGGCAAACCAAGGGATTAAAGCTGATTTTGCTGAATTAGGTAATACAAAAGCATGAGTATAATCTTGATGTTTAAGCTCTTTTCCTAATGCACGACGGCCTAGTATATTGAACTCACCATGACCAAGCGGCATTTCAATAGCTCGATGGACTTCAGGCATTCGCTCTAGAATTGGTTTACACCAAGCTGGGGCTAATACATCAATTAAAGCTTCAGGGTGTTGTTGTTTTAACGTAATGTATAATGATTGCGACATCACCATATCGCCCACCCAAGAAGGGCCGATGATTAGAATTCTCATAAAGTAATCCAGTTATTTTTGTAAAAGTTTTAGGCGTTTTTCTTTTAAGTCTTGCCATTTGAAATCATAAACATAGACGCGATCGTTACTATCTTTTGCCTTCGGGTTTAATAGCAATTCATATTGTGATGATAAAGGGTGCCATTCTTTTAAATTTTTAGGATCATCGGCGTAAATTGCTAGTGTCGGTGTATTTAAGGCACTAGCCATATGAACAACCGATGTATCTGGAGTAAAGCATAGATCAACCTCAGAGAGTAATTTTAATGTTAACTCAAGTGAAGGAGTGTCAGAGATAAGCGAAAGTCTATCGTGATTGATTTGCTTAACGATGCTTTTTAATACAGGGACTTTATCAGGAACAGGCATCAGGTAAAGATGATCATTTGAAAATTCTGTTAACCAATAGGTAAGTAGCTTAATGGCTTCTGCTTCAGAGAATTGGCGGTATTTACTTGAGCCAAAAAGGTTGATCGCAATATTGTGAGAGTTTGACAGAGTCGGTAAGGCTACTTGCTCTCTAAATGGAATGACTGGAATCGTCACATCTGTCAATTGCGCATCTCGACAAAACAGCTGAGCTGCCGTTAAATAGCGGTTTTTAAAATGAACCGCATTTGAGTCAATATTAATATTAAAAATTGGGTGGGATGATTTGTTATAGCCAATATTAATTGGTGCACCGATCTGATGTAGAGCGGTCAATTCTTTAAAGTCAAAGCTGCTGCCCAGCTCGATAACAGCATCGAACCTTCCTTGGTACTGCTTGAAATTGAGTGCGGTTTTTTGGCTTCTTTTATCACATAAAAGGATTTCACAATGAGTCGCTTTTTTTACCCAATCAGCACACAATTTAGGTGAAATAAGGGTGATTTTGATATCTGGTCGGTATTGTTGTAAGGCTTGAATAAAAACACCACACATAATGGCATCACCGAGTTTGTTATCCCAGCGTAATATGGCGATAGAGCGAACATTTGCAATGTTAGGTGGATTTCCAGCAAGAGGATCCTTATCGTACTTTTGTGAAATACGATGCAGTTTCCAGGCTTTAATTTTGTTCCTAATGGCACGATTTTGGGCTTTAAGAGTTTTTATCATTATAGAAAAACGCCATTATTCATTGTTGGAGTAAGGTTTGAAAAAAATGGATATGTTGTTGAGCTGTTTTTTGAACTGAAAATTCACTAATCATTCGCTGCTGAGCAAGTAATCCCATTTTTTGACGATTTTCTTTTGACGTGCACAATAAACGTATTTTGTCTGCAATAGCATTACTATTATTAACCGGAACGACATAACCAGATTCACCATTAATGAGCAATTCTTTGCTGCCACCAGTGGTAGTTACTATAGAAGGAATAGCCATTGCCATTGCCTCTATTATGGTTTTAGGTAAACCTTCTCCACTAATTGAAGGTTGAATTTGCATATCACTAGTCGCTAGAATTTCTGGGACGTCTTTTCGGTAACCTAGAAAATGAATACGCTCTTCCATACCACTGGCTTTTGCTAGAGCTAGATTGGCTTCAGTATCCATATTACGGCCAATGAGTAAAATATGTAATTTTTCGATATCAGATAGCTCGGATGCGCTTTCTAATAAAACATGAATCCCTTTACTTGGGCGGGCATTGGCTATGCAAGTGGCAACAATTGCATCACTCGGAAGGTTTAGCTTTAAACGAGGAATAGCTCTCGCTTGGTACCAAGCGAGATCGTGCCCTTTATAGATAGTTTCGACCTTATCTGAGTCAATCCAAACATGTTTTTTCACATCATCGGTTACGGCTTGAGCGACACAACTAATTCCATCAACACGTGGGTGTAAGTGGGTTAAGTAAGCACTAGGATCATGTCGATACAAGCCTCCCACGGTACCTCGATAAGTGACCATTCTGGTCTTTTTAAAACCTATACATGCAAATGCAGCATTAGGAATCGTTTTAGAGTTCATAGCATAAACGATATCGTAATGAGTTGAAGATAACTCTTTACGTAGAGTTTTAATGGTTCGGTAGCATACTTTTCTTGTTGGGTAGCAATCGATGATTTTGATGCCATTTTCTTTAAAGCGAGAAATGTACTTAGCATATCCTTGTGTAACAATTGTCACATTATGCCCTAACTTGGTCATCTCAATGAACATTTCTGCTTCAGGACGAACACTATTCCATGAATCTTTATAGGAACTGAAAATCAGAATATTCATTGAGTTAAAAACCTTTGACTGTTGAGCATATAAAATATTTTAAAGCAGATAAAGATATCACTAATGCACTAATGATATTTATTTTACTTATAAGGGTTTTTTCCATCTTTTGGCCGAGTTTTTAACAGGCGAAGAATCCACATATATTGTTCCGGGCGAGCGTTGACATAACTTTCGATGCATTCATTCATCATTCGAGCATCGCTATATTCATCACCTGTTGGAAAAGGGAGTGCAGGATAAACATCCAGTTCAAACTGACCAGTTTCACTATTGAACATAGCGAATAAAGGAACTATTTTCGCTTTACTCAGTTTAGATAATCGCCCTAACCCAGAAATAGTGGCCTTTTGGGTAGCAAAGAAATCAACAAAAACGCTATGCTCTTTGCCAAGATCTTCATCAGGCAAGTAGTAGCCTAAATAGTTGTCCTTTCTAATAGATTTAATAAAAGGTTTGATACCAGCGCTTCTATCGTAGACTCGACCACCGTACTGCACTCGCTGTTTATGCATCAACCAATCAGCCAAAAGATTTTTTTGGCTTTTCGCCATAGCGGATACTGGGAAGCCTCTAGAGGCAAATAAAACGGCAGGTATATCAATTGCCCAGGTATGGGGTACGAGTAATATCACTTTTTCATCGGCATCAAGAACCTCTTGAATGTTACCAAACCCACGAATTGTTGTATGACGTTCAAGCCAGTTTTTATTACGAAGGCTTAATGAGGCAAAATTCATCATGAACATCACTGAAGTGAGATACATTTGGGCAAGGATACTTTCTCGTTCTTTTTCTGTTTTTTCTGGGAAGCACATTGCTAAATTAATACGAGCTCGTTTGGCTGCCCCTGATTTTAACCTGATGGCAATTGAGGTTAAGCCTTTAGCTATACAGGACTGAATACATTTAGGTAAACAGCTGGTTAAGCAAATAACAAAAATACCTAGCCAAGTTGACCAGTATTTGGGGGCCAAAAAGTTAAGTTGAAACTGAGGGTTATAGGCAATTTCATCAAAATCATTGCGTTGTTGAGTCATGTAATTAATTACCACCAGTTCACTTTGTTGAGAGTCAATATGACACTCGAATTATTTTAATTAACCTAGATTTTGGTACTTAGCGATTAGCCATGCAGGTTAAATGCTTCGAAATAACATCATGAACAAATTGTAAGTCACCGCTGGATGTAAGACAATCACAAAGTCTGTTTTAAAACAAAGCTAAACAGATACTGATTGATTAAAATACTTCTTAACTAAGCCCGTTATACAAAGAGTAACTAATGAAAATAAAATTTCTGATACGTGATTTGAAAGTTGAAGGCGTTCAGGTTGTGACTTTGAGGATGGCTAAGTTACTGGTAGATCATGGACATGATGTAGAGGTGGTGACCTTATTTGAAGATATCCAGTTGCCACTTGATGGAACGGTCCCTATTTACACTTTAGCAATACAGAAATCTGATAATTCAAAAGAAAAGAATAAATTAATTAATCAGGCATTTTTGAATTGGTATCACTCATCGCCTTCTTTTGATTTTTTGATCGCCTCACATAGTGAAACGATTAAGCTGATTTCCAAGTTCAATGATCCACGATTAATCTCTTACATTCATAATTCCGATGAATATTCATATTTGTCAAGAAATATATTTAAGCAATATAAATATCGATTTAAATTAAAAAGAAAATTGAAAAATAAACACGTTTTTTGTGTTTCAGACCGTATTAATCAGTTTGTAAAAAAATGTTGTGGTGAGCAAAACCTTCGTTCAATACATACTATTTATAACCCTTTTGATTTTGATAGCATCCAGAAAAAGTCTAAAGAATCGATACTAGAACCTTGTCCTGATAACTATATTATTTTTGTTGGAAGAATTGAAAAGCAAAAACGCTTGGATCGTTTAGTTAATGCATTTTCTTTATTGAATAATTCTAATATGCAGTTGATGATTTTAGGTGAAGGTGATTTAAAAGCTGATATTCAACGACAAGTGAATAAATTAGGTTTACAAAAACAAGTATTTTTCCATGATTTTGTTGAAAATCCATACCCTTGGATTCGTAAAGCTCGCCTTTTAGCATTAACTTCTGATTTTGAAGGATTACCTACAGTTTTAATTGAAGCTTTATCTATTGGAACGCCTGTGGTGAGTGTTGATTGTCCTTCTGGGCCGAGTGAAATTCTGACTGGTGAATTATCTAAATACTTGATCAACTCTTATGATGAACAAGTGATTGCTCATAAAATTCAACAAGTGTTAGAAGACTCTAAAGAGCAAATTTCAGAGTCAGGTTATTTGCCTTTTTCTAATCAACAGGTTTACCAACGATTGTTATCAACATTTAATTCATTATAGCTTTTAGCAAAAGAGTCTGACTTTGTGTTACTAGAGAATAAAAGCAGTAGCATGAAAAAGTAGGTAATACTTAGATGAGAAAATGGTACATCTGTTAAGCCACAAATAAAAATCACAATAACATAAACACTCGAAAGTGAATATATGGTGACTTTTCTTTGTTTAAGTAAAAAAACAAAAAATATTCCTAAAAATAAAACTAACCCTATTAAGCCATTTTTCACAGCCATATCGATAAACTGATTATGGTAATGCATAGGATTAAAATACATTATATTTTTAGTTATAATTCCTTGCTCAAAGTGCTTTTTAAATTCTGGACGAAAGTTCTTACTGCCTATACCAATGAAAGGGTGTTCGAGCAAGGTATGAGTACCACTATTCCAGATTTGAAATCTAATACCAATAGAAGTATTTAAGTTACCTTTTTGAATTTGGTGTATTTCATACTGAGTTTGATGATATCGATTTATGAAGGTATTTTTCAGCAATATACCAATTAGAATGGTTGACAGGGTAAAAAGTAATATCGAGATAGTAATCAAAGCTTTCGATCTTGATATTAATAATTTTATTACAATCAGCACTGCGATAATAGCTAGCGCTAGAGCAACTCCTCGAGTGTCGGTGAGCAGCATACCTGTGATAGAAACAATAGAGGCCATCAAGCATAATATTTTTAAATAAACAGATTGTATTTTGATAGCATAGTAAATTTGAGTAATCGCCGCTACCATGCAGTAGGTTGCAAATGGAATAGGGTTCATTAATTTTGCATCAACAACTAGCCGGTTAACATTAACTAGGTAAGCATTTTGATAAATAAGATAGCCTAAACCAATGGCATTGAGGAGTAGTGCGACTACTATCCATCGGTTATTGAACAAGTGTAAAGGGAATAAATAATAATATAGGGTGAGTAGACCAAGGGTTCGAATCAGTCCTTCATCTGCACCATGATATGCTTGTAGTAGAGCCAAATAAACTACGAAAGAGAGTATAGCAGTGGAGGTATACAGTTGTTGGCGAGTCTTATATACCCAAGACCAGGCTTGTTTTTTATATAAAATGAGAAGAGAGACGACTGCTATCACCATTAATTTGGTCATAATAGAACGGCCACCTTCAACTAAGCAAAGGCCGGTTCCTAACCATATAAAGGGTAAATAAATAAGTATATTTAGTAACTTTAGTGTGTAACTTTTAAGGTAAGAAGGCATACAACTCTACAGAAATTAACGAGTAATCATAATGCATTACTCGTGGTTAATATTTTTTATTCTTTTAGTTACTTATTGATTTCTGCCAAGTACTCAGCGACACCTTCCGCCACCGTTTTAAACTCAACATCACAACCTGCTGCGCGTAAGTTATCTAAATTGGCTTGTGTGTATTCTTGATAAGCACCTTTTAAGTGCTCAGGAAAAGGAATCGACTCGATAGTACCTTTACCGTGATGTTTTACGACGGCTTCTGCAACAGCACGGAAAGGTTCGGCTTTGCCAGTACCACAGTTGAAAATGCCAGACACACCGTTTTCCATAAACCAAAGGTTCACTTTACAAGCATCACCCACGTAGATGAAGTCACGTCTGAACTCATCGCTACCTTCAAAGAGTTTGGCATTTTCGCCAGCAAGTAATTGATTATTTAAATGGAAAGCCACAGAAGCCATGCTACCTTTGTGTTGTTCGCGAGGGCCGTAAACATTGAAATAACGGAAGCCAGTAATTTGTGAGAGCTTTTCACCATGAGCTTCAGCATCAGCCCATAGGCGACGCACGTAGTTATCAAATTGTTGTTTAGAATAGCCGTAAACGTTTAGCGCACCTTCGTATTCACGTTCTTCAATAAATTCTTTGTCTTGTGAGCCATAAGTTGCAGCAGAAGAGGCATAAAGGAATGGAATTTGACGCTCAACGCAGTAGTGAAGCAATTCTTTTGAATATTCGTAATTGTTGAGCATCATGTATTTGCCATCCCACTCAGTAGTGGCAGAACAAGCGCCTTCGTGGAAAACAGCGTCAATTGGGCCAAAATCATCACCAGCCATAATTTGAGTCAGGAAGTCATCTCGATCCATATAGTCAGTGATATCAAGGTCGACTAAATTTACGAATTTCTTACCGTTTTTAAGGTTGTCGACCACAAGAATGTCGTTATAACCAGCTTGATTTAATGCTTTAACAATGTTGCTGCCAATCATGCCAGCACCGCCAGTAACGATAATCATATTCACTTCCTAAAGGTTTGAAACAAAGACTCGTGGAGTATAACAGAAGATTGATTAGGAGAGGAAATGGTAAAGATAAGAACAGTTGCGAGTAGCGTGTGTCGTGTTACGAGAAAAAGAAAATGCCGATACCGATCTGTTATAGATTCGAATTATATCTAAACACTATTTAGTTTTGTAGCTCGTAAACTTTTAATTAAAGAACCTAGCATTCGTCCTATATGATCACACTCTCGCTTGAGGGACTCAGCGTTTTCATGGGGAAGGTATCTGATTTTCTGGCCGATAATGATCTGAGTTTTTAATTCACCAACAGAGCCCTTTGCAATAGATAGGAAATTGATGGTTTCCTTTATATGTATTCGTTCACATCCCTCTGCGATATTGCTAGGTATAGATACGGCACTTCTACATATTTGATCTTTAAAACCAAAATCCTTATTAGTTTTCATTAGTTGATAAATATGACAACTAAGATTGATACTAAGTTTCCAGACTTTCAGATCTTCATATTTCATAATTAGGAGGCACTTTTATTGACATAATAAATTGAGAAAACATAATCCTTAACGCAACACGCAACACGCAACACGCAACACGCAACACGCAACACGCAACACGCAACACGCAACACGCAACACGCAACACGCAACACGCAACACGCAACACGCAACACGCAACACGCAACACGCAACACTAAATCACAACCGTTGCCTCACTTTGGTGTGCTATAATTTCAGCAAACTCAGCCTTAACCTGCGGCTCCCCATGAATCAAATGAATCAAATGAATCTGCTTAATGTCCGAGTCGATCCCATCAATGAACGCCAGCAAATCTTCCCGATCCGCATGGGCTGAATAACCCGACATAGAATGAATGTGAGCCTTTACTTCTACTTGATCGCCATCAATTTCAACATAACTGTGTCCATCTTGCAGCTCTCGACCTAGTGTACCTTGAGCTTGATAGCCCGCTAGAATGACATCAGTGCGTTTATCGGGAAGTAGTGCTTCTAAATAATTCATAATCCGACCACCATTACACATACCACTGGCAGCTACTACAATCGCGGGTTCATTAGTTGAAGCAAGGCGGTTTACTAATCTCATATGATCTTTATGAGAATCAACGGTTACAAACTGTTCAAAAGCTAAGGGATGGCGCTTTCTACCAATAGCCAAACCTTGTTGCGCTTCCTTGTCCCAAAGTTCTTGAAATTTCATATATTGGTCGGTGACTTCGATAGCCAATGGTGAATCCAGAATAATCGGTAGTTGCTGCCAATAATCGTCGTCGGTTGATTCCGTTTCAATGCTATGTTCGATAAGTCGCTCAATATTAAACAACAACTCCTGAGTTCGGCCCACACTAAACGCCGGAATAAGAATAACGCCACCATCTCTTAATGCTTTTTCTACAATCGTTTCTAAGCGCCGAGAGCGAGTCGCAATATCATCGTGTTGCTTATTGCCATAGGTAGTTTCAATTACTAAATAATCAGCACGTTTCGGCGAAATAGGATCGGGCAGCAGAGGCGTATTACGCGGGCCTAAGTCACCAGAGAACACGATCACTTCATCATTTGGTAGCGTGATTTCAATATAAGCCGAACCAAGAATATGCCCAGCAGGTTGGAAACGGATAGAAAGACTGTTGCGTGTTTCGAGTAACGTGTCTCGAGTAGAAAATAAAGCCTTTTAGGCTTTTGCACCTGCTTTTTTGTTTTTGTCTTTTTGCTTTTCCTCGCAACACGGAGCGAAGCGATCACGCAACTCGATACTTTGTCTTTTTCCGTATTCCAAAGGCACAATCAACTTTTTGATATGATTAAGTACTTTTTCACGCTGTTTTTGATTTAAACCTAGCTGCAATTTCAATCCATCATCTAACATTAGAGGAATGAGTTCGGCAGTTGCTTGGGTGCAATAAATCGGTTTATTAAATCCGGCTGCCAGTAACCAAGGTAGGCGACCAATATGATCAATGTGCGCATGAATAATAAGTAAAGCGTCAATATGGTCGATTGGAAACTCAATCGGAAGTGGTTGACTATCTTTACCTTGGAATAAGCCGCAATCGACGAGCAGACTTAGGCCTCCTATTCGCAATTCATGGCAAGAGCCGGTTACCGTATCTTTTGCGCCATGGTGGATAAGATAATAGTCATGCTGATCATGAAGTTGGAATAATTTTGAAGTCATGCTGATAATCACTCATTAATGGAAAATGAGAATACAGAATAACGTGTACAATGTGTAAAGTTCGCGCAACCAACCATGCTTTCGATGTAGTTAACTGTTTTTATTTATAAATGTTATGTATGTATCACAACTAAGAACGCGGTATTGACTAAGATTTGTCCTCACTAAGCTCGCGAAAGTGTGAGCTTAGTGGTAGAATCCGCGCACATTTTTTACTTTCTTTTTGGAATAACGCCTTGGGGATGCGTCTAACCTCTGGGCGGTAGCGTATCAATTTTCAGGAGTTCATGTGAGCCAGCCACAGTCACCTTCTTCACCGTCGCAGCATCAATCTGCGCAGCAACCGCAATTGCCGCAGCATCAATCTGCGCAGCAACCGCAATTGCCGCCGCATTATTACTATCAACAACCGCAAGATGATGAGATCGATTTACGCCAATTGTTTGCTGCGTTATGGCAAGGAAAGTGGATTATTATTGCTTGCACGATTATTTGTACTGTACTAGCGATCGCTTATGCATTAACAGCAAAAGAGCAGTGGTCATCAACCGCTAAAATATCAAAACCACAACTTAGTGATTACAGTGAATATCAAAATCAGGTTATGCAATTCCAACCGATTTTTGATGTGTACCAAGAAGACGGTACGATCTTAATCAGTAAAGCGTTAGATAAACTGGCAGATGAAGAAAAACTTTATGACTTATTCATTGATGAATTTAACTCTTCAAGTAACAAGAAAGCTTTTTTAGAAAATTCAGTAGTATTCCAAAAAAATAAAGCATTATTAGAAAACCCTGAAAATGAAGATGCTTTACGTAGGCTTTACAGTAATTGGTATCAGATGCTTACTATCAAACCTGAAGACTCTAAGCGAATCGATGGCGCTTATATTATTACTGTGAGTGCAGAAACATCACAGGATAGCTTTAACATGCTTAATAACTATATTTCATTTGTAGATGCAAAAGTTCACAACAAAACATTAAATAACTTAGCTGCGATGATTAAATCTAAAAAATATGAGTTAAAGCAGCAATTAGTCATGTTAAGTAAGCAAGCAGAACAACGTTTGTTGGTAGAAAAAGAGCGTAGTGAATATGCATTAAGTATTGCACAAGCAGCTGGCGTAGCTAAACCACTACAAAATTTTGGTGAAAAAGAAATTTTTGCCATCAACTTAGGCTCTGATGCCATTAAAGCTAAACTCGATGCGCTTACTAAGGTAAAAAATCTTAGTGTTATTGAGCCACGATTAGAGCAGTTAAACTCCAAGTTGCAACAAATTGAGCAACTTGGAATTGATAATAATGTGAAGTTTTTAGCTTACCGTTATCTAGATCAACCTGAAAGAGAAATTTCTAGGGATAAGCCGAAGAGAGCTTTAATTGCGTTACTGAGCTTATTGCTTGGTGGTATGATTGGTTGTGGGTTAGTATTGGTACGATTTTTATTTAATAAAGAAAAGTTTTAATTGATAAGAGAGAAGTCTTTTAAAGGGGTTTAATTGTTGGTTGAACCAATATATTAAGTGTCTAATGTAAGATTTAAAAGTAAATGATTAGAGGGAATTGTTATTTGCTATTGTATGAATTAGGTGTTTGGAGTTGTTTCAGCAAGAGCGATGATTATGTTTGTGTTTTTAAATTATTCAATATTTAAATGTTTAAATGTATTATATGAGTGTGTAAATTAATGGGATGAGGTTCTAAGTCTGTTGTCCTGTAGTATTCATATGGGTAACCGGTTTTTTAATTGTTGAAATTTGTATTTAATATAATAATTGTCATTTTACATCACTAGATTTTTCAATGAGTTCTATTACTAAGGTTTTTCATGTCATATATCATTGAGTTGATTTTTACTTTTTTTATCTCATTATCAATTCTTTTTATTTTAAGAAAATGGGCAAAAAAAATCGACTTGGTCGATAAACCTAACGCACGCAAGCTACACGATGGAGCAATTCCTTTGGTAGGAGGTATATCGATAACGGTTACTTTTTTATATTTTTTATTTAATAACGCTACGCTTCTTTATCAAGTCGAGCTCTATGCTCTGTCAGTTCTTATTTTAGTCTTTGTTGGCGTCTTAGATGATAAGTATGATATTAGTTTTAAGTTACGTTTTGCTGTACAAGCACTACTATCTGTAGTGGTGATGCAAGTTGCTAATCTACATTTACATACTATAGGTAATGTTTTTGGTTTTGGTAACGTTGATTTAGGTATCTTGGGGCATGTGATTACGGTGCTTGCTGTTATTGGAGCTATTAATGCTTTCAATATGGTGGACGGAATAGATGGCCTTTTAGGTGGCTTGTCAATAGTCACTTTTGGTGGGCTTGGTTTTATGTTGTTGCACGATGGACAGAATAAACTTTCTTATCTTTGTTTGGTGTTGGTTGTCATTATCCTGCCTTACATATTGCTTAATTTAGGTGTTTTTGGCCGAAAACGCAAAATATTTATGGGAGATGCGGGCAGTATGGTGATTGGTTTTACTGTAATTTGGTTTTTGTTAGTTGCCAGTCAAAATGGAACAAAGCCTCCACTTAGGCCCGTTACGGCTTTATGGTTAATAGCTGTGCCACTAATCGATATGGCAGCTATTATGATTCGACGCATTCGCAGAGGAAGTTCACCGTTTAAACCTGATCGAGAACATCTACATCATATATTCCAGAGGTTAGGCTTAAATTCACATTATACTCTTTGTATTATTTGTTTGATTGCTATTTTATTTGCAGCTTTTGGGATTTATGGTGAAATTATTGGTATTCCTGAGTATGTCATGTTTTACTTATTTATCATATGTTTTGTTATATATACTTTATTGCTTTCTAATGTTTGGAAAATAACAACGAAATTTCGTGGCTTTAAGAGTAACTCTAAATGATGAAAATATTAGGTATGAGGTGTCTATATCTAAAATATGCTATTTTCAGACTGTCATTAAGTAGTTTTATTTTTAAGGGAGTTATCTTCTGAAAAGGTATTAATATTTCAGTTTTCTATTTTAGATGTTGGAGTTAAAGCTTAAAGGAAACTCCTTTAGCTATAGTTAATTTTCATTTATCTTTTTATTATAATTAATTTGGAATTGAAATTGTCTGCAAAAAAAAGCGTCATATGGTTATTGTTTGAGAAAGTGTTCGTGTTGGGGGCATCTTTTCTTGTAACTGCACTATTAGCAAGGCATTTGTTACCTAGTGCCTTTGGTCAGTATAACTATCTCATCTCGATAGTGACATTACTAGGTCCTTTTACTGCATTTGGTCTCAACAGTATTATAACTCGTGAATTACTTAATCGAAAACAAGATACAGTTACTATTCTCGGCAGTTCACTGAGTATACGATTGACAATTTCATTAATTCTTATTGGTACAATGTATCTTGCTTCTAGTGTATTCATTGATCCAAATTTTCAAACTGAATTTCTCTTACTATTGTTTGCTAATTTCTTTACCTCTTTTGGTGTGTTTGAGTTTTGGGTTAATGCAGAAATGTTGAACCAATTAGCTGCCAAAATTCGCACGGTTATTCGGTTAACTTTCTCCGCAATTAAATTAGTCGGCATTTATTTAGATAACAATCTTGACTTTTTTATTATCGTCTTTGCGCTAGAGTTAGCGACATTATCTTTATCCATGTATTTTATTTATTTAGTAAAGAGAAAAAGTAGGGAATCGTTAAAATTTTGTAAGACAGAGTCTACAAGATTGATTAAACAATCATGGATGTTATTGTTATCTGGTATTGCTGCTGTAGTTTATTTGAAAATTGATCAGATAATGCTTGGATATTTGGTTAATGATTCAGCTGTGGGTATTTATTCCGTTGCCGCACGTTTATCCGAAGTTTGGTATTTTGTTCCAGTGGCAATCGTTACATCTTATTTCCCATCTCTACTTAATAACAAGAATCTAAGCAAAATATCTTATCAAAATTCATTACAGAAATTGTGTGATCTTCTTTTTGGTTTGGCTTTTATCTTGGCATTGGTAATTACTTTGTTCTCCAACTCTATTGTCAATATTGCCTTCGGTAGTAATTATGCAGACTCTTCATCAGTATTAGTTGTCCATATTTGGGCCGGTGTATTTATCTTTATGCGAGCTTTAGTCAGCAAATGGATACTTGTTGAGAACCTCCTTAAGTTTTCATTTATCACACAATTCGCAGGAGCTGTAATCAACGTTGCCATAAACTGGATTTTGATACCTCTTTATGGACCTGTTGGGGCCGCACTTGCAACTCTTATAAGCTATGCGTGTGCATCTTTTTTTGTTTTTCTTGCCTTTAAGCAGACAAGGCCCATAGCTATTATAATGATTAATTCCATGGTTTATCCAATAAGATTTTTGAAATTTAAGTAATTTTATACTGAGAACGAAATGAAAATTATTTTGAAGAGAGCGCTGCCTCAAGATTTGAGATCGAGTGTTAAAACATACCTTAACAGAATTAACTTTAAGATTGCAAAGTGTTGTTCAAAATCTGCTTTTCTCTCGTCAGCTTACTACTTTCTGTTTAACAAGAGTTTTAGACGTGAAAATCAAAGCGTACTGAATGGACGCTTACAATATGAGAGTGCAATACAAGATAGTAATAAATCGAATGTCTTATTAAGGCGTAACATTCATCGTATTGAAAAAGGTTTGATAATGAGACCTAGGAGATCTGTTTTTGGATTGGGTTTCATTGAAGAGACAGTTCACGCTTATGTAAAAGAAGTAGAAGTAAACAAGGTTTCTCATCAAGAATTGAAGTGGGCGACAGATGTTTTATCTGAGTACTTTGAAACCATTGATATTGGCACTTCAAAGTTGGTTGATGAATTAAGAAGAAAGTATGAGAAAGCCATTAAAGATACTGTAATTAGTTTTGAACATGATATTTATCAACCTAACAAGGGTAGTTACTCTCCATACTTCAGAGAGGATAACGAGACATCAGGGGTTTCATACAATCAGTTACTTATGCTTTTTAAGCAGAGGCGATCGGTAAGATGGTTTCAACAAACCCCTGTGCCTGAAGAAATAATAAATAAAGCGATAAGAGCCGCTAGCTTGGCTCCCAGTGCTTGTAATAGGCAGCCTTTTAAGTTTTATACAACTACAGATAAAAAAGTTGCCAAAGAGGTTGGTGCTATTCCTATGGGAACTGCAGGATTCTCGAGTAACTTTCAGAGTGTTATAGTAGTTACGGGTGATCTTTCATGCTACCCCTATGAAAGAGATCGTCACGTAATATATATAGATGCCTCATTAGCTAGTATGCAATTAGTATTAGCTTTAGAGACTATGGAGGTCAGTTCTTGTATCGTAAACTGGCCGGATATAGAGCATTTGGAACAGAAAATGGAAGACCGCCTCGGTTTGTCTAAACATATTAGACCTATAATGTTGATTGCTGTTGGTTATGCAGATAAAAGTGGCAAAATTCCTTTCTCTCAAAAGAAAGGCATAGATTTGTTGAAACAGGATATTTAGTAAATGATAATTGAATTGAAGGGCGTCGAGTTCGAGAACAAAGGTGCTGAACTAATGCTTAGGGTTATTATTGAGCGGGTAGAGCGCTATTGGCCAGAAGCAGAGATAGCTATGCTTCCTACTGTAAATGCGAGTTATCAACAACGAGCTAGTATTGGTGCATGGCAAAAGTTTAGTTTCCGTAAACTTTATTTTGATCTGAACGAACTTACGTATATGTTCCCAAATAGTGTTAAGCGACTCTTGAGAAAATGGGGGGTAGTGACGGAAGCTGATATAGATGTAGTGATTGATGCATCGGGCTTTGCATACTCAGATCAATGGTCCCCAAAAATCACTGTTCGCCATTTAGCCGGTGAAATTAACCGTTACGCAAAGCATGGTAAACCATATATTTTTATGCCTCAAGCCATGGGGCCATTCAGTCAAGAAAAGGTGAGAAAACAAATTCGTGACAGTTTTCCCAAGGCGGCTTTGGTTTGCGCTCGAGAGTCTCAAACTTATGAGTACTTATCTGAAATTTTTGGTGAGACAGATAATCTTAAGATCTATGGTGATTTTACCAATGCAATTTCTGGCAAGATCCCAGAGGATATTCCTAGAGTCAATGCAGCTTGTATTATAGTAAACAAGAATATGGTGAGTAAAAAGAATTCTGTGAAGGGGTGGGCTGAAAACTATGAGCGTATTGTGAAGCAAATCATCGGACTTTATAAAAAATGTGGCCTTTCGCCATATTTCTTGAACCATGAAGGTCCTGATGATCGTGCTCTTATCGATAAAATCAATGCTCAATTAGAGATTCCTTTACCAGTACTTGAATATTCAGATCCGTTAGAGGTGAAAGGCGCTATTTCACAAGCCTCTGCAGTATTTTGTTCTCGTTTTCATGGTTGTATTAGTGCGTTGTCAAACGGAATCCCTTGCTTGGGAACTAGTTGGAGTCATAAGTATAATTGCTTGTATGATTCTTATAGTGCACAAGATTTGTTGCTGTCACCTGATATGAGTAATGAAGAGCTTAAGAAAATTGTTGAATATTCTATTCTTTCAGAAAGCTGTTTGAAATCCAAAGTTACTGATTGCGCACAAAAGTTTAAGTTAGAAACAGAAAACCTCTGGGAATTGATCGTTGAGGTTGTTGAGTGTTATCAATCGAATAAAGGGAAAAAATGAAGATTCTTGTAACCGGTGGTGCAGGGTTTATAGGCTCGGCACTGATTCGATACGTTATCGGAGAGACCAACGACTCTGTGGTTAATGTAGATAAGCTCACTTATGCTGGTAATTTAGAGTCGTTAGCAGATATTGAAAATAGTGACCGCTACGTATTCGAAAAGGTAGATATCTGCGATCGTGCAGAATTAGATCGAGTCTTTGAACAACACAAGCCTGATGCTGTGATGCACTTAGCCGCAGAATCTCATGTTGATAGGTCTATTGATAGTCCTATGTCGTTTATTGAAACTAACATTCTAGGCACATATACCCTTCTGGAAGCATCACGTTGCTATTGTGCTAGATTGTCAGATAAGTCTAAGTTCCGATTCCATCATATTTCTACTGATGAAGTATATGGAGACCTCGAAGATACAAATATGTTATTTAATGAAGAAACTCGCTATGAGCCTTCCAGTCCTTATTCAGCATCAAAAGCTTCCAGTGATCATTTGGTAAGAGCTTGGAACAGAACCTTTAGTTTGCCAACAATAGTTACGAACTGTTCGAACAACTATGGGCCTTATCATTTTCCTGAGAAATTGATTCCATTAATGATCTTAAACGCTTTAGATGGGAAGGATTTACCTGTTTACGGTAATGGACTTCAGATCCGAGATTGGTTGTATGTAGAAGATCATGCTCGTGCTCTTTATTGTGTTATTACAAAGGGTGAGGTTGGAGAAACTTATAACGTTGGTGGACATAACGAAAAAGCCAATATTGAGGTTGTAAAAATTATTTGCCAACTACTTGACGAGTTAGTGCCTGAAAAGCCAAAGGGTGTTGAGAAGTACGCTGATCTTATTGTTCATGTTGCCGATCGACCAGGTCATGATGTTCGTTATGCTATAGATGCAGGGAAGATCGAACGAGATCTTGGTTGGAAACCTGAAGAAACGTTTGAGTCAGGAATAAAAAAAACTGTTGAGTGGTTTTTACAAAATAAAGCTTGGTGGTCTCGTGTCTTAGATGGCTCTTATGCTGGTGAGCGACTAGGTACTGGGAAGCAATAATATGAAAGGAATAGTTTTAGCTGGAGGTGCGGGAACCCGCTTGTACCCTATTACTAGAGGGGTGTCAAAACAATTGTTACCTCTTTACGATAAACCTATGATTTATTATCCAATCTCTGTATTAATGTTGGCCGACATTCGAGATATATTGCTCATAACCACTCCAGAAGATCAGTCAAGCTTTCAGCGCTTGCTCGGTGATGGTAAAGACTTTGGCATTAATCTTAAATATGAGGTCCAACCGAATCCCGAAGGGTTAGCACAAGCTTTTGTCATCGGTGAGAAGTTTATTGGTGATGACAAGTGTTGTTTGATTTTAGGGGATAATATTTTCTATGGACAGAGATTTACTGAAGCATTGAAAGAGGCCTCAGTTAGAGAAAATGGCGCTACAGTGTTCGGCTACCAAGTCAAAGATCCTGAGCGCTTTGGTGTTGTTGAGTTTGATAAAAACATGAAGGCGATTTCTATTGAGGAGAAACCACTCGAACCTAAGTCAAATTATGCAGTCACTGGTCTGTATTTTTATGATAATAGAGTTGTTGATTTTGCTAGAAAAGTGAAACCGTCTGAGCGTGGTGAACTAGAAATAACAGCCCTTAATGATATGTATCTCCAAGATAATACTCTTAATGTTGAATTGCTTGGAAGAGGGTTTGCGTGGCTTGATACTGGTACTCATGAAAGCCTTCACGAGGCTTCTTCATTTGTTCAAACCATTGAGCATGTGCAGGGTCTCAAAGTGGCTTGTTTAGAAGAAATTGCATATCGAAATGGTTGGCTAACTAAAGAACAGCTGTTGGAATTAGCGAAGCCTATGATGAAAAATGACTACGGGCAATATTTAAAACGAATTGCTGAAGAGGATTAGAAGTGAGAGTTTTATTGATAGGTGCCAATGGACAAGTTGGCAAAAGCTTGGTTCAGAAACTTGAAGGAAAATGTGATCTGAATGCACTTGATCGATATAAGCTGGATGTAACAGATAAGGATAAAGTTATTTCTCTTGTTTCACTGTATAAACCCGATGTGGTTATTAATGCATCTGCCTACAACGCAGTTGATAAAGCTGAAGATGAAATAGATGTCGCATTTAGTGTCAATAAGATGGGACCAGCATACCTTGCGGAAGCGAGTGATTTGGTGGGGGCAATATTTTTTCATATATCAACGGACTATGTTTTTGATGGAACTTCTAAATCGCCTTATAAGGAAACGGACTTACCAGTTCCATTAGGAGTGTATGGGAAAAGTAAGTTAGCCGGTGAGGCCGCCGCTCTAAAACTAAATCGAAAGACTTTTATACTGCGTACGTCTTGGGTTTTTAGTGAGTACGGAAATAATTTTCTTAAAACCATTCTTCGAGCCGCAAAGACTAGAGATTCTTTATCGGTAGTAGCGGATCAAGTCGGTAGTCCTACTTATGCTGGAGATATTGCTGATGCAATTATTACGATGGTAAATTCTGTGTTGCATAGTGAAGACCTGAACATTTTTGGTATTTATCATTTCTCTGGGGAGCCTTATGTTAGTTGGGCGCAATTTGCCAAATCAATTTTTAATATGGCAGAGAAACAGAGGATATTAGGGCACATTTCAGTACTAGACATTACGTCGGCAGAATATCCCACTAAAGCCACTCGCCCAATGAACTCAAAATTATGCTGTGAAAAGATTCAATCTATATTTGGTATAAAAGCTAGCCAATGGAAAGAAGAGCTACAGACCCTAGAGAAGTATTTGGACTATTAAATGAAAGTTATCGATACCAAAATTGCTGATGTGAAAATTATCGAGCCTGCTATCTTCGGTGATGAGCGTGGCTTTTTCATGGAAACTTGGCAACAGAGTAAGTTTGAAGAGTTGGTAACCGGTCGAGCAACGAATTTTGTTCAAGATAATCATTCAAAATCTAAAAAAGGTATTTTACGAGGCCTACATATTCAAGTTGAAAATACTCAAGGTAAGTTAGTAAGAGTTACATCGGGTGAAGTATTTGATGTGGCTGTCGATTTAAGAAAAGAGTCTGTAACATTTGGTCAATGGGTAGGGGTATATTTGTCTTCAGAAAATAAGCGTCAACTCTGGATCCCAGAGGGGTTCGCTCATGGTTTTCTTGTTATTTCAGAAGAAGCTGAATTTGTTTATAAATGCACCGATTACTACAATCCACACGCTGAAATTACGATTGCTTGGGATGATAATACTTTAGATATAGACTGGCCTATAGGAGGTTCTGCTCCAATATTATCAGGTAAAGATCAAGTAGGGATTTCTATTAAACAATTTATAGAGTTGGAATATGAATGCTAATTGTACTGAAACTTTAGTAAGTGTTTATATTACAACACATAATCGCGGAGTGAAATTAAAGCGAGCGATTGACTCGGTGTTAAATCAAACGTATCAGAATATTGAAATAATAGTCTCAGATGATGGTTCGAGTGATGGTACGAAGGAATTGATGGAGCAGCTTGTCAAGCAATACTCTAATCTTCGCTTTATTAGAAGTGACGTTCCAAAGGGAGCAAATCATGCTAGAAACTTGGCAATTAAAAGAGCGAAAGGTGAATTTATAACAGGCTTGGATGATGATGATGAGTTTTTGGAGTGTCGTGTACAAAGGTTTGTTGAGTCTTGGGACGATCATTATGCGTTTTTATGCGATAATTTTCTAGAAATCTCCGAGGATGGCTCATGCTCTCAATTTTATAAATCAGATCAGCCTAAGGTAATTACTTTAAAGCAGTTACTTTTAGAAAACATTTGCTCAAATCAAATTTTCACCAAGTTAGAATACCTACGAAGTATTGGTGGTTTTGATGAGTCTCTGAAAAAATATCAAGATTGGGATTGTTGGATTCGTTTGTCAAATAAGATGGGAAATGGTTTAAGACTTAGTAACAAATCTTATATAATGTATCATGATCAATTAGTGCGAGTTTCTAATAATCAATCTCATCAAATAGCCCTTATGGCTCTAATGAAATCAAATAAGAGTGTGTATCTTGATACTTTTTCAGCCTCATTTGTAGATTACTTATTCAAGAAAAGCGACTTTAGATTTGATACAATCGGAATGTTGTCTTGTCGCAATTTTCATGAGTTGAAGTTCGCATTGAGAAAAAGTTGTATACTTTCTTGGATAAAGAGAAAAATTAAGGGGTTGGTTTGATTAAAAAGGTAGCCATTTTATTGTCCACTTATAATGGTGAGCAATATCTAAAAGATGAACTTGACTCTATCTTTAATCAAAAATCTAGCGCTAATATAGACGTTTTTGTGCGAGATGATGGTTCATCGGATGCGACCTTATCTATTCTAGAAGAGTATGAATCTGTTCAAATATTTCCTAGTCCTAATGTAGGTGTTATTAAGAGTTTTTTCGATTTAGTTACTCGTGTTAAGGGCTATGAAGCATATTTCTTTTGTGATCAAGATGATGTTTGGTTAGAAGATAAAGTTGAGAGAGCTTGTCAGTTTTTGTCAACTACTGAGCCTGCGTTATATTCGTCTGCTTTGAAAGTAGTTGATCATGAACTCAATTTCCTTAAGTTGATAAATGAATATTCTAATCTTAACTATGAAAATTCATTAGTAGAAGCCGTTGGTACGGGGTGTACTATGGCATTTAATGATAAATTTCGTACCCTTGCTCTTAAGGTACTAGATAATATTCAAGCCTCAGATGTAATTATGCACGATAGCTTGTTTATTAAAATAGCGTCAATTAACAGAACTGTTATACATAAACATGATGATTATGCAGGTATCCTATATAGACAACACGCGAACAATGTTGTTGGAGCTAAGGTGAATATTTTTTCAAAAGTCAACTCTTTTATCACACACAGATTTGGTTTAGATAATCAAAGAGCAAATATTAAAGAATTTAGAGCAGTACTGCAGCTAACCGAGGATAAGGAAATAAGACAAGAAGCTAATGAATTATTTTATGGGATAAGTTCAAATTTATTCAATAGGCTAAACTATATACGTCGAGTGAACAGGTTCAAAAGAAATAGTTTTATGAATGTTTTATTTTGTTTATATACAATAGCAGGAATTCATAAATAATATGAAAGGTCGCGACTTACTTTCTCTCTTAGAGCCATTATTAAAAGTTTTCATCTTTATTACTAGATTATTTCCTCAGTTTATTTTGCGTATAGTTTATGACTTATCTCGGTTTATTCCATGGAGGCTTGGCATTTTTATTCGATTAATTCTCATAAGAACTTTGAGTAAATCAGGTAATAATATATATATTGCAACTAATGTAACAATTAAGAATCCAGAGTATATGGTTTTAGGAGATAATGTATCTATACATGAAAATTGTTTTATTGATGCTAATGGTGGATTAGAAATCGGAAACAATGTTTCTATCGCTCATAATTCATCAATTGTTTGTTTTGAACATTCCTGGGCTGATATAACAACACCAATAAAGTATAACCCTTTGGTTTTAAAGAAGATAACAATAGGTGATGATGTGTGGATAGGGTGTGGTGTACGGATACTGGCGGGTGCATCACTCAGTAATCGTACTGTAGTTGCAGCTGGTTCAATAGTTAACAAGGCTTTTGAAGGTAATGTTTTAATTGCTGGAGTGCCTAGTAAAGTAAAGAAAGCGTTAAACTAAGTGAAATAATATGAAAGCAATATTTGCGCATGACCATTGTTTTAAGCTAGATGAACATCAAAACTTCTATTCTAATGGAAAAATCACTAAAGCAATGTTTGAAATTTATCTGGATTATTTTGATACTATAAAAGTAGTTGCAAGATGTGATAGTGAATTAGTTGATTACGATAGTGAAAAATTGATTAATAATGATTACATTTCTTTTTCTCCATTTAAGAACCTATCAAATCCTAAGGAACTTTTAAAGTTTAGCTATAACAAGGAGTTAATGAAAGAAATAATTAAAGGGTTCGATCTAGTAATTTCTCGCTTACCAAGCGAAATTGGTTTATTGGCTATTTCTGCAGCTAAAGATTTAGGTATTCCTTATGCTATTGAATTTGTAGCTTGTCCTTGGGATGGTTTATGGAACTACGGCTCCTTACAAGGAAGAATATATGCTCCATTATACTACTTTAGGAATAGATCCGCGACTATGGGCGCTGATTACGTTACTTACGTTACGTCTTCATTTTTACAAAAACGATACCCCACGAAAGGCTTCAATAGCGGTGTATCTGATGTGATATTAAGTAATACCGGCTCTTCTGAAATAAAGACGCTCGATAAAGTTGACCCTATTCATTTAGCCCTAATTGGTTCCCTATCATCACCACATAAAGGAATTGATACAGCAATCGAATCTACCAAGTTACTTAATGAATCAGGGATTCATTATATTTTAAATATTCTTGGGCCTGGTTCATCGAGTGAATGGCAACAAAAATATCCTGAAACTGAAAGTTATGTAAATTTCTGTGGTAGCTTATCTTCTGGTGAAGAAGTATTAAATTGGTTATCAAATCAAGATATTTATATACAACCATCTCTTCAGGAAGGACTACCTAGGGCCATGATTGAAGCTATGAGTGTTAGCCTGCCTATTATAGGAACAGCTGTTGGAGGAATTCCTGAGTTAGTACACGAAAATTTCTTGGTGTCAAAAAATGACAGTAAAGCATTGTCACGTAAAATAATTATGCTGAGTAATAAAAAAGTGTACGCTGAAGAATCTAAAAGAAGTTTAGAAGAAAGTAAAAATTATAACTTTGAAATGTTGAATACGAGACGCAAAGAATTTTGGGATAAAGTCTATAATGATATATCAACTAATTAGATTGTTTTTGTTTTTGGCTACACTTCTATTTCTAATTCCAATGTCACTGTTTGGAGTGTCAACATATTATTTTTCAGGTTTGATAATATTTTTTATATGCTTTTATGGTGGGATAACTGGGAAAAGTTTTGTTTTTACAAAGGAAGATCTATATTTACCACTGTTTTGTATGTCATATGTTGTTTTTAGTGTTTTTTACGCTTCATTAAATACAACATTTGAAACGACCTTAATAAAGGTTTCACTCTTATCAGTTGTATTGAGTTTTTTATCATTTTTTTTGGTTTTTCTTCACAAGGTTTATTATATAGACTATAAGAAAGCAATATTAAAAACAATTGTTTATATTGGTTGTATTAATGGTTTGATAATGATTGTTACATTATTGATGCCAAGTTTTTCAGATGCTCTATATTTTATTGTTGATACTGATCCAAAAAATTTAGTTCATATAGAATCTGGTAGAAGAAGTTCCGGGCTTTTTTATTTTGGCGGTTCAATACTATCTATTTTTAATTCATTACTAGTCATTATTTTAATGATGATGTATCGAGAAGGTGATAGCAATATACGCAAGATATTGAATCTTTCAGCTATCGGAATACTTGCTTTATGCATTTTTATATCTGGTCGCTTAGGGGTTTTTTTTATGTTGTCAGTTCTGATGATCTCTTTATTTCTTCCTTATAAATTTTCATATATAAATAAAAAGCTTTTGATTTTATCGAGTGCTTTGTTTCTTTTGTTTTTAATTGTTGTTATTTCTACTTATGGCGATAATATTTCAGTGTTGATTAACTGGGCATTTGAGTTTTTTCAGGATACTGATAAATTGATTAATTTCTTTTCTGATAGTAATTATTCCAGAATGTTCATATTTCCTAAAGATATTTTATTTGGGGATGGCGTGTATGGTCGGCATTCTAATATAGCCTCTGTTGATAGTGATTTAGGTTTTATTCAAATAATATATTATTCTGGCTTAAGTGGTTTGATTTTATTCTTTTTAGCGTTGGTATTATTATATCTTTCTGTGGTGATGTCAGGATCGAAAAGGATTTATAAGTTTATGTTTTATATTTGTCTGTTGGCATTTATAATTGGTAACTTAAAAGATATTTACTTGTTTACATCACAGGGCGTTACTCAATTACTTATGTTACTTTATTGTGTGGCAATTAAGTCCGATCATAAATTAATGGTTAATTATGAAAAGAATCGCGATCAGTGCAAATTCTAGTTGGTATCTTTATAATTTTAGAAGAAATACTATTTATCGTTTAATTAAGGAGGGTTATGATGTAATTGCTCTAGCTCCTAAAGATGAGTATTCAGATAAACTAGAAGAGATTGGAGCTAAATTTTTATCAATTGATATTGATGCAGGCGGTACTAATCCTTTTAGAGATTTAAAAACACTTATTTCATTTTTTAGGGTTTATAGAGTAATACGAGTAAGCTGTGTGTTAAATTTCACGCCTAAAAATAATATTTATAGTACTATTGCTGCGAGTATGTTGAATGTACCAACAATTAATAATATTGCAGGATTAGGTTTATTGTTTGTTAAAGAAACCATATCATCTAAAATTGCTAAGTATCTATATAAAGTAAGCCAAAGAAAAGCGACGAAAATATTTTTTCAAAATGAAGACGATCGTGAATTGTTTAGGTGTAACAATATTGCCTCAATGAACAATACTGAAAGGTTACCTGGTTCAGGTGTTGATCTTGCTAGGTTTAAAGTTAGTCTTGCACCAGATGATGGTATAGTGCGATTTTTATTGTTAGCCAGGATGCTCTATGATAAAGGTGTAAAACATTATGTAGATGCAGCTCGCACACTAAAAAATGAACATGGGGAAAATATTGAATTCTACTTACTTGGTTTTTTAAATGTTAATAATCCTAATGCAATATCAAAAGAACAAATGAAATTATGGGATGAAGAAGGCATTGTGAAGTACTTAGGTACTTCCGATAAAGTAGAGGAAGAAATAGCAAAAATAGACTGTATTGTATTGCCATCATTCTATCGTGAGGGGGTTCCAAAATCTTTATTGGAGGCTGCTGCAATGGGAAAACCTATAATCACGACAAATAGTGTCGGCTGTAAAGAGACTGTTGATCACGAAGTGAATGGTTATTTATGTGAGCCTCAAGATACGGTTAGTCTTACTAAATGTATGGATAAAATGGCTAAGCTTAGTTACTCAAAAAGAGTAGAGTTTGGATTAAATAGTCGGCGTAAAGTTGAACAAGAGTTTGATGAAGATATAGTTATTCAGAAATATGTCAATGCAATTACTAATATTATCAATGGTAAGTAAACTAAGTTTATACTCTATTATCTGATAACTAATTTTTATTAACCCTAATATAAATAACATACTAAATTGATAGTAATGAAAAGTCGAAAGATTAGCCAATACTGCTCGTGGATACTTTCTACGATACATGTGCGATTCGTATTTTTTAGCAAGTATAGCTCTTCTTGATTGATGTATAGTTATGTCATATTCAAGTGATAAATATAATTTAAAATTATTATTGTGGGATAAATTATGAAAATCGCCATCGCAGGTACGGGCTATGTTGGCCTATCAAATGCCGTTCTTTTATCTCAAAACCATGAGGTAGTTGCGGTCGATATCATCCATGAAAAAGTGGAGATGATTAACAATAAAAAATCTCCGATCGTTGATGCTGAGATTGAACAGTTTCTAGCGGAAAAAGAGCTCAATCTTACTGCGACGTTAGATAAAGAAGCCGCCTATAAAGATGCTGAATATGTGGTGATTGCGACCCCAACCGATTACGACCCACAAACCAATTACTTTAATACTTCATCGGTTGAAGCGGTGATTCGTGATGTGATGGCTATTAACCCGAATGCGGTCATGGTCATTAAATCAACGGTACCAGTGGGTTACACAGCGGAGATTAAAAAACAAATGCAATGTGAGAATTTGATGTTCTCACCTGAATTTTTACGTGAAGGTCGCGCTTTGTATGACAACTTGCATCCATCACGCATTATTGTTGGTGAGCAATCAGATCGTGCGAAATTATTTGCTGATTTGTTGGTTGAAGGTGCTGAGAAGCAAGATATTTCTGTTTTGTTTACTAACTCGACTGAAGCAGAAGCAGTTAAGTTGTTTTCGAATACTTACCTTGCTCTACGTGTGGCTTACTTTAATGAGCTTGATTCTTATGCAGAGGCTCATGGTTTAGATTCTCGCCAGATCATTGAAGGGGTTGGATTAGATCCTCGCATTGGTACTCACTATAACAACCCGTCGTTTGGTTATGGTGGTTATTGTTTACCGAAAGATACTAAGCAATTATTGGCTAACTATGAATCGGTACCGAATAATATTATCGGAGCGATTGTGGATGCTAACCGTACACGTAAAGACTTTGTGGCTGATTCTATTATGAGTCGTAACCCACAAGTGGTCGGAATTTATCGCTTAATTATGAAGGCTGGCTCGGATAACTTCCGTGCTTCAAGCATTCAAGGAATCATGAAGCGCTTGAAAGCGAAGGGCATTGAAGTGGTGATTTATGAGCCTGTGATGAAGGAAGAGACTTTCTTTAATTCACGAGTGATCCGTGACTTCAATGAATTTACGCAAATGTCTGATGTAATTGTTTCTAACCGCATGGTTGAAGAGCTAGCCGATGTCGCAGATAAAGTGTATACCCGTGATTTGTTTGGGTCAGACTAAAAGCAAAAAGATGGTTGCGTGTTTCGAGTTGCGTGTAGCGTGGAAAAGCTAAGAGCAGAGCCAAGGAGCAAAAGTAAAAAATCGTCATTCTGGAAGTGAGGGACGAACTATCCGGAATCTACTTAAAGCGCGCTGAATCAATTGGATTTACAACGAGTGATGAGTAGATCCCTGATGTCGCCTAGGCTCCTCAAGGATGACGGATTTTTAGGTGAGTAGATTCCCGCTCTCGTTAAGGCTCGGCAGGAATGACGGTTTATTTGGTAAAAACAAAGCGATCTTAAAAGCGCTTTTCCTAGGAACGAGGAACTCGCAACTCGCAACATTGTTTTAAAAAGGATTTTCATGCATTACGATGTGTTCAATGGTGATGCGGATGGCATTATTGCTTTATTGCAATTACGTCTTGCAGAGCCTAAAGATAGCCAGTTGATAACGGGTGTGAAGCGCGACATTCAGTTGTTATCTCAAGTTGCAGAAAAAACGGACATTACCTCGGTAACAGTTTTAGATATCTCACTCGATAAAAATCGATCTGCGCTAATCTGTCTATTAGAGCGTGGCATTCCAATCTTTTATTGTGACCATCACCAAAGTGGTGAGATCCCACAATCTCCTTATCTGACTTCCTTAATTAATCTTGATTCTGAAACTTGCACCAGTTTGTTGATTAATCAGCACTTAAAAGGGCAATTTCAGACTTGGGCGATTGCTGGTGCCTTTGGTGATAACATGACCAAACGAGCACTTTCTCTATCTTCGCAAAGCGGCTTATCAGAAGTCCAAGTGTCGTTTTTAAAAGAGCTCGGCACTTTGCTTAATTACAATGGTTATGGTGCGAGTTTGGATGATTTACATGTTGCTCCTGCCGATTTATTCCAAGCACTTTTGCCTTTCCCCGATCCATTTGTATTGCAACAAGATCCCAATTCTATTTTTTATTCACTGCAATCAGGTTATCAAGCGGATTTCCAACAACTGCAGTCTATTTCTCCTTATCAAAGTTCGGAATACTACCAAATATACTTGCTACCAAATATAGCTTGGGCTCGCCGTATTAGCGGGGTATTTGGTAATCAACTTGCTAACCAAGAGCCAGATAAAGCGTGTGCAGTGGTAACACTTAATCCAGATGAATCAACTTATACCGTGAGTGTGCGAGCGCCATTAAATCGCCGTGAAGGAGCCGATGAAGTATGCGGTCAGTTTGAAACTGGTGGTGGAAGACGTGCGGCCGCGGGAATTAATGCGCTTTCTCTTGAGGATCTTGAATTGTTTATTCAGGCGATGGATAAACGGTTTAAGAGCTAAAAAGATAGTGGTGAGTTTCGAGTTGCGTGTAGCGTAGAAAAGCAAAGCGATCGCTGTTTGCTTTTCCTAAAAACCAGAAACTAGGGGCTAGAGACTTTACTTCCTATTCCACCACTTCTACACGATTCCTACCATTTTCTTTCGCTTGATAAAGCGCAATGTCGGCTTGTTTAAGCATCTCATCAATATCAGCTTCATGGTTGAGTTGGGTCGATAAGCCAATTGATAGTGTGATCTTCAAAGTGAGTGTCGATGTCACACAGATAGAGGCTTGCTCAATCGATTTTCTTACTGTTTCAGCAAGTAAGGTAGATTGTTCCCTATCCATTGAAGACAATACAACAAACTCTTCCCCACCTAAGCGAGCAAAAATATCATCAGGCTTTAAATGTTGAGAAATGGTGCTGGCGATGTGCTTCAAAACGACATCACCAGCGTCATGACCGTAGTTGTCATTGACCTTTTTGAAATGATCAACATCCATCATTAATAATGAAAGTGGTTTAGGATGAGTCGTTTCAAATAATGGTTCGACTTGTTCAAAGAAGTGGCGTCGGTTGCTGATCCCGGTTAACACATCGGTATTAGCCAAAAATTCTAAGCGCTTTTCAAGTTGAATGCGATCGGAAATATCAAATGTTGAGGCGCGTGCTAGAGCGAAATTACCTTTATTCAGCAAGGCAACAGCAGAGGTTGAGGCAAAGAAGGTTTTGCCACTTTTAGTTTGAATTTCAAGCACTGCGTTTTCAATGCTTTGTTTATTGATTAAGGTGGTCAAGAACTTATCAAATATGGCTTGGCTTGCAGGAGTTAAGAACTTTTTATAAGAATACCCTAGCACTTCATCACGTTCATAACCAAGCCATTTCAGCTCGGTATTGTTGATACGCGTAATGATCCCATTGTCATTTAAAGAATGGTAACCGCAAGGAGCATTTTCATATAAATCATGAAGTTCAACGCTGATGCGACGGTGCTTTTTACGGCGAAATTTCTTCTGCTCTGAGTAGCTAATCAAAAGAAAGATTAACAGGGAGCTTAAGAAGTAGAGTAAGCATAAGATCAGTTGCCAAACCGGATTATAGAAAAGTGAATTTTCATGAATCGTTTCATTAGGTAGGAAGATGACTAACTTCCAATTGGTGTTAGCGATGGAACTTTCAGACACTGGAAAACTTTGTGAGGTTAAAGTGTTAAGTTCCGGCGTTTCAATGGCACTGAAATCCAATGGCTCAATATTTTGATAACGGAATAAGCCTTTGCGTGTTTTTAGTAATCCACTGTCATTAGCGGAAATAGCGGGCCAAGCTAGTGGGTAACGTTGTTCGAAATCTTTTCCTGGCTCTCCTAGGCTATGTCCCCATTCATTACTACGGTCATGATTACTTAACCAATAGCCTTGAGCATCAATAATCATTCCCTGACCATTAATACGTAATTTACTTTGGTGACGAAAGTTTTCAAGTAGGTCATTAGCCATATAGTTGAGCATGACGATGGCAATGGGCTTTCCATTTTTATCTAACACTTGGGTCGCAAATCGTAATGTCGGTTTATAAGGGATTTCGATGTTGCCGTTTTCTACATTGAGATCCATTTTAGATACATAAATCTCTTTAGGTTTTAAGGATAATGATTCCTCAAAGTAGTATCGAAGGCTTTTGTTTTGTAATTGGCTAACATTTGCCTGGGTAGAAATGTCGTCATCATAATCGACACGAATCAGTTCGTTACCTTGGAGATCAAAAAGTCTAATTTGATCATAATATTGAAATGCTTGAGTTAAGTTAGAAAATAATGTTGCGATATTTTTGCTGTCTTGTTCTGTCGGGTGGTCCATATAATCAGTAATGACTTTAGATTTGGACACCATGTGTAAGACGGTGAGTTGCACCTTCATCTCTTTTTGTAGAGCATTTTTAGTTGTCGCAACAAAGGCTTCTTCTTGTGCGAGTAATTTATTTTCTAGGCTTTGTGTATAGGTGTTATACCAATAAACACCTAAGCCTAAGCAAGCGAGACTAAACACAATCCAAATGAGGCTAAAGCGTTTTAAGATGTTGGTTTGTACACGTTTATCTTTTAGTTCATCATCTTCTAAACGAGAAAAAGTCGTATCTAGCTGAGGCATAAGGTTGTATTCACCTAAAATATGAATGGCTATGAAATCACTTAATTGAGTATATGCTGATGGGGTGGAAATAAAAACACTAAAAGAGAAGGGGTTATATAAAACAAGGTGGCGATTTTATATAACCTACGTCTTTGAAACTGAAGCTTTGTTGACAACGTTTATACCCAAGTGACTTCAAGATGCAGAATTCAGAGCTATCATCCAAGTCTTTAAACAAGAAAGATTCGTACAGGAATGTAATCTACCTTTCAAACGAATCTGACGCAGTGTAAAGGCATGGATGAAGCTCCCGAAGGGCAAGTTAAAACAAGCTTTATGCGGCGTTAAATTAAATAGAGATAGAATCACTATGATCATATTCAATTTGCCTTGCCTAAAACTTGTTTTAATCTTGCTGAAACTCGCATCTTGAAGTTACTTGGGTATATTCGTCCCAATCACATAGGCGAGTTATGCTCATGAGGTCTCGCTCACTTGTCATCTCACTGCAACTCCACTCACTTTGGCTATAGACAAGTGATGGTCGTTGTAGACTGTTAATAGTAGGTATAGGTTACTTTAACCAACGTCTCGGGTTTTGTGCTTGGCTATTTCGGCGTATTTCAAAGTATAAAGAAGGGCGAGACTGGCCACCTGTGTTACCTGCAAGTGCGATGGTTTCTCCGGCTGCAACCTGATCGCCATCTTTCTTCAATAAGGTTTGGTTATAGCCATATAATGTCATATCACCTTTACCATGGTCGATCAGAAGTACTAAACCGTACCCACGTAGCCACTCGGCAAATACCACTTTTCCTGAATGTACCGCTTTGACTGCTTCGCCTTGTTTGGCGTTGATTACGATCCCTTTCCAGGTAATTTGTCCGCTTTGGGAGGTGCCGTAGTTATGTAGAATACTGCCTCTCAATGGCCAAGGAAGCTTACCTCGGTATGAGCCTAAACCATTCATTGGAGAGATATTCCGTTTGGCAGCTTTGGCTATTTCAGCTTTTAAGCGGTTTTCGTTGCGACGTAATTCGGCAAGTTTACTTTGGTTGCTACGAATGTTGCCCTGAATTTTATTAACAGTACCTTTACGCTGGCTTTGTGCTTTGACCAAATCATCGCGTTTGGCTTTTTTGTTGGCAAGCAGGGTAGATTGGCGGTTTTCTTCTTCTGAAAGTTGCTGCTCTTTTTCAGTTAATTCACTCTGTGTTTTTGCTAGAGCTTCAATTGCTTCAGTTCGTGCTTGAGCCAAGTGTTGAAAGTACTGACTAATGCGGTCCATCTTTTCAGCATCCCCACCTTGTATAATTTGTGGCAGGTTATTGCTACGGCTGGTGAGATAGTAAGTTTTGATGAGTTGTTCGAGCGTATCAGTTTGCTGTTGTTTAGTTTGTTCTAGCTGACGTTTTTGAGAGGTTAATTCGGTTAAGTTGGCTTGAACTTGTGATAGTTCTCGTTCGTTACTGCGGATTTCTTGGCCTAGCTTTGAGATGGCAACTTCGTGTTTTTTAAGTTCGCTTTGTAATTGGTTTAGTTTTTTTTGCTGAGAGCTTAGCGATGAGGTTTGGCGAGATATTTCATCGGATACACCTTTTAACTCTTCTTTAGAGGCTGAGTATGCAAAAGTGGTGAAAAGAGAAAAACAGCTAACTAGAGCGCAGAGAAAAGCGCCAGAAAACGAAACCCGTAAGCTGGCGCTTGAATGAGATACTGACGAAGTTATTGTCATAAATGAAACATTTCCCAAGAATGAGGCTCACCGTGTTGATGAGCCTTGTTCTATACCTAAAAGAAGAGCTAAGTTAAGGCAATTCTTTGGGTACAAATTGTATAGAAAGCCTGATGAAGGGTAATGATATATCAGACAAACATACAATTGATAGGGATTATTTTAGATTAACAATAACCTGACCTGTCATTTCTGCAGGGATTTCCATACCGGTTAATTCAAGCATAGTTGGTGCTAGATCTGATAGCTTACCACCTTGTTTGAACTCAAGATCTTTATTGCCCACGTAAACTAGTGGAACAGGAAGATTGGTGTGAGCGGTGTGAACGCCACCTGTTTCAGGATCGATCATCATTTCAGCATTACCGTGATCGGCAGTGATTAATAGCTGACCATCGACTTCTTTAATCGCTTCAACCACACGACCGATGCACTCATCTACCGCTTCACAAGCTTTTACTGCTGCATCATAAACACCAGTGTGGCCAACCATGTCGCCATTCGGGTAGTTACAGATGATAGTATCAAACTTACCTGATTTGATAGCAGCGACTAGCTTGTCGGTTAGCTCTGGTGCACTCATTTCAGGTTGCATGTCGTAAGTGGCGACTTTTGGAGAAGCTACTAATTGACGCTCTTCGCCTTCAAATTCGTTTTCTTTACCGCCATTGAAGAAGAAAGTAACGTGTGCGTATTTTTCCGTTTCAGAAATACGTAGCTGAGTTTTGCCGCATTTAGATAACCACTCACCGTAAGTGTTTTCTAGTGATGCTGGTGGGAATGCGCAAAGTAGCGGAATGTCTGCTGAGTATTGAGTCAGCATTACAAAGTCGATGCTTGGGAAAATTTCGCGCTCAAAGTCGCTAAAATCAGGTACGAAAGTACGAGTGATTTCACGCGCACGGTCAGCCCGGTAGTTCATGAAGATAACTGCATCACCATCAACAATAGCGGCACTAGCTTGGCCTTCAGCACGGATTTCAGTCGCTTGAACGAACTCATCGTTTTCTTCACGAGCATAAGCTGCTTCAAGACCTGCTGTTGCAGAGTCAAAAGTGAACTCCGCTTTCGCTTGAGTTAATAGATCGTAAGATTTCTGTACACGATCCCAGTTGTTATCACGGTCCATTGCAAAGTAACGACCAATTAAAGACGCAATGCGGCCTTCTTCTAGGTTTAACTCAGCAAATAAATCTTGGAAGCGTTGTAGTGAATGGTTTGCGCTACGTGGCGGCGTGTCACGACCATCAAGAAAAGCGTGAACATAAACTTTTTTAGCGCCACGCTCGGCTGCCATTTGTACTGCCGCATAGATGTGGTCTTCATGGCTGTGTACGCCACCTGGAGACATAAGCCCCATGATGTGAACTGCTTTGTCTGCTGCTACGGCTTTATCAATCGCATTTGCTAGCGCTGGAGTGTCTTTGAACTCACCGTCAGCAATAGATTTCGTAATACGAGTTAAGTCTTGGTAAACCACGCGGCCTGCACCGATGTTTGTGTGACCCACTTCAGAGTTACCCATTTGACCGTCAGGTAAACCAACATCGAAACCTGATGCAGAGATTAGGGTATTTGGTTGGTTAGCAAATAGACCATCAAGTACTGGTGTGTTTGCATTTGCGATAGCGTTGTCGCTGTTGTCTTCGCGGTAACCCCAACCATCAAGAATCACTAGAGCCATTGGCTTTTTATTTGACATGTTCAAACCTCGTTTAATTTAAAAAATTCTTCTAATTTAGAATCTAAACTGAGCGTAATTTTACTACAATTTTCGCTCTAAACTGTAGGGTAAGATCAATTTAACTGGTCTCATCCCTTTGGTGTCACATTTATCTGGTGCTAATTTTCAAGCTATGAGCGCATTATGCCTAATAATTAGTCTAGATGAAAATCGAATTGAGCTATGAGATTAATAGGTGGTAGAGCGGGGCGAGTTTCGAGTTGCGTGTAGCGTGGAAGAGCAAAAAGCGAAAAGCAGAAAAGCAGAAAAGCAGAAAAGAGCCGAGGTGCGGGGACGCCGCGCTTGGGAGCCGAAAGCGTGAAAGATGGTTTCGAGTTGCGTGTGGCGAGTAAAGTGATAGGAAGAATCAAAAATACCGTCATCCCCTACATGAGCCTAATCGAAGAAGATAGGGGATTTATTCAAAGCGCGCTGAATCGTTAAGTTCATAATAGTTTACAGCGCCCGGCATGATATTCCCGCTCTCGCTAAGGCTCGTCTGGAATGATGGTTTGTTTCGTACCGCTTTCGCTTTTATCTGTTCCTCGCAACTCGAAGCGAAGCGTTCGCGCAACCCGCAACAAAAGGTAGCGAGTAGCGTGTAATGGCAAGCGATCGCGGAATCGCTCTTTCTAGGAACTAATAAACTAGGGACTAGGAACTTCTTCTCAGTTTTTTGTTATCCAAATCGTCTTTTCTACCTTTACTCTCGCCACTCGCTGCTTTGCCCGTTATACTCTGGCCTTTCTAATATTTGGCTGTGGATGTTCCCAGCTAGTGCATTTATGAGTGTAGGGCATGCAAGAATATATCGATTTTTTTCAACAGAACATGATTTTGTCTTTAGTTTGGGTGGCGGTGTTAGCGGCTCTGATCGCGACTATTTTTAAGTCATCAACCGCTAAATATAAAACAATTGGTGCCAGTGAATTAACGCATCTTATCAACCGTGAAGATGGTGTTGTGATTGATATTCGCACTAACGATGAGTTTAAACGTGGCCATATTGCGGGCTCAGTTCACATTTTGCCATCTGAAATTAAATCGGGTGCCATTACTAGCATTGAAAAATACAAAGCAGCCCCAATCATTGTGGTATGCAAGACAGGTCAAACATCACACGAAAGTGCTAACCTGTTAGCGAAAGCCGGCTTTGAAAAAGTGAACATGCTGAAAAACGGTATGACGGCTTGGAATGAAAATAACTTACCTTTGGTTTCTGATAAGCCAGCAAGTAAGAAAGGTAAGAAGTAATTTAGACCCTAGGTTGCTAGTCCCTAGTTTCTAGGAAAAGACAAAAAGCGAAAAGTTTAAACATTGCTTTGGGTTACGTGGAAAAGCTTTCCCGTGACTCGAAGCGAAGTGCTCTCTTATCTCGTGTGACCATTATTTATGGCTTCGCATTGTCTAGGGACCAGGAACTAGTAACTAGAAACCAATTTTAATTAATAAGGATAAACCCATCATGGCTGAAGCAGCACCTCAAGAACAACAGAACTTCACAATTCAACGTATCTTCCTGAAAGATCTTTCTTTTGAAGCACCAACAGCGCCACAAATGTTCCAAAAAGAATGGGAACCTGATGTGAAGTTAGACTTAGACACTCAAAGCCGTGAGTTAGGTGAGAATGTTTATGAAGTGGTTCTTCGCTTAACCGTTACGGTTAAAAACGCTGAAGAAGTGGCTTTCTTATGTGAAATTCAGCAAGGTGGTATCTTCACTGCTGAGAATATGGAACAAGGTCAACTAGCACATTGCCTAGGTGCATTCTGCCCGAACATCCTATTCCCATACGCTCGTGAAACGGTTTCTAGTTTAGTAGTGAAAGGTACGTTCCCACAATTGAACCTAGCTCCAGTTAACTTTGATGCTTTGTTCATGAACTACCTACAGCAACAAGCTGAACAAGCACCACAAGAAGCATAATATTGCTTTTAATCTCAGATTAAACTAAAGAGCGAAGACAGCAGTGTCTCGCTCTTTGTGATTAAAGGTTCGTTACTCGTTATTCGTTTCTTGTTACTAGGGCGCTGCGCTTCTCGTAACTCGAAAAAGCGGAAGAGAGAGCCGAAAAGACGGAAGCGGGTTGTGTGTAACAGCAATCGTTAGACGTTACTTGTCATCCTGAATAGCGACGTAGGAGCGTAGTTCAGGAGCTCCTTGCGTGATTCGAATGCTCTTTCCTCGCATATGAAGCGTTCTCGTAACATGCAGCAAAAGCAGCTTGTTTCGTATGACGAGTTGCGTGTAATAGCAAAGTTATCGCTCTTGTCTTTTTCTAAATACGAGCAACGAACAGCGAAGCGCCCGAGCAACGCTATTAACTATTTAAAGGTCCTAACCATGACAAATTCAACTGCCAATAATGATGTCGTAATGACAGTGATCGGTGCTGGTTCATATGGTACTTCGTTAGCGATTGCTTTAGCTCGTAATGGCTCTAAAGTCATTTTGTGGGGGCATGATCCTTCGCATATGGCGGCTTTAGAACAAGACCGCTCTAATGAAGAATTCCTACCTGGTATTGATTTTCCCGAGTCATTGATTATTGAATCGGATTTGTCGAAAGCGGTTACTGCGAGCCGCGACTTGCTGGTGGTGGTACCGAGTCATGTATTTGGTATTGTATTAAACAACTTAAAGCCTCATTTGCGTAGTGATACTCGTATTTGTTGGGCAACCAAAGGCTTAGAGCCTGAAACTGGCCGCTTATTAAAAGATGTCGCACATGATGTGATCGGTGAACAAGTGCCTCTTGCAGTGTTGTCAGGTCCAACGTTTGCCAAAGAATTGGCCGCAGGTATGCCAACAGCGATTGCGGTCGCATCACCTGATGCTGAGTTTGTAAAAGATCTTCAAGAAACCATTCACTGCAGTAAATCTCTTCGTGTGTATGCCAACAATGACTTTATTGGTATGCAACTTGGCGGTGCAGTTAAGAATGTCATCGCAATTGGTGCCGGAATGTCTGATGGTATTGGTTTCGGTGCTAATGCTCGTACCGCATTAATTACTCGCGGCCTTGCAGAAATGTGTCGTTTAGGCGCAGCATTAGGCGCCCAGCCTGAAACCTTTATGGGAATGGCTGGTCTAGGTGACTTAGTGTTGACTTGTACCGATAACCAATCACGAAATCGTCGCTTTGGTTTAGCATTAGGTAAAGGTAAAGATGTCGATACTGCTCAGCTTGAAATTGGCCAAGTAGTGGAAGGCTACCGAAATACCAAAGAAGTTTGGCTATTAGCCAACAGAATGGGTGTTGAAATGCCGATTGTTGAACAAATCTATCAAGTGTTGTATCAAGGAAAAGATGCTCGTCTCGCGGCGCAAGATTTGTTAGCACGACAAAAGAAAGCGGAAGGGTAAATAGCTATCCTCGGTTCTTGGGCGTTTCGCTCGAGAACCGAAAAGACGGTAGCGAGTTACGTGTTTCGAGTTGCGTGTAAGATCAGAAGCAAAAGCAGATCTGAGATACGGGGACGCTACGTTCGAGAACCGAAAATCGTTAAAGAAAGATTGCTGCGAGTTGCGTGTGGCGAGTAAAGGCACACACTAAAAGTTAGCTGTCATCCTGAAAAGCGACGTAGGAGCGCAGTTCAGGATCTCCCAACTCGTGTTGAGATTGAATCATTCCTTTGGTGAGTAACGTGCAGTAGGAGATCCTGAACTATGTTCGTGCCTCACTATTCAGGATGACGGAGTTTATTTTTCTCGTACTCACTTGTATCTTTTACTCGCAACTCGGAGTGAAGCGTTCACGCAACCCGCAACAATTTATTAAGCGAGACGCTCAAGGATGAATTCTCTACTAGGGACCAGTATCTAGGAACATATATGAAACACTGCGAAAAACAAAAAGTCTGGAATACGATTGTAGATGAAGCAAGACGTCAGGCTGAACAAGAGCCTATGCTGGCGAGCTTTTATCACTCGACGATCATTAATCACGATAGTCTTGGGGCATCACTGAGTTATATCTTAGCCAATAAGCTGAGAACTGCGACCATGCCACCAATGACGGTACGTGAAGTCGTAGAAGAGGCCTTTAAAGATGATCCTTCTATCACTGACAGTGCAGCTTGTGATATTTGTGCGATCGTAAACCGCGATCCAGCTGTTTCAATGTATTCGACACCACTTTTGTACTTAAAAGGTTATCATGCATTACAAGGCTATCGTGTCGCTAACTGGTTATGGAAACAAGGTCGTTTCGCTTTAGCGACTTATCTACAAAATCAGATCTCGGTAGCCTGTCAGGTTGATATCCATCCTGCGGCACGTATTGGTCAAGGTATCATGCTCGACCATGCAACCGGAATCGTGATTGGTGAAACTGCCGTAGTCGAAAATGATGTGTCTATCCTACAAGATGTGACGTTAGGTGGTACTGGTAAAGAATGTGGTGACCGTCATCCTAAGATCCGTGAAGGGGTGATGATTGGCGCAGGCGCGAAAATTCTCGGTAATATTGAAGTGGGCGAAGGGGCGAAGATAGGTTCGTGTTCTGTGGTACTTCAAGCTGTTCCTCCTCACACGACGGTTGCTGGTGTTCCAGCTAAAATTGTCGGTCGTCCACAAAGTGACAAACCATCGGAAGATATGGACCAAGCGTTTAACGGTAATGGTCATAAACTTATTGATGGAGCGGGGATTTAAGATAGATTTGTTTCTCGAGTCTAGGGCGCTTCGCTGTTCGTGACTCGGGAAGATTGTAGCTAGTTGTGGGTTTCGTGTTTGTGAGTTGCTTGTAACAGCGAGCGCTAAATGGTAACAGTCATCCTGAAAAGCGACGTAGGAGCGCAGTTCAGGATCTCCCAAGGCGTGTTGAGGTTGAAAGGGTATTGTTGGGAAGTAACGTGTGATAGGAGATCCTGAACTACGTTCGTACCTCACTATTCAGGATGACGCTCTTTGGGCTTAGTATCTACTTTGATTTTTCTCGCAACTCGAAGCGAAGCGCTCTCGATTCTCGTAACTGTCTTTCCTCATCCTCACCGCATACCCATATGCCAATATCCCACCAATCACATTGCCAAGTGCAATACCAATAAACAAACCTTCAACGCCACTCATCAGGCTACCTACCCAAGCGCAAGGTAGGGTAAAAATAAACAAGCGAGAGAAGTTCCATAAGAAAGCTTTAACGGGTAGATGCATCGCATTTAAGCAACTGACCAACATCATGACTATCCCTTGAAAACCATAGCTTATTGGGACCACAATCAAGAAGTGCCATAAGAAGTCTTGCACGCTTTGCTCCTGGCTAAAGACGGAGGCAATTGGCATGCTTAATGGCACCATCAAGATAAATAACCCAAATTGAAAAATGACCGCAAACCGCATCGCAAGAAATAAAGCACTAAAGCTACGCTCTTGATTGTTGGCTCCGATATTTTGGGCAATGAATGGAGTGAGGACTGAGCCCAATGACATTAATACAATAATCATAATCGACTCTACTCGCTGGGCTGCACCATAAGCTGCCACTGCTTCATTACCGAAATTGGCGAGCATGATCATTAATACTGCTCCTGAAAGTGGGTTCATGGCACTTGAAAAAGCCGCCGGTGTGCCAATTTTTAATATCTGAGTCCAGTCTTGCCAAATTCGTTTTATTTGTGGAGGCGCGACTAGTTTCTCTCGTTTGATTAAGATAAATAACGCTGCACATAAAGCACCGAACCAACTGACCGCACTGGCAATTGCCGCACCTTGAATCCCTAATTCTGGAAATGGGCCGTAACCAAAAATTAGTAAAGGATCGAGCACACCATTAATGAAACCGGCAGTCATCATGATTTTCGCAGGGGTTTTGGTATCGCCAGTTGAGCGAATTACACTATTACCAGCCATCGGAATGACTAATAATGGAATAGTGAAGTACCAGATTTGCATGTATTGTTTGATTAGCGGAAGTAAATCGTCTGTCGCACCTAGCATGAGAAATAGCGGTTCGATAGTCAGCAATCCAAGCGTCGAGGCGAACGTGACTAATAAAATAGCGAGAATAAGCCCATGAGTGGAAAATCGCGCGGCATTACGAGTATCACCTTGACCAAGCAAGCGACCAACATTGGCGGATAAGCCCATACCGATACCTAATGTAATACAGCTAACACCAAAAGTGACAGGGAAAGTAAAGCTGATAGCGGCCAGTGCATGAGTACCAAGTAGTGAGATAAAAAAGGTATCGACTAAGTTGAAGGTTAAGATCGCCAATAACCCAACCACCATAGGTAAGGTCATAGTTTGCAATACTTTGGGTATGGGGCCAGTCAATAAGCCGTGTTTGTCTTGCATGGAAATGATTCGCTGATGATGAAGTGGTTAGGATAAGCCTTTTTGTTACTGGTGACTAGGAGTTGATTTCGTTTCTCGTTTCTCGTAGCGACCGAGACTCGAGCTCCGCATTTGCTTTTACTCGCAACACGGAGCGAAGCGTACTCGGCTCTCGCAACTTCCTTTATTCTGATCTTTATCACATTTTTTTCACGTTCCCCCTTGGGTTTTGATCATCTTCACCCCACATATCCAAACAGACCGAGAGAATTACTCGGTATCTTTAAATATTTCCATGAACATCTAATCAGGAGAGATGCACAGATGAACATTCGTCCTTTACATGACCGAGTTATCGTTGAGCGCCAAGAAGTAGAATCAAAGTCTGCTGGTGGCATCGTATTAACTGGTTCAGCTGCGGAAAAATCTACTCGCGGCAAAGTTCTAGCTGTCGGCAAAGGTCGTATTTTAGAAAATGGCACAGTACAACCACTTGACGTAAAAGTAGGTGATACTGTGATCTTTGCTGAAGGCTATGGCACTAAGTCTGAAAAAATCGATGGTAAAGAAGTTCTAATCTTGTCTGAGAATGACATTTTAGCAATTATTGAGTAAGCACCGACTTATTCACTTCTGAATTCAAAACCAAACGCATTCAATAGATTTTATAAGGAATAAGAACATGGCAGCAAAAGACGTAAAATTTGGTAATGACGCTCGCGTAAAAATGCTTGAAGGTGTAAACATCTTAGCAGACGCAGTAAAAGTAACATTAGGCCCTAAAGGTCGTAACGTAGTACTAGACAAATCTTACGGCGCACCGACTATCACTAAAGATGGTGTGTCTGTTGCTCGTGAAATTGAATTGGAAGACAAATTCCAAAACATGGGCGCACAAATGGTTAAGCAAGTCGCTTCTCAAGCGAACGATGTAGCGGGTGACGGTACCACTACCGCAACCGTTCTTGCACAATCAATTATTACTGAAGGTCTTAAAGCGGTTGCTGCAGGTATGAACCCAATGGACCTTAAGCGCGGTATTGATAAAGCAGTAACAGCGGCAGTTGAAGAGTTAAAAGGTTTGTCTAAAGATTGTTCAAGCAGTACTGAGATTGAGCAAGTCGCGACTATCTCTGCAAACTCTGACAGCTCTGTTGGTAAAATCATTGCTGAGGCGATGGAAAAAGTAGGTCGTGATGGCGTTATTACTGTTGAAGAAGGTCAAGCTCTACAAGATGAGTTAGACGTAGTAGAAGGTATGCAGTTTGACCGCGGTTACCTATCTCCTTATTTCATCAACAACCAAGAAGCGGGTAGTGTCGATCTTGATAACCCATTCATCCTTTTGGTTGATAAGAAAGTATCAAATATCCGTGAATTGCTTCCTACATTAGAAGCAGTTGCAAAAGCATCTCGCCCTCTATTGATCATTGCAGAAGATCTTGAAGGTGAAGCGCTAGCTACTCTTGTTGTGAACAACATGCGCGGTATCGTGAAAGTAGCTGCAGTGAAAGCACCTGGTTTCGGTGACCGTCGTAAAGCAATGCTACAAGACATCGCGGTTCTAACGGCTGGTACTGTGATTTCTGAAGAAATCGGTCTTGAGCTAGAAAAAGCAACACTAGAAGATCTTGGCCAAGCGAAACGCGTGACTATTACCAAAGAAGCGACAACTATCATTGATGGCTCTGGCGAAGAAGACATGATTCAAGGTCGTGTGGCGCAAATTCGTCAACAAATCGAAGATGCAACATCAGATTACGACAAAGAAAAACTTCAAGAACGCGTAGCGAAACTAGCTGGTGGTGTTGCAGTCATCAAAGTTGGCGCAGCGACTGAAGTTGAAATGAAAGAGAAGAAAGACCGTGTTGAAGATGCACTTCATGCAACTCGCGCAGCGGTTGAAGAAGGTATCGTTGCCGGTGGTGGTGTTGCATTGATTCGCGCCGCTTCTAAAGTGGTAGGCCTTGAAGGTGACAACGAAGAGCAAAACGTAGGTATCCGCGTCGCGCTTCGTGCAATGGAATCTCCAATTCGTCAAATCACTAAGAACGCAGGTGATGAAGAATCAGTGGTTGCTAACAATGTACGCGCTGGCGAAGGTAACTACGGTTACAACGCGGCAACAGGCGAATACGGTGACATGATCGCAATGGGTATTTTGGATCCAACTAAAGTAACTCGTTCTGCACTACAATTTGCAGCATCTGTTGCCGGTCTTATGATCACAACTGAAGCGATGGTGACAGATAAGCCACAAGATGCAGCGCCAATGCCTGATATGGGCGGCATGGGTGGAATGGGCGGTATGGGTGGCATGATGTGATCAACCGATCACTAGCTATCTAGATTCATAGCTCAAAGTATTGAGGCTCACAGCTAAGGTTGTGAGCCTTTTTTTATTAAGTTTAGTTACGGTATTGAGTCGCTCTAGTTATCTAAATCTGAGGTTATCTGCCGATTCACAAGCAAAAAAATCCCCTTATGCTTTTATCAGCGTAAGAGGATGTCTGTTATAAGTTTTTTATCTTAAATCGCGAATCATTTTAGATCTTCTGCGATTTTGTCTGCTTTTTCTTTCATTTCGTCCATTTTGTTTTGGATGTCTTTTACTTGGTCATCCGTTAAGTTTTCAATTTTAGCTGTAAACTCTTCCATTTGCTTTTATTGTCTTTCAGCGTTCGCTTTTGCTTGTTCATTTAGTTTAATTTGAGCATTGAGCTTCATTTGGTCTTTTTTCTCAGTTGCAACATCAAGATCTTTAGTTAAAGATTCGATATTTGAAGCCGCTGTCGCTTCAACTTGTTGTAGTTGGGCGTTGATATCATCAATGTTTTTCTGTTGCTTGTCTGTAAGTGTTGCCGCAGAAGCAAAAGTAGAGGCAATAGCGAGTGATAGTACAAGAGTGCGTTTTAACATGATAAATACCTGTATATTTGAGTAGATAATGAGGGGTAACTTACTCCAAAATTAAGGAGGCATGTAAAGTTAATGTCATTTATTGTCTTGATTTAGCGATGAATAAAAGATAGTTCAATGATGTGTTTTTTGTGTTAATTTTTTGTTTGTGCGTGCTGCGTTGGTGTTTGTTTTTATAGGGATGAAATTATTTTGGCGATGCGAATAAAAAACCTTATTGATAATTGTTATGGATTGCGAATTGACGATTGGACGATGGAAGTAGGCCAACATTGGGGGATATTTTCAACCTATAGTCATGCCGGATCTTTGCTGGGTCGTTTATTAGCCGGTGATCTCAAACTAGAACAGGCATTAATTGAAGGTAGACCCAACAAAGTAGGTTGGGTCTCTTTGTACCTTCAACAGCAGTTGCTCGAAAAAGAGCTGGCGGATGATGATACTGATTTCATGGACCGTTTTGATTATGGTTCGAGTGTCGAATCTCTGGTGTCTGAAATGTGCACAGATCCTGAGCAATTAGAGAGTCTGTTAGCTTTAACTGATCTCGTTCATTTACGTCAGCGTGGTTTTCGTCAGCTTTCAACAGGAGAAACCCGTCGGGTAATGTTAGCTCGGGCGCTCGCAATTGAACCAGAATTGCTGGTACTCGATGAACCCTACGCTGGGCTTGATATTGCTCATCAACAGCAATTATCGCAATTACTGCAAACACTGTCGAAGTCCATTCAATTGTTGATTATTACTTCCCGTGAAGATGAATTACCGGACTGTATTACTCATGTGGCGATGTTTAACGTAGAAGTTACTAAGACAGGCGTGCTTAATACTAAGACAGATAACGATAGTAATATCATCCATCGCCTAAGTGAGCCTATGACTATCAGTGAATGGAATGATCATCCCGTCATGGCTCAGCTCAATGCGCTCTCGCAGCAACGTAGCCAACAAGTACTCGAATTAATTAAACAGCAGCGCTATAAAGCTAAATATTCGGATCCTTTAATGGAGCTTAAAAATGGCAAAGTTGAATACACCGATGGTTTAATTTTCAAAGAGGTAAATTGGCGAATCAATAATGGTGAGCATTGGCAAGTGCGTGGCCCGAATGGTTGTGGTAAGAGTACCTTGCTCGGTTTGATTCTCGGCGATCACCCACAGTGTTATAGTAATGACATTACCTTGTTTGGTAAGCCTCGTGGTAGTGGTGAAACCATTTGGCAAGTAAAAGAGCAAATCGGCATTGTGTCATCCGCCTTACATTTGCAATATCGAGTTAATTGTAGCGCTATGGAAGTTTTGCTTTCCGGTTTCTTCGATTCGATAGGACTCTACCAAAAACCAAGTAAAAAACAGATGGATTTAGCGAAAGATTGGCTGGCGATTTTGCATATGAGCCAATTTGAGAAAACCAGTTTTAAACAACTCGACTATGGTCAGCAGCGTTTGTTGTTAATTGGGCGCGCGTTGATTAAACAACCGGTGTTATTGATTCTCGATGAACCATATCAAGGGTTAGATTTTATTAACCGTAAACTGGTGATGAATACGCTTAATATGATAGCGCAAGAAAACTTGAGCCAACTTTTGTATGTCTCTCATCATAGCGATGATGCACTGCCGGCGATCCGTAACTATGTGGATTTTGTTGGTAGTTCAGATATGGGATACCAAGTTGAAATAAAGACGCTTTGATATATCCCCAAGTAACCCTGCATACAGAATTTGCGGGTTACTTGGGGCAATGTTATAGAAGCAAGTTTACGTTACGACGCTCATTTTTATTTTATAAGCTAATCTTTGCCATTCATTTAATCTTCGCTACTTTGTTCTTCTTTAGCTATTACTCTATTCATATTAATCGTCTTAGGTCGACGGCGTTTTTGCATGGTTTGATGAACTCCGCGACGTAGGCTTTGAAAGCTTTTTTCGACTTTATCTACCCCCAATAACACGGTGAGTGCTAAAGCGGTAAATATGATGGATTGAGTTTCATGGCCAAGGCCAATCATTAATCCTAGTGCTGCTAGAACCCAAATCACGGCTGCAGAAGTCACGCCATGAATTTTGCCATCCATAGTCATCATTACACCGGCACCTAAAAAGCCGACACCGGTAATAATTTGCCCTAATACCCGAGCTTGATCGAGCGTATTCGGAGACAGAGACACGGCCATCGCCATAAATAAGTAAGTACCGGAAATAATTAATATCGCGGTGCGAATACCGACAGGTTTGCCACGAAGCTGACGCTCTAAACCAATTAAAGTGCCATTAATCGCACAGGCCGCGAGAGACCACCAATCAAAGGGGTCGATATTAAGCCATTCAGGGTACATTGGAGTGTTTCGTCCTTATTAATTCGTTAATGAAATTGATAACAAAAGAGGTGTGGTAAGAAGTTGGAATATGATGATTTTTGAATAAGAGATCTAGTTGATTTTTGATGATATTTTTTTATCTCTAAGGTAAATAGTTTTTATCATCGTTAGTTTATTTGTAATGACTTAAACACATTGTTACTTAATTTAAGTATGCGTTTTATACATAATATGTATGCGTTGTTATCACTGTTTTTATTAAGGTTTATTACCTATACTGCCAACATATTAAGTCGAATGGCTCACCCACACGTTGGAGATGTTATGTTTAAAGCTTTAGTGTTAAACCAAGAAGACAAACGTACGATTGCAAATATCGAAACTTTAGATGAAAACCAATTGCCGGAAGGTGAAGTACTGGTTGCGGTTGATTACTCTTCAATTAACTACAAAGATGGCCTCGCTGTAACAGGTAAAGGCAAAATTATTCGTAACTTTCCAATGGTTCCTGGCATTGACTTCGCCGGTACGGTTTTAGAATCTCAAGATGACCGTTATTCTGAAGGCGATAAAGTCGTTCTAACCGGTTGGGGGGTTGGTGAAAATCACTGGGGCGGTATGGCTGAAAAAGCACGCCTAAAAGCCGATTGGCTAGTACCATTACCACAAGGCTTTGATCCAAAACAAGCGATGATGATTGGTACCGCAGGTTTCACTGCCATGTTATGTGTACAAGCCATTTTAGATTCGGGTGTAAAACCTGAAGATGGTGAGATCTTAGTGACTGGCGCAAGTGGTGGTGTTGGTTCGGTTTCTGTTACTTTATTAAGCCAACTTGGTTATAAAGTGGCTGCCGTTACAGGGCGTGTAGAAACAAACGGCCCTTGGCTTGAAGCTCGTGGTGCATCTCGTATTATTGACCGTTCAGAATTTGAAGAACCCGCTCGTCCGCTTGAAAAACAAGTGTGGGTTGGTGCGATTGATACCGCTGGTAGTAAAGTTTTAGCTAAAGTGTTGGCCCAGATGGATTACGATTCTACCGTTGCTGCATGTGGTCTAGCTGCTGGCTTTGACTTACCGACAACAGTGATGCCTTTCATCTTACGCAATGTGCGTCTACAAGGTATTGATTCAGTCAATTGCCCAGCAGAGAAGCGTATTGCCGCATGGAATAAATTAGTTGAGATTCTTCCAGCAAGTTACTTTGAACAAGCCTGTTCAGAAATTACGTTAGAAGAAGTACCACAATACGCTGAAGACATTACTAATGGTCAAGTAACTGGCCGAGTAGTCGTTAAGATTTAAAAGAAATAAGGGAGCTAGCGGGCTAGTTCCTAGTACCTAGAAAAAAAACTAAAGCCTTGCAGTGCTTTGACATGAGTCGCTGCTTGGCTTTTTTTATAGGTGAAGCATAGGGCTCATTTGTTGATGTAAAATGCGCAGAATGAAAATATCCTGTTCTCTTATTCGATAGAAAATAGTGTGTTTTTTATAATCATGTCTTCTTATTCCCTGTTTGAGCTGACTGTAATCGCGGCCAAGCAAAGGCGCTTCAGATAGAATAAGTAAGCAGCGTTCCATATCATCGGTGTAGTCATCCGCCTGATCTTCACCAAAATTTAGCCAAGTGTAGTCATATATTGCCCCAAAATCTTCTTCGGCTTTTTTGGATAATTTATACACTCAATTTAGCCTTGCGCTGCACAGCAATCTGCTTTAAAGATAAGTTGCTTTCACCACTTTGTTCACCTTCCTCAATCGCATTGCGTAGCATATTTTGCTGGTTTTCTTGTTGCTCCAATAAACGTAAGGCACTTCTCATTACTTCACTGGTTGAGCCGTAACGGCCACTTTGTACCATACGTTCAATAAAGCTATTGAGTGATTCGCCGATTGTGACACTTGTTGTTCGTCCCATGGGATTTACCTTGTGTTAACTATTCACACAAAGTGTATCATAGATTAAAAATTATGCTATTTGAACGAGGTTTTGCTGTTAGTGATATGTGAAAGTAATAGCGATCTCAGCTTAGGGATTTTTATTTTTTCGAGTCACGATCAGCGAAGCGCCCGAGCCACTATATTCTTTTCCCAGAAACTTTTAATTCCTTACTCTATTCCCATCACTTTAATTCGCTCCGAAATTAATTTACCGCATTCTTGTTTTAATACTCCTCTAAGCCATTGTTGTGAGGCGGAATGATCACAACGAGAGTGCCAAATTAGCGAGTAATCGAATGGGGTTAAGTTAAAAGGTAGTTGCTTAATCACTAGGTTGTAGCGCTTTGCGACTAAGTAGGCAAGATCGGCGGGTACAGTGACAATCAAAGGTAGAGTATCCATTACCGCTAATGCCGCTTCTAGATGATAAGAACGCAGAACTAAATTAGGGCTAGGGTAGTCAGAAAGCGCCTCATCAATCAGCGCTTTAACGCCATCACTGATCGCAATCATGGCATGACGACTATTTAAGTAATCATCCAATGTCAGTTCAACATTGGCTAATGGATGATTACTCGACAATAAGCAAAAGACACTGACTTTGCCGAGGATATCACTATGCAACGGGGCCACCGAATAAGTGGGACGGCAGATTGCTATGTCGGCACCTTGCGTCGTCAGCTGGTGGGCGAGGTTATTATGTTGCAATGGCACTAGCTCAAGTTGCAGGTTTGGTGCTTCTTGATAAATACGCGGCAAAGCAAACGGTAGAATGGTTTGCATCGCATAGTCAGTGGTGGCAATAGTGAATTTTTGGCGGCACGCTTTGGGTTCAAATTCTTGAGGGGATAAGATATCGCGGATATTCTCAAGTGGTTGAGTAAGAGATTGATCAAAATCTAAGGCTTTCTGAGTGGGAATGAGATGTTGCCCTTGGCGAGTAAATAAAGGATCGTCGAGTAACACTCGTAAGCGACCTAGAACTCGGCTCATAGCTGATTGACTAAGGTTAAGACGCTGAGCTGCTTTGCTTACAGAGCCTTCTTCAATTAATACACGTAAGGCAATAAGTAAGTTAAGATCACGGCGATAAATATCTTCCAATTCCATAATGATGCCTTATTAAGATAGATGGAGATCGATTGGTGTTTTACTCTCCTCACCACCAATTTCTCGTGCCAGTTTAGGGACTAGGTACCCTGATACTTGCTTGAGTAATTCAGACATGATCTGTCTTGCTTTCTCATCTGACACATAAAAGTGAGCAGCACCTTGTACTTTATCCAATAAGTGTAAGTAATAAGGTAGGACACCAGCATTAAATAAAGCGTGACTTAATGCTGCTTGAGCCTCTACCGAATCATTAATCCCTTTTAATAATACGCTTTGATTAAGTAAGTGCACACCAACTTGGCGCAGCTTGCTTAAGTTAATATTTAGTTCATCATCAATTTCATTCGCGTGATTAATATGCGTCACTAGTACAACATTTAAGTGAGTACGCTGGAGGATTTTGCATAAGTCATCAGTAATTCTCGATGGGATCACTACCGGTAAACGACTATGAATTCGTAGCGTTTTGATATGTTTTATTTGAGCGATATTTTCGATAAGCCACTGCAGTTCACTGTCTTTGGCCATTAACGGATCGCCACCAGATAAAATCACTTCATCTAATTCAGGATGCTCGAGAATGTAGTTAAGGCTTTGCTGCCAAGTGGTTTTATTGCCCTTATTGTCCTGATAAGGAAAATGGCGACGGAAACAATAGCGACAATTTATCGCACAACCGCCTTTTACGATCATCAGTACTCGACTAGTGTACTTATGTAATAAACCGGGCAGTACATTGTCTTGCTCATCTAGGGGATCAGTTGAGTATCCGTTATGCACTTTAAATTCTTCATTTAAAGGTAATACTTGGCGCAATAAAGGATCGTGTGGATTGCCTTTTTCCATTCTATCGACAAAACTTCTAGGGACACGTTGGGAAAATAGCTGACGTGCTTTCAACCCTGATAACCACGGCGTAGGGTCAATTTCCAATAATTCAAGCAATTGCATGGGATCTGAAATCGCCTGTGCTAATTCGGTTAACCAAGAATTTTGTCGAGTTGGATCATTTTGTCGGGTATTTGGCGAGGTTTTACGCCACTTTTGCTCAACAGAAATGACTTTTCGGGTTATCATATCGGGCATTAAATTGAACTCGAAGAATAATAGAGGAAATCATGGCGACAGTTAGCACCAATGAATTCAAAGGTGGTTTAAAATTCATGTTGGATAATGAGCCTTGCTCAATCATCGAAAATGAATACGTTAAGCCTGGTAAAGGGCAAGCGTTTAACCGCGTTAAGCTTCGCAAACTTTTGTCTGGAAAAACGTTAGAGAAAACGTTCAAGTCAGGTGAAAGCTTTGAACTGGCTGACGTAGTTGATGTAGAACTAGGTTATCTATATAGCGATGGTGAATTCTACCATTTCATGAACAACGAAACTTTTGAGCAAATTGCCGCAGACGTTAAAGCCGTCGGCGATATGGCTAAATGGTTAGTTGAAAATGACGTTTGTACTCTAACGTTGTGGAATGATAACCCTATCTCTGTGACTCCGCCAAACTTTGTTGAGCTTGAAGTAACAGAAACCGACCCAGGCCTTAAAGGTGATACTCAAGGAACAGGCGGCAAACCTGCAACATTGAGCACAGGTGCAGTTGTTCGCGTTCCACTATTTATTGCAATTGGTGAAGTAGTGAAAGTCGATACTCGTACTGGTGAGTATGTAGGTCGAGTAAAATAAGTTACGTTTCTCGTCGCTCGGGCCGCTTCGCTGCTCGTAGCTCGAAAGGTAACACTCGAAGAATAATAAATGGGCCGCTGATCATTCAGCGGCCCGTTTTTTTATTTGGTAGAAAAGATGTTGCGAGAGTCGAGAAGAATAAAAGTAAAAGATTAGAGCCAGAATAAAAAATGGATCGTCATCCTGAATAGTGAGGCACGAACGTAGTTCAGGATCTCCAACAGCTCGTGACTTCTTTAAAACCATTAAATATCAATACGTTTTAGGAGATCCTGAACTGCGCTCCTACGTCGCTTTTCAGGATGACGGTTCAGTTAAAAGCTAGGAGATTAAGTCCTTTTCGAATCACGAGTAGCAACGCGGCCGAATACCGATAAACGATAATGCCTTTTGGCTCTCGAGTGTAGCATCCCTGAACCCCGGCTCAGCTTCTGCTCTTGTATCTTTTCCTAGCCACGAGCAGTGCAGCGGTCGAGCCACGCCATCCGAAAATTCTTCCCCCTAAAACAAAAAAGCCAGCAAGGACTGCTGGCTTTTCAATAAGTTATAAATTCCTATTACAGAAGGAAAATATAAGCGATAGCTAATACCGAAATGATTGCGGCAATTGCGTAACAAGCAATTTTACCGACGATTCCAGTGTGGAATTTTAGGTCGTGCATGCCGTGGTGAACACGGTGCATTGCATGCCACATTGGTAGTGCAATTGAGGCGATAATAAATAGCCCACCAATAATGCTACTTGCAAAGGCATGAACGCGTACAAAGTTAAAAGTATCGGCATCAAATACACCTAACGGCATTAAGATACCCAGCACTAAAACAGTGACAGGGGTGATCATGGCAAACCAAGTACCGCCAGCACCAAATAGTGACCACCAAATTGGCTCATCAGAACGTCTAGGGTTTGGATTAATCATCTCTTTTCTCCTACACCAATACCAATACAATCAGTGAGATCACAGCAACTGCGCCCCATTGTGCGGTAATAATCATTTTCGGCTCGACTTTTTTTCCAGCGACTTTAATTGGCATCACTTGTGGCATCATGCTAAAGAAAGTGGCCGCATGGAATAAGCTACCCGCTAGTGCCACGATGTTAATCGCGATGACTAGTGGGTTTTGCATAAAGTGTTGCCATTCTAGCCAAGCTACAGGTCCTTTTACTAAGCTTGCTAGACCACAAAGCATGAATAAGGTAAACAGAATTAACGGCAATACCGTTGCTTCACGAAGCATGTAAAAACGGTAGAACGGATGCTTGCTCCACCAAGTACGATTCATAGGACGAACGTAAGGTTTACGATTGCTCATTCTAGATCTCCTGTGATTTGAACATAGAGATCACGAAATCCATTGAAGACTCCACTTTCCCTTGGTTTACCGCTGCTGCTGGATCAACGTGCTTAGGACACACTTTTGAGCAGTAACCGACAAAAGTACAACCCCAAGCACCATTATCACTGTTGATAAGCTTCATACGTTCAGCTTTACCATTATCACGAGTATCTAAGTTGTAACGGTGTGCAAGCGTTAATGCAGCAGGGCCGATAAACTCGGGGTTTAAACCGAATTGAGGACAAGCTGCGTAGCAAAGACCACAGTTGATGCAGCCAGCGAATTGTTTGTATTTCGCCATTTGCGCTGGGGTTTGCTTGTTAGTGCCGTCTTCTGGTTTGCGGTCGTTACCAATGATGTATGGCTTGATTGCTTCCAAACGCTCGATGAAAGGTGTCATATCAACGATAAGATCTTTCTCGATAGGGAAGTTAGCAAGAGGCTCGATGGTCACGCCATTTGGGTAGTCACGCATAAAGCTCTTACAAGCCAACGTTGGTACGTTGTCAACCATGATGCCGCATGAACCACATATTGCCATACGACAAGACCAACGGTAAGACAGATTTTTGTCTAGGTGATCTTTGATATAACCAATCGCATCTAGGATGGATGTAGTGTCATCACAAGGTACGTCGAACGTTTGTAAATAAGGTTCTTTGTCAGTCTCTGGGTTGTAACGCAGAATGCTGACTTTTTGGATACGAGCTTCTCTTGGTGAATTAATTGCAGTCGCAGACATGATTATTTCTCCTGCGCTTGTTGTTCGGCTGCTTCTTTGGCGGCAGCTTCATCAGCCGCTGCACCGTACAAGCGAGCTTTTGGTTGAGACTTAGTGATCTTAACTGAGCTGTAATCGATCACAGGAGCGGCATCTTCTTGGTAGAAAGATAGTGTATGCTTCAAGAAGTTCTCATCATCACGTGTTGTGCAGCCTTCGTCTAAACGTTGGTGTGCACCGCGCGATTCTTTACGACGAATGGCTGATTGTGCCATCGCTTCTGCAACTTCTAACCCATAGCCCACTTCGATAGCGTAAAGTAGGTCAGTGTTGAACACTTTGCCTTTATCTTTAATACCCACTTTTTTGTAGCGTGCTTTAAGTTCAGTGAGCTTATCGATCGTCGTTTGCATTAAGTTTTCTTTGCGGTAGATACCACAACCTGCTTCCATGGTGTGACCCATTTCTGTACGAATATCAGACCAGCTTTCAGTACCATCGTTGTCTAATAGTGCTTGAATCCGAGCTTCTACATCGCTGATTTGACGTTTGATGTTGTCTTCATTCCAGCCTTTGAATGCTTTAGCACGTTCAGCGGCGTTTTCACCAGCGACGCGACCAAATACCACAAATTCAGCTAATGAGTTTGAACCTAGGCGGTTCGCACCATGCAGGCCAACTGACGCACATTCACCCACAGCGAATAGACCTTTAATGCGAGTTTCACATTGACCATCCGTTTCAATACCACCCATGGTGTAGTGGACCGTTGGACGAATTGGGATTGGCTCTTTCGCTGGGTCAACGTTTACGTAAGCTTTTGCTAGTTCACAGATAAACGGTAAGCGCTCTTGTAGGTATTCTTCACCTAAGTGACGAAGATCTAAATGCACCACATCACCAAGTGGGTGCTTGATGGTGTTGCCTTTTTGTTGCTCGTGCCAGAACGCTTGAGACACTTTGTCACGTGGACCGAGTTCCATGTACTTGTTTTTAGGCTCGCCAACAGGTGTTTCAGGACCCATCCCGTAGTCTTGCAAGTAACGGTAGCCATTTTTGTTGACGATAATACCGCCTTCACCACGACAACCTTCAGTCATGAGAATGCCGGTACCAGGTAGTCCGGTTGGGTGATATTGAACAAATTCCATATCACGTAGTGGCACGCCGTGACGGTAAGCCATTGCCATACCATCGCCGGTTACGATACCTCCGTTAGTGTTAGTGTTGTAAACACGACCTGCACCACCGGTGGCAAGTACCACTGATTTCGCTTTGATCGCCACTAACTCACCTTCAGACATGTGGATTGCCACGATACCTTGCGCCTCTTTCGTATCGCCTTCACCGTCAACTAATAGGTCAACCACGAAGTACTCATCAAAGCGTTTGATGTTTGAATATTTAATAGAGGTTTGGAAAAGGGTGTGTAGCATATGGAAGCCCGTTTTATCGGCCGCAAACCAAGTACGTTCGATTTTCATGCCACCAAAGCGACGAACGTTGACGTCGCCATTTTCTTTACGGCTCCATGGACAACCCCATTGCTCCATTTGGATCATTTCACGGGTTGAGTTTGCTACGAAGTATTCAACAACATCCTGTTCACATAGCCAGTCACCACCACCAACGGTATCGTTGAAGTGATTATCTAAGCTGTCTTCTTCCTTGATAACTGCCGCTGAACCGCCTTCGGCAGCAACCGTGTGTGAACGCATAGGGTACACTTTTGAAATCAATGCAATTTCAAGTTCAGGGTTTGCTTCTGCTGCCGCAATTGCAGTACGTAAACCAGCGCCGCCAGCGCCGATGACTGCGATATCTGTGGTTATGACTTTCACAGTTATCCTCCAGAGTAGGTGTGCTCATAAGAGCTTTGTTTCACGAGCACGATTGGAAAAATAGTAATTATTAATTTGTGCACATTTAGTGTAGGAAATAATGCTGAATAATAAATTGATCTAACAAGGGTAAACCCCAACTTTATCCCTCTAAAGTAGTAGAATGTGAGTTGAACTATTCCCCTGTTTTTAAATAAGAAGTGCCTTTTTAAGAATGATTTTCATTCAGTTCGTGAGACAAGGAATAATCCATCTTAAAAAGTTGGTTATTCATTTGGGTTTGATTAAACTGAGCACACTGTTATTTATCTCTTTGGTTGAAATCGAGAACAATATGGATCTTTGGCAACCTTCTGCTTCCATTGAACAATTAGCGCAGCGTGCTGTGATTATGGCGTCAATTCGTCAATTTTTTGCTCAACGTAATGTGTTAGAAGTGGATACCCCAGCAATGAGTCACGCCACTGTGACTGATGTGCATTTACATACATTTAAAACAGAGTTTATTGGTCCAGAATACGCATTTGGAAAAAGCGTATTTTTGATGACGAGCCCTGAATTTCACATGAAACGCTTATTAGCGGCAGGAAGTGGTTCGATTTATCAAATCAACAAAGCATTTCGTAATGAAGAAAATGGTCGCTATCACAATCCAGAATTCACCATGTTGGAGTGGTACCGTGTTGGTTTTGATCACCATGATTTAATGTCTGAAATGGATGCACTTTTACAAATGGTGCTTGGCTGTGAAGCTTGCGAAAAAATCACTTACCAACAAGCTTTTCTGCGAGTACTCGATATTTGTCCGTTAGAGTCGACAATGAGGCAATTAAAAGAAGTGGCAACGACGTTAGGTTTATCCGATATTGCTGAATCAGAAGAGAATCGTGACACTTTACTACAATTGTTATTCAGTGTTGGGATTGAACCGCATATTGGCCAACAAGTACCAGTGATGGTTTATGACTTTCCTGCATCGCAAGCTGCCTTAGCCAAGATTAGTCAACAAGATCCACGAGTCGCTGATCGCTTTGAGGTGTATTTTCAAGGTATTGAACTGGCCAATGGTTTTCATGAGTTAGATGATGCTAAAGAGCAGCTGGCACGCTTTGAGCAAGATAATCAGCAGCGGGTAGAAATGGGATTACAACCACAACCGATTGATCATCATTTGATTGCTGCGTTAGAAGTAGGATTGCCTCCATGTGCAGGGGTTGCATTAGGGATTGATCGCTTAGTGATGTTGGCGATCGGTGCAGATCATATTGATCAGGTGACGGCATTTCCCTTTCCAAGGGCATGATGGTCTTACACACTCACGACAATTCCGGTGCCAATCACTGCTAATAATGCGCCTAACCAAGCAAAAGGGGAAGGGCGTTGTTTCGTGTAGAGCCACAATAAAGGTAAAATCATAATTGGCGTGGTAGAGGAAAGAAGTGCCACCATTCCGACATGACCTTTTTGCAGTGCATAAAGAATGAAAGTCATCCCCACTGCCATGGCAAGAAAACCGTTTAAAGCAGTGATGCCTAATATTTTTAGGTTGATGATCTGTACTGGTTTCGCGATGTGTGCACCACTGAGACGTAGTAATGAATGGGCGCAAAATGCAGTGATCATCCGAATGGCAGAGGCTGCGATAGGGTCGACCGCCGTTTGCATGACAGGTTTGGCAATGATCCCACCCATCGCTTGGCAAAATGCCGCCAATAAACCTAATCCGATGGCGATAGAAAGTTTGCCTTGTACCACTTCCCAAGTATGTTGATTGGCTTGTTTTCGGCCAAAGAAAATAGCGATTACCACACCTGAAAAAACCAAAATAGCGCCAATTAATTCAAAGCCTTTTAAGCTTTCATGGAACAACCAATAGCCGAGTAGGGCGGAAAAAACCGCGTGGCAGGAAAAAAGTAGACCAGCCATACGAGGCCCCATCCGATTCATACAGGCAAATAAAGCCGTGTCACCGATAAAAATACCAATAAAACCCGATAGCGCCATTGGCAAAACATGTGATGTATCGACGGTTTGCCAGCCACCTACCGCCCACGCCATGCTGCTGAGCATTAGTGCTGTGCAACCCATACGCCATCGACTGTAAGCAAATGCGCCTAAGTGACGAGCTGGAGTGACTGAAATCAGGCTGGATATTGCCCATAATGCAGCAGCGGCAAGCGCAAACCATTCGTAGCTCATAATGTATTACTCATATCGTTCCGTTTTGAGAGTAAAAGTTAGGTTACCAATGAAAGGTTTCAGCTTGCGGGTAGAGTGCAATAGCCTCAGCTGGACTATCACAAAATACACCGTCTACACCGATATCATTAAGCCATTGCCAATCTTCTGGGCGATTAACCGTATACACATACACCGCTAGCCCTAGCGATTTGGCATGTTGTACATAATCTTCATCTACGACATCAATATCTAAATTTAAGCTGGTGGCGGCAAGGTTTTTCGCAAACATCGATTTTTCAATGCCTTTCGAGGCAGTTAATGCACCAATGAGCCATTGAGGTTGCTCTTGCTTGATGGTGTGTAACCAATCGTGATTGAACGAAGAGATAATTAGCTGCTTATGTTCAAACTGACACGATTCAATGGCAAATTGCAGGTGGTGATAGAGAAAATCAAAATGTTGAATTCCTTTGAGCTCGATATTTAATGCACATTGACCTTTCATCAACTTCAAGACATCTAATAAAGTGGGTAAGGGTTCGGTTTTCTCGACTCTCACACGTTTGAGTTTATCGGCACTCATCCAATGCAACTTGCCTATATGATCCGTAGTACGGTTAAGCCATTTATCATGAATGACCCAAAATTGGCCATCATGTTCATGCACATCTATTTCAATCGCTTTGCAACCCAAATCTATAGCCGCTTGAATGGCTGATAAGGTATTTTCTGGGTGAGTGGAGCGAGCACCTCGGTGTGCGATGATAAGCATAGACATGGCCCTTTGGATGGATGAATTGCTATAGTAATCAGCGACTATTCGGATAGCCAGTAAATTTTAGACATACAAAAGGGCAGTAAGAAATCTCACTGCCCTGAGGGGGATAGGGTGAGTATCTACTCTTATTCTGTTTCCACAGAGTGTGACTCTTGTTGATTATCGGCATTTAAGCGATGCGCATAAGCGGTACCGAGAACTGTTTTTTCACCTTCAGCCATGGTTGAATCGAAACGAATCTGATCTTTGGCAAATAGGTTAATCACAGTTGAACCAAGTTTAAAACGACCCATTTCCTCACCTTTTTTGATATGAATCGCTTTATCACCAGTGGTTTCGTAGTTCCAGCGGTGTACCGATGAGCCTGTTGGTGGCGTAATGGTGCCGCCCCAAATAACTTCGATACTACCCACAATAGTTGCACCAACAAGTACTTGTGCCATTGGGCCGAATTCAGTATCAAAAATACATACCACACGTTCGTTACGAGCAAATAGATTAGGTACGTTCGCTGCTGTTAGTGGGTTAACTGAAAATAGATCGCCAGGAACATAAATCATCTGACGTAGCGTGCCATCACAAGGCATGTGAACACGGTGATAATCACTTGGTGATAGGTATAAAGTCGCAAACTCACCATCAGTAAATTCTTGTGCTAATGTCTCATCACCGCCAAGTAATTCTTTGGCTGAAAAATCATGGCCTTTTGCTTGAATTAAACGGCCATTAGCTATCGGGCCAAATTGGCTGGTGCGTGCATCAGCAGGATGAACTAATACGTTTTCACCTTCGGCAATCGGGCGAATATCTTCTTTTAATTCACGAACAAAAAATTCGTTAAAGCTATTGAAGTAAGCCGGATCGGAATGTACAGCATCATCCATGTTGACGTTATATTGCTTAATGAACCAGCGAATAACGGCGGTAGTGAGGCTACCCATTTTGGCGGAGGCCAACTTGCCCATCAGGCGAGTTAAGCCGTGCTGTGGGAGCCAATATTGCAGAGTCACTTTAATTTTATCTATCACGTGAATATCCGTTTTGGTTGAACATTTCGTCTGAGTTACGAAAAAGGTAGCCGATTTTACTTAAAAGCGAACTCGTTGTCAGCTTTTGAAATAGAGTGTTGGCTTAGTTTTATAAGTCTTTCTTATTCTTAGAGAATTGTCGGTTGGCTTTGTTTTCTGTCATGCTTTCAATGATGCGATGATAATTCTCAAAGCGTACTTGAGTGATCTCACCATTTTCTACCGCTTCTCGCAATAAGCAACCTGGGTCGTCATTATGCTTGCAGTCACGAAATTTACAGCCGCCAAGATAAGAGCGAAACTCCACAAAAGCTTGCGTCACTTCTTCTGGTTCTAAATGCCATAAGCCAAACTCACGAACTCCTGGAGAGTCGATAAGATCGCCTCCTTTCGGGAAGTGGTATAAACGAGCCGTGGTGGTGGTGTGTTGACCTAAGCCTGAGTTTTCCGATACATCACCTTCGAGTACTTTCAGTTCCGGCATTAAGGCATTGACTAAGCTTGATTTACCTACACCGGATTGACCAACGAAGATACTTAAACGATCTTTGAGCGCTTCTTGCAATTTTACTAGGCCATCTTCGGTTTCACGACTGACAAATAAAACGTCATAGCCAATTTTTTTGTAGTGGCTAAGCGCGTGGCGATATTGTTGTTCTTCGCCCTTAGGAATTAAATCTGTTTTATTTAATACGATGAGTGGGGCAATCTTGAGTGTTTCAGCTGCAATCAAATAACGGTCAATAATGTTAAGTGATAACTCTGGCAATACAGATGATACGATCACCATTTGGTTAACGTTGGAAGCAACCGGCTTTACACCATCGTAGTAATCGGGACGAACAAGTACAGAACTACGGGGTTCAACTGCTTCAACCACACCTGAAATGCCAGCCATAGATTCAAGGCCCGGACGCCAAATAACGCGATCGCCAGAGACTAGACTTTCAATGCCTCGACGTAAATTACAGCGTTGAATGCCGCCAGTTTCAAGATCTTCAATATCGGCATGTTGCCCAAAGCGAGAGATCACTAAGCCTTTTTGCATACCACCCAACATATTTTCATCCCATTGGATGGAATCTTCTTGAGTCAGACGTTTTTTTTGATTGGTTCGAACTCGGCGAACTTGGCCTTTAGTGAGTTTTTTCTTTTTTGCCACAGGTTATACTTATTCCCTATTGGATACTCTACGTATGTTTTTTCTATTTACCCAAGTAACTTGCCCTTTGGATGATAGCTCTGAATTCTGTATCTTGGAGTTGCTTGGGTATATAAGCAGAGTATGATACCTCTTTTCTAGATAAAAAAGGCAAAGATCTATGTCAAATGCGTCTTTCAGTGACCAAAACTTAATTTGGGTCGACTTAGAAATGACAGGACTTGATCCTGAAACACATAAAATCATTGAAATCGCTTCCATTGTGACTGACAGTGAATTGAATATTTTAGCTGAAGGACCTGTGCTTGCTATTCATCAGTCAGGATCTGAATTGGCTAAGATGGATGACTGGTGCACCAATACACATACTAATAGTGGTTTAGTTAAACGTGTTCAAGAGAGTACGGTTTCAGAAGATGATGCGGTTGCTCAAACTATTGCATTTTTAGAGCAATGGGTACCAAAGGGTAAGTCGCCAATTTGTGGCAATAGTATTGGTCAAGACCGTCGTTTTTTATATAAGCATATGCCATTACTTGAAGAGTATTTCCATTATCGCTACGTTGATGTCAGCACAATTAAAGAATTAACTCGTCGCTGGCAGCCAGAAGTACTTGATGGTTTTTCTAAATCAGGTAGTCATTTAGCACTTGATGACATTCGTGAGTCGATTGCAGAATTGCAGTATTATCGTTCAAGCGTATTTAAAATCTAATAATTCTCAGTTGGTTGCTATAAAAAGTGCGGTTATAAACCGCAGGTTGATTTATTTTTCGACGATTGAATGGATATTTGCACTTTTTTGAAAGTAGTACTTGCATCAAAAAAAAATGCTCTTATAATTCGCAGCCCTGAACAACGAAAGACGTTCAGGCTGACGATTCTCGAAGTGTGAAGTTTATGACCACGAGAAACGCAAAGCGACACTAGCTCAGCTGGTAGAGCGCAACCTTGCCAAGGTTGAGGTCACGAGTTCGAACCTCGTGTGTCGCTCCAAATTTTAAAGGTTTCTAGTTTAAAGTCCCTAGTTTCTAGGTGTCGAAAATTGGAATCCTAGGGACTAGGAAGTAAAATCCTAGCAACCTAAAACACGGACGCGGGATGGAGCAGCTTGGTAGCTCGTCGGGCTCATAACCCGAAGGTCGTAGGTTCAAATCCTGCTCCCGCAACCAAATTAAAAAGGTTTCTGGTTTATGGTCCCTAGTTACTAGGGAAAACTAAAAACCTAGGGACTAGGAACTCGAATCCTAGCTTCCTCAATGCGACACTAGCTCAGCTGGTAGAGCGCAACCTTGCCAAGGTTGAGGTCACGAGTTCGAACCTCGTGTGTCGCTCCAAATTATAAAGGTTTCTAGTTAATAGTCCCTAGTTTCTAGGTGTCGAAAATTGGAACCCTAGGGACTAGGAACTAAAATCCTAGCAACCTAAAACACGGACGCGGGATGGAGCAGCTTGGTAGCTCGTCGGGCTCATAACCCGAAGGTCGTAGGTTCAAATCCTGCTCCCGCAACCAAATTAAAAAGGTTTCTGGTTTATGGTCCCTAGTTACTAGGGAAAACTAAAAACCTAGGGACTAGGAACTCGAATCCTAGCTTCCTCAATGCGACACTAGCTCAGCTGGTAGAGCGCAACCTTGCCAAGGTTGAGGTCACGAGTTCGAACCTCGTGTGTCGCTCCAAATAAAGAAGGTTTCTAGTTTATGACCCCTAGTTTCTAGGTGTCGATAATTGGAACCCTAGAGGTTAGGAATTAAAATTCTAACTTCCTTCAAATATATAAAAAACGATCTCTTTGGAGATCGTTTTTTATTCTTTGTAATTCAGTGATGGATATTATTGGCGTCACGATTCAACAATAAATCTAGTTTTACTGGATTTCTGCTCTTTGATTGCTACAGTTTATATTTCCCAACTCAGTTCGGCGGCTTAACATCGAAGCTTTTCTGGTGTTCTTACAGGCTCGATCTAACTAAAATCTATAATTATCTACAAACTTATCCACATGTTTTTTTTGTGGATAACTTGGTGTGTAAGTTGTTTTTTAGTTGTAATAAAATCCATTTTAAATGGATCATCTAAAGTTGATTAAAATCACAAATTAAATGACAAATCTGTAACTTGTTGTTTTTGTTTGTCTTTGTGGTTTTACTGTATGGAAGAACAGTACCACGTAAGGATCTTTATTTGATTTTTACTTGATCTTTATCATTTCTTTTGAATGTGCTTAACTTTTTGTTACGCCCTGTCACGCTCCCACTTTTGTCACTTTTTCCACATTTCTAATATTTTTTGGGATAAGTATCACTAAGCGTCTCTTGGTAAGCCTTTTCCTATAATTCTAACTAGCCTTTCTAATTTAGTATTTCGTGCTGTATTAGTTTCAATAGCATTCTTCTTTTTATTTTGCTGCTCTATCGCCCACTGAATATGAATATCTAAATTATCATCTAATCCCAGGCGGGCAGTTAATACCTCTAAGATCGCTGATTCATAGGGTGCATTACCTAAGGCAACTGAAATATTACGTAACCACTGAATATGACCAATACGACGAATAGCAGAGCCTTCCATATTTTTTAAAAATTGAAGTTCGTTCCACTGAAATAAATGGATGAGGTCAGCATCATTGAATATGTCACGTCGATGGAAACTTGCTTCATTAGTGACTTCTGCCGCTCGGTTCCATGGACATACCAACTGGCAATCATCGCAACCATAAATTCGATTGCCTATTTTTGAACGTAGTTCTTCGGGGATAACGCCATTAAGCTCAATGGTGAGGTAGGAAATGCATAGACGAGCATCAACAACTCCTTCTTCGACAATCGCTCCTGTTGGGCAAGATGTCATGCAAGCTCTACATTGGCCACATTGATCGGTTTGCGGTTCATCAATAGGAAGGGGAATATCAACCAATAGTTCGCCGAGAAAAAACCAAGATCCTGCCTGCTTATCAAGAATGAGGGAATGCTTTCCTGCCCAACCTAATCCTGCTTTTTGTGCTAAGGGGCGCTCTAAAATAGGCGCGGAATCAACAAAAGGTCGATAACCTAATTTACCTACTTCTTCTTCAATCCGTTGCCCGAGTTTTTTTAATTGATTACGGATGAGTTTATGGTAGTCACGCCCTAGTGAATAACGACTAATATAAGCTTGAGTGGGATCGGATAGGTTTGAAGCAAACTGTGCCTTTGGAGGCAGGTAGTCCATACGAACACTGATCACACGGATTGTACCAGGGTGGAGTTCTTGGGGGCGTGCTCGCATCATGCCGTGTCGCGCCATCCAATCCATAGAACCATGGAAACCGGCATCAAGCCAGCGCTGTAATTGGGCTTCATGTTCCGAGAGGTCAACATCGGTGATCCCAACTTGCTGAAAGCCGAGCTCTTTACCCCATAGTTTGATTTTATTAGCAAGTTCTTGATAGTTCATGTTAGACGGGCTATTTCGGTAAGATTTATAGTAGAATTCTAGCATGAGTTAGGAGTGCTATTCAGTAGTAACTATGATCTCTATTCAGCTAATAACGTAATTTTGACTAAGTTTCTATTTCTTTTTGACACTTTGTTTAGAATTTATCGTCAATATATAGAATAATAGACAACTGAGTCTTGCGGCTTTTGACTCAGTCTGTTTACTATTTTTTTCTATGAAATGATAAACTGCCGATAGGCCATTTATTTTACGGATGACGAAACTTTATGACGACCAAGCAGATGATAAAGCAAGCTATGTTAAGTGATGAATCAGCGACCATCGCGCTTGGAACACAACTTGCTAAGTTATGCTCTCAACAAACTACTATTTACTTACATGGAGATCTTGGTGCGGGGAAAACGACCTTTAGCCGAGGTTTCATTCGTGCTTTAGGCCATGAAGGAAATGTAAAGAGCCCAACGTATACTTTGGTTGAACCGTATCAGTTAGATAACTGGCAAGTTTATCACTTTGATTTGTACCGTCTTGCGGATCCTGAAGAGCTCGAATTTATGGGGATCCGAGATTATTTTACCCCTGATGCAATTTGTTTGGTGGAATGGCCAGAAAAAGGTCAAGGTTTGCTTCCTCGAGCGGATTTGGATATAGAATTACGTTATGTCGATGTGCAACGTCAGGTTGTGATCTCGGCGAATAATGAATATGGGCAATCTTTGGTAAGTAAGTTGGAGCTGTGTTGAAACATTCTTATTTTCGAGCGCTGTGTTTGCTCATGATGTTATGGCTTGGTGCTCTTTCTAGTGCTAATGCCAACTCTTTAAATAGTATTCGAGTCTGGCCTTCCCCTCATGACACGCGCGTGGTGATGGATATGGCAAGCGAGGCTAAATTTAGTTATTTCACTTTAAGTGGGCCAGATCGCTTGGTGCTTGATTTAAAGCAAACTCAACTTAAAACCAAGTTACCTATTGTTATCAAAGATAGCCCGGTATTGACTAAAATTCGTCATAGCACACCAGCTGAATCATCAAGTTATCGCTTAGTATTTGAATTGAAATCAGCACAAAAACCAGAAATATTCACACTAGCGCCAACCGCAGATGGTCAATATGGGCATAGGTTAGTGGTTGATTTTAAACATGAAGAAACGACCTCGACATTATCAAATGCTATCGCTGCTAAAAATGCTACTGCTGCGAAAAGTGCTCCTCAAAAAGCATCCGCTCCAGCGGTTACAACACGCGCGATTCCACCCTCTAAAATTGTAGTGGCGATTGATCCCGGTCATGGGGGAGAAGACCCTGGTTCTATTGGACCAACGCGTAAATATGAAAAGCACGCCACATTAACTATTGCTAAAAAAGTAGCGGCTAAGCTGAATTCAACATCCAATATTCATGCGGTCTTAACTCGTACTGGTGATTACTACGTTAACTTGAATAAACGTTCGGAAATTGCCCGTAAAAATAAATCTTTATTATTGATTTCGATTCACGCGGATAGTTATACGACGTCAGGGCCTCGCGGTGCTTCAGTTTTCGTATTAAGTACTCGTCGTGCCAATACCGAAATTGGTCGTTGGGTGGTCAAAAAAGAAGAGCAATCTGAACTTCTAGGTGGTGGCGGTGTTCTGTTATCGAAAAATAGCAATGATAAAAACGTTAGCCAAACGGTATTAGATTTGCAATTTAGTCACTCGCAGACAGAAGGGAATAAACTCGCGCTGAAGGTGATCCAAGAGTTAAAACAAGTGACTCGTATGCACACCTCTAAGCCAGTTTATGCCAGCCTTGCGGTATTGAAGTCTCCAGATATTCCATCAATATTAGTCGAAACGGGCTTTATTTCTAACCCACAAGAAGAGAAGCTATTATTTCAGAACTACCATCAAAATAAATTGGCAGATGCAATTTCAAATGCGGTAGTTGAGTACTTTAGAGCCAATCCACCAGAAGGTATGATTGTCGTGAATCAATCGTCAGGTTCGACGCATAAAGTGAAAAGTGGCGAGTCTCTTTCGGTGATTGCTCATAATTATGGCACCACCACTGCAAATTTGATGAAGTGGAATAACTTAAAAAGTTCGACGGTATTTATTGGCCAAGAGTTGAAAGTTGCCTCACCGAGCGCCACATCTAGTCATAGTGGTTCAACGACTTCCGGTAGTACCAGTAATACGGTCGTGACTCATGTGGTTAAAAGTGGTGACTACCTAGGCAAAATTGCCGAGCAATATTCAGTATCGGTTAGCAGTATCAAGCAGCAGAATAACTTGCGTTCCAATACGTTAAAAGTTGGCCAGAAATTACAAATAAGTGTTCCGGTAAAAACCACGGTCTATCAAGTAAAAAGCGGTGACTTTTTAGGTAAGATCGCTGACCAATATGGCGTCAGTATTTCTGATATTCGTAAAGCTAATAATTTGAGATCCGATAGCCTAGCAGTTGGGCAAAAGTTGACCATACCTCAATCTTAAGTTCACTCTTAATTTCAATCGATTAAATGGTGTAGTAGCGTTATGGCGATAAAAATTTTACCCGCTCGATTAGCCAACCAAATTGCGGCAGGTGAAGTAGTTGAGCGCCCTGCATCGGTGGTGAAAGAGCTGGTTGAAAATAGTATCGATTCAGGTGCCACGCGTATTGATGTTGATATTGAAAAAGGGGGCAGCAAACTTATTCGAGTACGTGATAACGGCTCGGGTATTGAAAAAGATGAGTTAGGCTTGGCGCTAAGTCGTCATGCTACCTCGAAAATTCATTCTCTTGATGATCTTGAAGCCATTCTTAGCCTTGGTTTTCGTGGTGAAGCGCTGGCCAGTATCAGTTCGGTTTCTCGTTTAACCTTGACCTCTCGTACTGCAACTCAAGCTGAAGCATGGGCAGCGTATGCTGAAGGTCGAGATATGGCGGTACAATTAACGCCTGCTGCTCACCCGATTGGAACTACTGTTGAAGTAGTCGATCTCTTCTTTAATACTCCTGCTCGGCGTAAATTTCTACGTACTGAAAAGACCGAGTTTTCTCATATTGATGAACTGCTTAAACGTATTGCGTTGAGCTGTTTTTCTGTTTCAATTACTTTACGCCATAACGGAAAAGTCATACGCCAATATCGCTCAGCCAAGACAGAATTACAAATTGAAAAGCGAGTGGCAGCGGTGTGCGGTAATAACTTTATGGAGCATGCGGTTTCAATTGAACTTAAACATGATGATTTAAAGCTTAAAGGTTGGATCACCACACCGGATGGCGCACGTAGCCAAAGTGATCTCCAATATTGTTATGTGAATGGGAGAATGATGCGTGATAAGTTAATTAATCATGCGATCCGTCAAAGTTATGAAAATGCACTGCGTCCCGAGCAATTTGCCACTTATGTGTTGTTTATTGAAGTCGATCCACATCAAGTCGATGTTAATGTTCACCCCGCCAAGCATGAAGTACGTTTTCATCATGCCCGTTTAGTTCACGACTTTATTTATCAAGCGTTAAGTGATGCACTGGCGCAAAGTATTGAGATCGTTAAACCATCAATATCTAAATCGGCGTACGCAACTGAGCCCGTTGGAAGTGATGACTACTCGATTCGAGAGTCAGCGCCAGTCCATCAACCTCAGCATACAAGATCTAACTCTAGTGCTAGCACTCAAGCGTGGGATTCATCTCGTGTCTCATCGGGACATTCGCGATCGTCTTCTCCTACCTCTTATCCAAGCTCGCGTCCATCTTCCGTGGTACAGAAAAAGCAAACCGATGCTTATCGTGCTTTATTTGAACCCTTGGCGAGTGTTGTTGATAAGTCGAATGAGGAGCTTGAGCTAGATGCCTCTCATCAAGAAGCTGATACAGCTATTGCACCCGCTTCAGGTTTATATGACAGCACGCATGAGAGTTCAGAGACTAGTATCACCAACCTAGGTAAAGCATTAACGGTGATTCAAGATGTTTATTTGTTGATGCAAAATGAACAAGGTTGTCATTTGGTTGATTTAAATAAAGCAGAGGCGCTACGTGTTCAAGGCCAATTTAACCTTATAAATGGGGATATGCTGAAAGCACAGCCTTTATTGATCCCTTTAAATATACCAATGTCGGCTGGAGATATTGAAACTTTAACAACTTATCAGAAACGATTACTTACCCTAGGAATTGAATTAAAAGCGAAAGGGAAAAGTAGTGTGATGGTGATGGGGGTACCGCAACCATTACGTCAGCAAAATTTACAGCAGTTAATACCAGACCTATTGGCTGAATTACAAAAAGAACAAAATATTGAACTACCCTTGATAACTCAATGGCTCACAAGCAAGATTGTGGTAGCAAAACCCAAATATAGTCTTTCTGAAGCGATTCAGTTGGTCGCAGAACTTGAACAAATCTGGGGTGCTTATTTGCCTTACCATCAATATAACTGGATTCAACCTGTGAATTTCTCAGAATCAATAGCGGCGCTACAATCATGAAAAAACCATTACCTCTCGCATTATTTTTAATGGGCCCAACCGCATCAGGTAAAACTGAGCTAGCGATTCGTTTAAGGCAAAAATATCCGGTTGAGATCATCAGTGTTGATTCTGCGTTAATTTATAAAGGCATGGATATTGGTACAGCTAAACCTGACGCACAGGAATTATCACTCGCACCACATCGATTGATTGATATTCTTGATCCTAGTGAAGCTTATTCGGCTGCGGATTTTCGTCGTGATGCGTTGCAGCAGATGGATGAAATCGTCTCTCAAGGTAAAATCCCATTGTTGGTTGGCGGGACGATGCTGTACTACAAAGCTTTACTGGAAGGGTTATCACCATTGCCAGCAGCCGATCCGGATATTCGCCAGCAGATAGAACAAGAAGCCAACGAGAAAGGCTGGGATGTAATGCATCAACAGTTAAGTGAAATTGATCCTGTTTCCGCTAAGCGTATTCACCCTAACGATCCACAACGTTTGTCTCGTGCATTAGAAGTGTTTCGTATTTCAGGAAAAAGCCTAACTGAGTTGACAGAACAAAAGGGTGAGGCCTTACCTTACCAAGTGAAACAATTCGCAATTATGCCAAAAGAGCGTACAGAGCTACACCGCCGGATTGAACTGCGATTTGAAAAAATGATAGCCGCCGGATTTGAAGATGAAGTGAAAGCTTTGCATGCTAGAGGTGATCTACATCTTGATCTTCCTTCTATTCGTTGTGTAGGCTATCGACAAGTGTGGGAATATTTAGATGGCAATGGTACATTGGATGAGGCCATCTTCCGTGGGGTTTGTGCCACACGTCAATTGGCCAAGCGACAAATCACTTGGTTACGCAGTTGGAGTAACTTAACTTGGTTAGATAGTGAAGATATCGATTCGGGGGTTAAGATTATTTCGGCTGAAATTGAACATTATTCACATTGATAGCTTTATACTCAGTGACTTGGGTTTCTCAATCAAATTGTAAGTAAATTCTGATTGATGCAAGCATCTTGAATAAGTTTGAGTATATACTGTAATTGCTCATACTCTTTGTACTCAAGTACTTTGCGTATGTTAAAGCGACTTCAAGGTTGAAATCGCTATATAGTACCAATCGCAATAAGTAACTGATCATCTTAGCTTGTTAAAAAACTCGCTAACTACGTTATAAAATTTGTATGTAGAACCACTACTAACAGAAATTTTATGCCTTGTTATCAAGCTTTTTTCCTACGCTAATTTAGATCATTTACTTATATTGATTGGTATAAAAGAAACTTTAGCAGTCGGGTGAATTCACCCGTTAATGCATGACTTATTTCTTAGTCTTAGAAACAAGCACTATGGATAAGAATTGGCACTGCTTTTTGTGTAAGTAAGTACTTTTGATTTCTACTCTATGTCCAATTTGGAAGGTAGTAAAAAGAGAAAGTTAGCTAAAAATAAAATAAACAACAAATATAAGGAATATAAAATGGCTAAGGGGCAATCTTTACAAGACCCGTTCTTAAATGCGTTACGTCGCGAGCGTATCCCAGTATCAATCTATCTCGTGAATGGCATTAAGCTACAAGGCCAAATTGAATCATTTGATCAATTTGTGATCTTATTGAAAAACACAGTAAACCAAATGGTTTATAAGCATGCAATTTCTACCGTCGTTCCTGCTCGTGCGGTTAGCCATCATACGGCTGAACGCCCACAAGGTGAGCGTACGGAGCGTCCTCAACAAGAGAATTCTGAAGATTAATATCTATCTAATTTTGAACTATCAATCACTAAGGAGCGAGCTGCTTGTTTGACCGTTATGAAGCCGGTGAGCAGGCTGTACTTGTTCATATCAACTTCACACAAGAAGGTGAGTGGGAAGATCTCAGCGAGTTTGAAATGCTGGTATCTTCCGCTGGCGTCACATCGCTACAAGTTGTAACAGGTAGCCGCCAATCTCCGCACACAAAATACTATGTCGGAACCGGTAAAGCTCAAGAAATCGCAGATACAGTTAAAGCTCTCGGGGCTGAAATTGTCATTTTCAATCATGCTTTAAGCCCTGCTCAAGAGCGGAACTTAGAGTATTTGTGTCAATGTCGCGTGTTGGACCGTACTGGGTTAATTCTCGATATCTTCGCCCAACGAGCTCGAACCCATGAAGGTAAATTGCAAGTAGAGCTGGCGCAATTACGCCATCTTTCTACTCGATTGATTCGTGGTTGGACGCACTTGGAGCGTCAAAAAGGTGGTATTGGTTTAAGAGGGCCGGGGGAAACTCAGCTTGAAACCGATAGACGATTATTGCGTGAACGTATTAAAGCCATTTTACGTCGTTTAGCGAAAGTGGCTAAACAGCGTGAGCAAGGGCGTAAGGCTCGTCAACGTGCAGAAATACCAACTATCTCATTAGTGGGTTATACCAATGCGGGGAAATCTACATTGTTTAACCGTATTACCGAGGCAGGGGTTTACGCAGCAGATCAACTGTTTGCGACGCTAGATCCGACTTTGCGTAAGATTGAGTTAGAGGATGTTGGTGGGGCAATTTTAGCGGATACCGTTGGTTTTATTCGTCACCTTCCACACGACTTAGTCGCTGCATTTAAAGCGACCTTGCAAGAAACGCAAGAAGCTGACATTTTGTTACATGTTGTTGATGCAAGTGATGACCGTTTTCGTGAGAATATTCATGCGGTAAACGAAGTTCTTGAAGAGATCGATGCCCATGAGGTTCCATCGCTATTGGTGATGAACAAGATTGATAGCATGGACGGTCAGAAACCAAGAATCGACCGTGATGATGAAGGTAGACCTCGCACAGTGTGGGTGTCAGCGATGGAAGGGCAAGGCATTGATTTGCTATTTGCTGCACTGACAGAACGTTTAGCAACTCAAATTGTTCAATATCAGTTGTGTATTCCTCCTATGAATCAAGGGAGAATTCGTAGCCTATTTTTCCAATTGAATGCAATTCAAACCGAAGAGTATGATGAAAAAGGCAATTTATTGATTGATATTAGAATGCAACAAGTTGATTGGTTAAGATTAGTGAAAAGAGAAGGGGCAGTAATGAGTGACTTTATCGTCACAGACATCACTGCTACAGTATGATATCAATTATTACGAGACAGATTGATATAACGTCATATCTATACGATGGAGCTTTCTAATGGCGTGGAATGAGCCTGGAAATAATAACGACAATAACGGCCGCGATAATGACCCTTGGGGTAAGAACAATAATCGTGGCGGTCGTGAACAAGGTCCACCTGATTTGGATGAGGTGTTTAATAAACTCAGCCAAAAGTTAGGCGGAAAATTTGGTAAGAAAGGGGGCGGTAAAGGGCCTTCTTTTGGTGGTGGCGGTGTAATGGGCTTTGGTGCCATTGCAATTATTGCCATTTTAATTTGGGTGTTCTCTGGTTTCTACACTATCGGTGAAGCAGAAAGAGGCGTAGTTTTACGCTTAGGTAAATATGAGCGTATGGTTGACCCTGGTCTAAACTGGCGTCCTCGATTTATTGATGAAGTGTCTGCAGTAAACGTACAAGCTATTCGTTCTTTACGAGCATCCGGTTTGATGCTGACTAAAGATGAAAATGTGGTTACCGTTGAAATGGGTGTTCAATATCGCGTATCAGACCCATATAAATACCTGTACCGTGTGACGAATGCTGACGATAGCTTACGTCAAGCAACCGATTCTGCATTACGTGCTGTGATTGGTGATTCATTAATGGATAGTATTTTGACTAGTGGTCGTCAGGCGATTCGTCAAGAAACAGAAAAAACCTTGAATCAAATTATCGATAAGTACGATATGGGCTTAACGGTTATTGATGTGAACTTCCAATCATCTCGTCCTCCTGAGCAAGTAAAAGATGCGTTTGATGATGCGATTGCCGCTCGAGAAGATGAAGAGCGTTTCATCCGTGAAGCAGAAGCTTATAAAAATGAAATTTTACCGAAAGCAACCGGTCGAGCTGAACGTTTGAAGAAAGAAGCGCAAGGTTATACTGAACGCACGGTAAATGAAGCATTAGGTCAAGTTGCTCAGTTTGAGAAATTACTTCCTGAATATAATGCAGCACCAGGTGTCACTCGTGATCGTTTGTACTTAGATTCAATGGAGAAGATTTATTCTCATAGCTCGAAAGTGCTGATTGACTCTGACTCATCAGGCAACATGTTATATCTGCCAATTGATAAGTTGATTTCAGAATCTAAGCAAAACAACAGTTCAACTCGTGCTAAAGATAAAACGCAACCAACCTATGATGGTATTCAGTTGGATCCACAAAACAGCAGTGAATCTCAAGATTCAGGCACTAACTCAACATCTACACGTCAAGGGAGATTCTAAGCATGCGTAAGTTAATTATCCCTTTAGTTGCGATTTTAATTGTCGTTTCGTTAATGTCGGTGTTCGTGATCCCGGAAGGCGAGCGTGGTATCGTGATCCGTTTTGGTCGTGTACTTAAAGATACTAATGAAATCTCTAAGATTTACCCACCAGGGTTACACATTAAAATGCCTTTCTTTGATAGTGTAAGAACGTTAGATGCGCGAATCCAAACCATGGATGGCCGCTCTGACCGTTTCGTAACTTCAGAGAAAAAAGACGTTATTATTGATACCTATGTGAAGTGGAAAATCAGTGACTTTGGTCAGTACTACCTAGCAACGGGTGGTGGTAACACTCTTACTGCTGAAACTCTATTAGAGCGTAAAGTGACAGATGTACTTCGTTCTGAAATTGGTTCGCGTGAAATTAAGCAAATTGTTTCTGGACCAAGTAGTGATGTTGTTGCGGTAGATTCTATCGATGATAATGAAGTACTGCCTGAATCAGCGAAAGAAGCACTTGAAATCGATGGCGAACGTGATCAAATCATGCAAGATGTATTGGAAGATACTCGTGGTAGTGCGATGAAAGATCTGGGCGTTGAAGTAGTTGATTTCCGTATGAAGAAAATCAACTTACCTGATGAAATCAGTGAGTCTATTTACCGCCGTATGCGTGCAGAGCGTGAGTCTGTTGCTCGTAAACACCGCTCTCAAGGTCGTGAAAAAGCAGAGATCATTCGAGCTCAAGCTGAGTTAGAAGTGGCGACTATTCTTGCAGAAGCTGATAAAACCGCTCGTGTAACACGAGGTGACGCTGATGCAACTGCTGCGAATATTTACTCAAAAGCTTATACACAGTCACCTGAGTTTTATAGCTTCTTACGTTCATTGAAGGCGTATGAGAAGTCATTTAGCAATAAGAGTGATTTGTTAGTACTTGATCCTAAAAGTGATTTCTTTAAGTACATGAATGACAGCAATGGCCGAAAATAAGTTGATTGAACTTATTCGGTTGTAAGATTTGAAAGGCCCTTCGTGGGTCTTTCTTGTTTTTGGATACAAAGAATAGAGGTTGAAGATGACCGCACTAATGATCGCAATTGGTCTATTGTTGATTTTTGAAGGGATGGGGCCTGCATTATTTCCAAAAATGTGGCGTGATATGGTGAGTCAAATGGCTCAGCAACCAGATCAGCAATTAAAGCGTATTGGCACCAGTTTGATTCTGGTTGGTGCTGCTATTGTATTATTGGTGGTGAGCTAAGCTCTACACTTCAATTTTGTAAAACTTAGCATGCAATATTTGTCGCAAAATCAACTTGCATAAAAAATCATCTAAAAAATGACTGCAAGATGCTATTAGGCTATGCTAGAATCCTTTTTTAACTAGCAAGCAGACTTAGAAAGATGGGAAATAACGTAGTCGTTCTGGGCACCCAATGGGGTGACGAAGGTAAAGGTAAAATAGTTGACCTTTTAACTGAAGATGCAAAATATGTGGTTCGCTATCAAGGTGGTCACAATGCAGGTCACACTCTAGTCATTGACGGTGAAAAAACCGTTCTTCACTTAATTCCATCAGGTATTCTACGCGAAAATGTAAAATGCATTATCGGTAATGGCGTAGTACTTTCACCTGACGCTTTATTAAAAGAAATGAAACCGCTTGAAGAGCGTGGCATTCCAGTTCGCGAACGCTTATACATTTCTGAAGCTTGTCCTCTAATTCTTCCTTATCATATTGCTTTAGATCAAGCTCGTGAATTAGCTCGTGGCAAAAAAGCAATTGGTACAACTGGTCGTGGTATCGGTCCAGCTTATGAAGATAAAGTTTCTCGTCGCGGTTTACGTGTCGGCGATCTGTTCGACATGGAATCTTTCGCGCAAAAGCTAAAAGAAGTGATGGAATATCATAACTTCCAATTAGTGAACTACTACAAAGTAGATGAAGTGAACTATGAAGAAGTGCTGGAGCAAGTAAAAGGTTATGCTGAATTACTGACTTCACTTGTGATTGATGTGACCGATGAGCTTGATTCTGCTCGTAAACGTGGTGATAAAATCATGTTTGAAGGCGCACAAGGTACATTGCTTGATATCGACCACGGTACTTATCCTTATGTAACCTCTTCAAATACGACTGCTGGTGGTGTTGCGGCAGGTTCTGGCTTTGGTCCTCGCCACTTAGGTTACATCTTAGGTATTGCTAAAGCTTATTGTACTCGTGTGGGTTCAGGTCCATTTCCAACTGAGTTATACGATGGCTTAGAGAAGCAAGATCCTGTTGGTAAGCACTTAGGTACTGTTGGTAATGAATTTGGTGCAACCACTGGTCGCTTACGTCGTACAGGTTGGTTTGATGCAGTTGCTATGCGTCGTGCTATTCAAATTAACTCATTATCTGGTTTCTGCCTAACTAAGCTTGATGTACTTGATGGCTTAGAAGAAATTAAAATCTGTACTAGCTACAAAATGGATGACGGCTCTATTGTAGAAGTGTCTCCAATGTCAGCTGATGATTTCGAAAGAGCGACACCAGTTTACGAAACAATGCCAGGTTGGTCTGAAAATACTTTCGGTGCTAAATCTATTGATGAGCTTCCTCAAGCGGCTCTTGATTACATCAAGCGAATTGAAGATCTAACGGGTGTACCAGTTGATATTATTTCAACCGGTCCAGATCGTAATGAGACTATTATTAAGGTTCACCCATTTAATTCTTAATTGTGAATTAAATTGAGCTATAAAAAAGCCGACTTCACCGTCGGCTTTTTGTTGCGTGTTACTTGGGTATATTAGTATTACAGTACTTTATGAGGGCCAAAGCATTCGTAGTGAATGTTGGCTTCAGGTACTTGTTTTTCGATTAATTGTTTAGCTATGAATTGCATGAACTCAACTGGGCCACATAAATAGAAATCAGTCGCTTGCCAATCAATTGAATTCACTTCATTTAAATCCATAAGACCCTGTTGATCTTTGTACCAAATCTGCTGAGTTAAATTTTCTTGTTGTTCGGCATAATCAGAAACAGTTTTAGCAAAAGCATGTCGTTCTGTGTTTTCTGTCGCGTGTAACCAATGAATATTGGCATTATGTGTATCTTTAATGCTCTCTAAGATTGCTAGCATTGGCGTTAATCCTACACCGGCTGAAATTAAGGTTATAGGTTTATCACTTTCACTAGTAAAGAAGAAGTCACCGGCAGGGGCGGCAAGCTGAACGGTATCGCCGACTTGGATTTCATTGTGAATGTGATTAGATGCTACGCCTTGGTCCTCTCTTTTTACCGATATACGGTAAGTCTTACCATTTGGTGCATCTGATAAGCTATATTGACGGATTTCTTGGTTTGCTAGTTTGTCTGAGTTGAGATAAATGCCAATGTATTGTCCAGGTTTGTAACCAATCACACCTTGTCCATCAGTTGGTTCAAAAACAAAGCTGGTGATCACATTGCTTTCAGGTGTTTTTTCAATGACTTTAAACTCACGGGTTCCACGCCAGCCTCCAGTTTCTTGTTCGTTTTGTTGGTAAATCTCTTCTTCTCGGTTGATGAATATGGTTGCGAGTAAACCATAGGCTTCAGCCCAAGCATCGAGGACGGCTTGTCCTGGGCTCATTAATTCATCAATTGTTGCTAGTAGGTGTGTACCAACAATGTCGTATTGTGCTGCTGTAATGTTAAAGCTTGTATGTTTTTGTGCGATCTTTTCAACTACAGGTAGCAAGACTTCAATATTATCGATATTGGCAGCGTAGCCATAAACTGCATTAAATAGAGCCTCACGCTGACGGCCTGTATCTTGATGGGTAAGATTAAATACATCTTTTAGTTCAGGATGATGCTTGAACATACGATCATAAAAGTGAGCGGTCATTGAAGGGCCCGCTTCCGCGATAAGTGGAGCGGTAGACTTGACGATATCGATGGTTGATTGACTTAACATATCCGTACCTTTTTAAAGTTGTATTTTAAATGCATCTTTATTGTTATCTAAACGTATCATTCAGTCAATCTAATACTTATCAAATAACTTTAAGGTATTCACTCTTCTTCGAAAAAAAGCATGGCTGATAGTTCTGAATTCTGCATCTTGAAGTCACTTGGGTATATACCCAAGTGACTTCAAGATGCGTGTTTCAGCAAGAATAAAACAAGCTTTAGGCAAGGCAAATTGAATATGATCATAGTTATTCTATCTCTACTCAATTTAACGCGGCATAAAGCTTGTTTTAACTTGCCCTTCGGGAGCTTCATCCAAACCTTTATGCCGCGTTAGATTGGTTTGAAAGGTGCTTACATTCCTTCGCCAATCTTTCTTGCCTAAAGGTTTGGATGATAGCTCTGAATTCTGCATCTTGAAGTCATTTGGGTATATAATGTTGTAATTCGAAGTTGGGAGTAGATATGCAATTAACATCTTTTACTGATTATGGTTTGAGGTCATTACTTTATTTAGCGGCGTTGCCTGAGGGGGAACGTTCTAATATACAATCGGTGAGTGAGCGATTTTCTATTCCCAAAAATCACCTAATTAAAATCATAAATAAACTTGCACAGCTTGGTTATATTCAAGCAACAAGAGGTAAGTATGGTGGTATTATTTTAGGTAAGCCTGCTGAACAGATTGTAGTTGGTCAAGTGGTAAGAGATTTAGAGCCTTTACAATTAATTGATTGCTCTGAAAGTGCTTGTCACATTACATCGGCTTGTCGTTTGAAAGCTCAACTCGCTAAAGCAAAAGAAGCATTTTTGTATCAACTTGATCAGTGTACTCTTGCAGATCTACTTGATAACAATGATGATCTCGTATTGCTCCTTACTCCTGTGTGACACATGCTTGTCATTGTTATCTGCTTTAATTATAAGAAGATATTTAAACGATTCCTGTAGGTTAACGCCTCACTCAGATATACTAATCATTACACTTTGCGCACATAAGCAGGTTTGTCATGTCCGAACGTACCCATATTGATCCTTTCGCAGATCGTGAATCCGAAAAATACGAAAATCCAATCCCGAGTCGAGAGTTCATTCTTGATTTCTTAAAGCAAGCAAATATGCCAATGAATCGTAATGATTTATTTGAAGCTCTTAACTTAAAAGGTGAGGATGAATATGAAGGTTTACGTCGTCGCTTGAGAGCGATGGAGCGAGATGGTGAGTTAATATTTACTCGTCGTCAATGCTATGCCTTACCAGAAAAAATCGATTTAATTAAAGGCACAGTAATTGGGCATCGTGACGGTTTTGGTTGGGTTCGCCCAGAAGGTAGCGTAGGTAAAGATAATGATGTTCTGCTCCCTCATCACCAAATGCGTACTGTGATCCATGGCGATTATGTTCTTGTTCAGCCTAATGGTGAAGATAAACGTGGTCGCAAAGAGGGACGCTTAGTTCGAATTCTTGAAGCACGTAAAACCAATCTTGTCGGTCGTTTCTTTTTAGAAGATGGTCATGCTTTTGTGGTGCCAGATGATTCGCGTATTAGCCAAGATATTTTGATTCCTGATGAGTTTCGTGAAGGGGCTCGTATGGGAAATGTAGTGGTCGTTGAATTGACTGCACGAGCAACACGTTCTCGCGGCATGATGGGTAAGATTGTTGAAGTACTCGGTGAAAACATGGCACCGGGTATGGAAATTCAAATTGCGATCCATACACACCAAATTCCCGATCAGTGGCCAGTTGCCGTTGAAAAGCAAGTTGAGCACCTTGGTGAAGAAGTGCCAGAAGAAGCCAAAGAAGGTCGAGTGGATTTGCGTGACTTACCACTTGTTACTATTGATGGTGAAGATGCTCGTGACTTTGATGATGCAGTGTACTGCCAGGCGAAAAAAGGCGGTGGTTGGCGCTTATGGGTAGCCATTGCCGATGTGAGTTATTATGTTCGTCCTAATACTGCGCTAGACAAAGAAGCAATTAATCGAGGTAACTCAGTATACTTCCCTTCGCAAGTAGTACCTATGCTACCTGAAGTGTTGTCGAATGGTTTATGTTCGCTAAACCCACAAGTTGACCGTTTATGTATGGTATGTGAAATGACCATTTCGGCTTCGGGTAAGCTTTCAGGCTATAAACATTATGAAGCGGTGATGAATTCACATGCTCGTCTAACCTATAATAAAGTATCGGATATATTGGATGGTAATGAAGAACTTCGTACTCGTTATCATGCTCTGGTTCCGGACTTAGAAGAATTGCACAAAATGTATAATGTGCTAAAAGTGGCGCGTGAAAATCGTGGGGCGATTGAATTTGAAACCACCGAAACCAAATTTATCTTTAATGAATTGCGCAAAATTGACCGTATTGAGCCTGTAGTACGTAATGATGCGCATAAGATCATTGAAGAATGTATGATTTTAGCCAATATTGCATCGGCCTCTTTTGTTGAAAAAGCCAAAGAGCCTGCATTATACCGTGTACACGACACTCCAGGTGAAGAGCGATTAACGGGCTTTAGAGACTTCTTGGGCGAGCTAGGTTTGAACTTAACCGGTGGACTAGAGCCGACTCCAACTGACTATGCGCAATTGATAAAAGCGATTGGTGAGCGCCCAGATAAAGAGCTTATTCAAACCATGTTGTTACGCTCAATGAAGCAAGCAGTTTATAATGCGGAAAATGGTGGCCACTTTGGCTTAGCATTACAGCGTTATGCTCACTTTACTTCACCTATTCGTCGTTATCCTGATTTACTACTTCATCGTGCGATTAAATATTTAATTGCAAAGAATGAAGGTGTGAATACTGACCGCTGGACACCAACAGGTGGCTATCATTACAGTTTTGATGATATGGATTTTTACGGTGAGCAATGCTCAATGACCGAGCGTCGTGCGGATGATGCAACGCGTGATGTATCTGATTGGTTGAAATGTGAATACATGCAAGACCATGTCGGTGAAGAGCTAGATGGGGTGATTGCCAATGTGACTGGTTTTGGTTTCTTTGTTCGATTGAGCGATCTACATATTGATGGGTTGGTACATATCTCATCACTAGCCAACGATTATTATCAATTTGATCCATTAGGTCAGCGCCTAATTGGTGAAAGTTCAGGTGTGATATACCGATTAGGTGATTCTGTTAAGGTGAAGGTACTCGCTGTGAATCTTGATGATCGTCAAATCGATTTTGAAGTGGTCGGCACTGAGCGCCAGCCTCGCGGTAAAGGTAAGACAGCTAAGAAGCGTGCTGCCAATGCGGATAAAAAGGCATCATCTCAAAAGAAACAAGCCGTAAAGGCGAATAAATCTGGTCAGAAAGCGAAGCCTTTAGTGGAGCCAACTAAGCGACCAGATGGAAGTTTAGATAAACCGAAAAAGAAAAAAGCTCGTAAGCCGAAAGGAGCAGCTGCCGGAAAACCAGGAACGAAGCCTAAGCGTAGTAAGCCATCGGCATCTAAGCGCGCTAAAATGAAACAACAAAATTCTTAAGTTTAATGGTTCTTTGAATAACAAAGAGCCGCATTAATAACTACGGGTGGTAACACCCTCAAGGTAAACAATGAGTAACGAATTTATTTTTGGCATTCACGCCATTAACGCTGTATTAGATAAAGACCCAGCTCGCCTAGTGGAAGCCTTTGTTCTTAAAGGTCGTGAAGATGACCGTTTGATGCCGGTCATTAACCAACTACAGAAGTTTGGTGTATCAGTACAACAAATGGGGCGTAAAGCGCTTGATGACAAAGCGCAAGGGGCTAATCACCAAGGTATTATTGCCAAAGTAAAACCAGCTAAGCAATTAAATGAACATCATCTCGATGATATTATCACGGCGTGCCAAGCCAAAGGTGAACAACCTTTACTGTTAGTTTTAGATGGCGTTACTGACCCGCATAATCTAGGCGCTTGTCTACGTAATGCTGATGCAGCAGGTGTTGCCGCGGTAATTGTACCAAAAGATAAATCCGCACCTTTGACGGGGACAGTGAGTAAAGTGGCTTGTGGTGCAGCAGAGACGGTTCCATTTGTTCGAGTGACCAATCTTGCCCGCACCATGAGAGCTCTCCAAGAAAAAGGCATCTGGTTTGTCGGAACTGCTGGTGAAGCGACTCATGATATCTACCAAGCAAAACTGACTGGCCCGCTGGCAATTGTCATGGGCGCAGAGGGTGACGGTATGCGCCGTTTAACTCGTGAAACGTGTGATGATTTAATTAAGATCCCAATGGCAGGCAGTGTTTCAAGTTTAAATGTCTCAGTGGCTACTGGGGTATGCTTGTTTGAAGCTGTACGTCAGCGTTTAGGCTAAAGCCAGAAGCGAGAGCCGAAAAGCGGTCTCGAGTTTCATGTTGCGAGTTGCGTGTAAAAGATTAAAGCGAAGCGCACTCGCATCCGGCAGCAATCTTTTGCTCTTGCTCTTCCCCGCAACTCGAAGCGAAGCGCACTTGCATCTCGCAACAATCTTTTTCCTTGCCTATTTTATCGACGTCTTATACAATTCGCCGTCCTGAAATCTCGGTCTTTTATATTTTTCGTTCCTTGTTTCCTCCGGATGACCGAGCCAATGTGGAAACTAATAATCCGTAAGGAGCAACCTATGCGTCATTACGAAATCGTATTCATGGTGCACCCTGATCAAAGCGAGCAAGTTGCTGGCATGATCGAGCGTTACACTGGTTCTATCACTGAAGCTGGCGGTACTATCCACCGTCTAGAAGATTGGGGTCGTCGTCAAATGGCTTACCCAATCAATAAACTTCACAAAGCTCACTATGTTCTTATGAACGTAGAAGCTGGCCAAGAAGTGATTGACGAGCTAGAAACTGCTTTCCGTTTTAACGATGCAGTTCTACGTAACATGATCATGCGCACTAAATCTGCAGTAACTGAACAATCAATCATGATGAAAGCACGTGAAGAACGCGCTCCTCGTCGTGAAGAGCGTTCTGAAGCTAAGTCAGAAGAAGCAGCAGCTGAGTAATCATTGATGACCAATCGATTGGAGTTAAGCGGCACTGTCGTTAAAGCTCCGGTTAGAAGCCTAAGTCCTGCCGGCATCGCTCATTGCCACTTTAGTATTGAGCACCGTTCGACAGTCCAAGAAGCGAATTTACCGAGACAAGTTTATTGTCGTATGCAAGTAGTCGTGAGTGGGCAAAGGTCACAAGAATTAACTCAACATTTAGTTTTAGGTAGTCACATCAAGGTAAGTGGTTTTGTCGCTTATCACACCGGCCGAAATGGTTTGGGGAAATTGGTGTTACATGCCGACAACATTACTCAAATTTAAGATCAGGAGATAGCCCATGGCTCGTTTCTTCCGTCGTCGTAAATTCTGCCGTTTCACTGCAGAAGGCGTACAAGAGATTGATTACAAAGACGTAGCAACTCTTAAAAACTACATCACTGAAGCTGGTAAAATTGTACCTAGCCGCATCACTGGCACAAGTGCTAAATATCAGCGTCAACTAGCTCGCGCTATCAAGCGTTCTCGCTACCTAGCACTTCTTCCATACACTGACAAGCATCAGTAATTGGCAGCAGTTTAATTAAGTTTAAGAGGACTAAGATAATGCAAGTTATTCTACTTGATAAAATCGGTAACCTAGGCAACCTTGGCGACCAAGTTAACGTTAAATCTGGTTACGCTCGTAACTTCCTTATCCCACAGGGTAAAGCAGTTATGGCTACTAAAGCTAACGTTGAAGTTTTCGAAGCACGTCGCGCTGAACTAGAAGCTAAAGTTGCTGAGCAACTAGCTGCTGCTCAAGCTCGCGCTGAGAAAGTTAACGCACTAGAAGCTGTTGTTGTTGCTTCTAAAGCGGGTGACGAAGGTAAACTATTTGGTTCTATCGGTACTCGTGATATCGCTGATGCAGTTACTGCAGCTGGCGTTGAGATCGTTAAGAGCGAAGTTCGTCTTCCTGAAGGCGCACTACGTACAACTGGCGAGTTTGAAATTAGCATCCAACTTCACTCTGAAGTATTTGCTGAAGTTAAACTTCAAGTTGTTGCTGCTGACTAATAATCAGTATCAAAGCGTAATAAAGAAACCGGCCTAGTGTCGGTTTTTTTATGTCTAAATTTTATGATATTTAAAATTGGTATGAGTAGAGCTTATTTAGTTGGCTAGAGACTCACTAGTGACATTACTTTGGTGAGTACAATATATTGATGGTTAATATGGTATCTGTTTTCTCTAGGTTATTAGGTACTCGGCTTAGGTGTTCTATGCTTTGTGATATTTTCAAAGCAATATCTTCGGTTATATCGTTAATAATACTAATTTCAGTATCAAAGCGAGTATTGCTTGAACCACTGACCATCGTGCCATCAAAATTAAATGAGGTTCTATCGAGCGGCTTCCAGTTAAGGATTAAGCTTGCACGAACAATCGGCTCGTTAACATTGTCAGGAAATATTGGATCGTCATCATCGATTTCATCGGTATTGGGCTCTTGATAACGATAACCTGGGCCAAGTTCTGTCTCTACTTTTAGCGTTTCGGTGTTGGTGACTTGATAACCCAAACCAGTTGAAACGGTATAATCATGAAAGTATGAACTGTATTTTGAATCTATACCTTTAAAGTTGCCATAGATATAGAATTTAGGGCTGATTTTATAGTCACTTTGTAATTGATAGGTTTGTTCACGCTCATCTTCTTCACCATCTTCATTTTTTAGATAGATTTTTATTTCACCACTATTACGTAAGCGGCCACTGATATGTGACAATGATAGGCGTGCATTTAAAGCTCGCTCATCTTCATTGCCTTGTTCTGAGCGGTAACCAAACTCTATTTCAGGTAACCAGGTTGAACTACCAACAGAACTGGATTCTGTGGAGGAGGATTTTTTCGTTGTATTTAGTGTTTCACTGACGGCTTTTTTATCCGTACCCGTGCTTGGTTTTTCTACTTTTTCTTTTCCTTTCCCTTCATCAAGAAGTTCAGCAATAAGATCTTCATCTATGCCATCATCTTCTGAGTCTGTTACTTGCTCGCTTGATTGTGTTGACGGACTAGTAGGAGCATTATCTGCGGTATCGGTTGTTGGTTCGAATGTGATTTTTTCTGATTCGCCATCAACAACTTTTATATCTTCAACTGAATCTACATTTTGATTTGTTTCAGATGTAGTTGAGTTCACCTGCTGAGTAGTCTCAGAGGAGGGCGTTATGGTTTGAGTATCATCCTTGGGGTCAATTTCGGAATTGTTTGTTACCACGTTATTACTACCTGTCACATCATTTTCTGATGATTGACTTGGTAATGTGTCCTCACAATAAACTTGGCTGCTTATAATTAAACACAATAGTGGTAATAATCGATTTTGCACTAAGCGCGATACCTCAATAAAATAATAGCCGATGATAATAAAGGATATCGGCATTTTGCCGTCATCATAACGTTAAAATTTTTTTTATTCGATAGTGTGATTACAAATCGACACACTCAGTTATAATAGTCGACTTCATTTCGCAAGTAAGTGGTCCCATGGCAGAAAATAAACCTCGCAAAATCGTAGACGCTCAAGTCGATGCTCTTAAAGTTCCTCCTCATTCACTTGAGGCTGAACAGTCTGTACTCGGTGGTCTTTTGCTTGATAATGAACGCTGGGATGCCATTGCTGGCAAGGTGGTAGAAAAAGATTTTTATAGTCGACCACATCGCCTTATTTTTGCTGCAATCAAAGCAATTTTAGAAAACAGCCAACCACTCGATCTTATCACTTTATCTGAGCACCTCGAACAGCGAGAAGAACTGGAATCTGTAGGCGGTTTCGCTTATTTGGCCGATCTCGCTAAAAATACGCCTAGTGCTGCCAATATTAATGCTTATGCAGATATTGTGTGTGAGCGTGCCTTAGTTCGTAATCTTATCGGCATTGCGAATGAAATTGCCGATGCTGGTTATGATCCTCAAGGGCGTAGTTCGGCTGACCTACTTGATATGGCAGAAAGTAAAGTGTTTGCCATTGCTGAAGAGCGCACCACAGAAAGTGAAGGCCCTCAAGGGGTCGATAATATCCTAGAAAAAACCCTTGAGCGAATTGAAGAATTATACAAATCACCACAAGATGGGGTGACCGGGGTATCAACGGGCTTTACTGATCTCAATAAGAAAACGGCAGGCTTGCAAGGCTCGGATTTAATCATTGTCGCGGCACGTCCTTCGATGGGTAAAACCACTTTTGCGATGAACCTTTGTGAAAATGCGGCGATGGATCAAGAAAAGCCGGTTCTGATTTTTTCACTAGAGATGCCCGCCGAACAGTTAATGATGCGTATGCTAGCTTCATTGTCACGAGTTGACCAAACTAAGATCCGTACCGGTCAATTGGATGATGAAGATTGGGCACGTATCTCATCGACCATGGGTATTCTGATGCAGAAGAAGAATATGTATATCGATGATAGTTCGGGCTTAACGCCAACCGATTTACGTTCTCGTGCACGCCGAATTGCTCGTGAAACGGGCGGTTTATCGATGATCATGGTCGATTACCTTCAGTTGATGCGTGTACCGGGTCTGCAAGATAACCGTACTTTGGAAATTTCAGAGATTTCTCGTTCTCTTAAAGCGCTGGCTAAAGAATTAAATGTTCCAGTCGTTGCTCTATCTCAGCTTAACCGTTCTTTGGAGCAACGTGCTGATAAACGCCCAATTAACTCGGACTTACGTGAATCTGGGGCGATTGAGCAAGATGCCGACTTGATTATGTTTATCTATCGTGATGAGGTTTACCATCCAGATAGCGCATTAAAAGGTATCGCTGAAATTATTATTGGTAAACAGCGTAACGGCCCAATCGGCTCAGTACGACTTACTTTCCAAGGCCAATTTTCTCGTTTTGATAATTACGCTGGCCCGGCTTTTGACGATGAATAAATAACTGAGTCAGCTGGCTTTTATTAGTCAGCTTGATTTTTTATTTCCAATCCCCCCCCTTCTTGCATCTCAAGGACACACTGAAATGAAGCCAACTTTGGCCGCGACTGCCAAGATAGATTTAGCGGCATTGCGCTACAACTTGGAGCAAATTAAGCTCAAGGTACCGAATAGTCAAATCACTTCAATTGTCAAAGCCAATGGGTATGGCCATGGTGCGGTTACTGTCGCATTAACGTTAGAGTCATTGTCTAATAATTTTGGTGTAGCGAGAATTGAAGAGGCTTTAGAGTTAAGGCAAGCAGGGATAAATAAGTCGATTTTATTGCTGGAAGGCTTTTATGCCGATTCCGATCTGCCTATCTTAGAAGCTAATAACTTTCATACTGCGCTACATTGTGAAGAGCAATTAGTTGCATTAGAACAGGCAACATTAGCTTCTCCTATTCACGTATGGCTGAAAATTGATACTGGAATGCATCGACTAGGTGTGCGGCCTGAAGATCTTAATTCCTTTATTGAGCGTCTTCATGCTTGCCCGAATGTTGTGAAACCACTGCGTTTTATCAGCCATTTTGGTTGTGCTGATGAGCTTGATAATCCGGCTACTATGCAACAAATCACCTTATTTACCCAATTAGCTGAACTGGAATGCGAGCGTTCCATTGCTGCTTCATCGGGTATTTTAGCGTGGCCAGATAGCCATTTAGAATGGGTCAGACCAGGGATTATTTTGTATGGTGTTTCGCCTTTTGAAAATCAAACCGCTGAGTCTTTAGGCTTTAAACCTGCCATGACCTTAACCTCTCAATTAATTGCTGTGCGAGATGTCAAAGCTGGAGAGAGTGTTGGATATGGCGCGACTTGGACTGCTCAACAAGATACTAAAGTAGGTGTGATTGCGATGGGCTATGGTGATGGCTATCCACGCACCGCGCCCAATGGTACACCTGTATTGATTAATGGACGTCGAGTATCGTTGGTTGGACGAGTCTCTATGGACATGTTGACCGTTGATCTTGGCAACGACACCCAAGATCAAGTGGGCGATGAAGCGATTTTGTGGGGGAATGGATTGCCAGCAGAAGAAGTGGCTCATCATGTTGGTACGATTGCTTATGAGCTAGTGACCAAATTAACTGGACGTGTAGCGATACTTTATTCTGAATAACTATACCCAAGTAACTTCAAGATGCGAGTTTCAGCAAGATTAAAACAAGTTTTAGGCAAGGTAAATTGAATATGATCATAGTGATTCTATCTCTATTTAATTTAACGCCGCATAAAGCTTGTTTTAACTTGCCCTTCGGGAGCTTCATCCAAGCCTCTTCTTTTTTATAATAGAAAGGCTGCGTCAGATTCATTTGAAAGGTGATTACATTCCTGCACGAANAAAAGGTGATTACATTCCTGCACGAATCTTTCTTGTTTAAAGACTTGGATGACAGCTCTGAATTCTGCATTTTGAAGTCACTTGGGTATATAATCGAACGATGAAAAAGAGAATGCCATTTATGCAGGGAAATGCGCGACAGTTATTGAGTAGTCTGTTTTGTTATGGATTATTGACGTTATATTCCGTTAATAGTCATGCTGAACCGAATATTCAATTGTCTCAACCAGCAGAGCAAAACGCTGACGTTGAACAATCTGAAACCTCTAAATCTACATCTGATACTAGTGAGGGCAAGGATGACTCTTGGTATTCCGATTTTAAAGTCGTGCCATTTGGTTTTATTTCCGACTCAATTGGTAACTCTATTGGGGCTGCCGGGTTACTTAAAGGCGTAGGCCAACCTCAAGCTGCATTGCTAGGGGTGGCGTTTGTTTCAGATAAAGGCAGTTATGTTACTTATTTAGGTGGTTATAACTATCAATTAAGTGATCGTTGGTTGGTGGATTCTGATGCCTATATTGCTCAGTTTAAAGACTATAATTATTACCTAGGGGATGCGACTAATAATGATTCGGAGTTTAATGACTATATTGAAACGGATGGTCAGGAGTCTCGAATTCAAGCTAAGTTTCGTTATGTTTTGCCTTTAGGGCAGGGCAAAAAAGATGCAGCAAAAGCCAGTTATTTGCCTTACCGCAAACTCACAGGAATGACACCGTGGGATAGTGGTGTTACTACTCTTGGTGTTTCGCCTTTTTATAAAACCCGCAAGCTAGATGATATTGACTATGATGAAGCCGACTCTACGTGGGGGGCGATTTTTAGTCTTGATTGGGATAACAGAGACAGTACTCGTAATACTACTCAAGGTTCTCGTACTGTATTTAATTACACCTATGCGCCTGATTTAGGTAATGACGAATCATGGAGCACTTGGGAATTTCAAAATAGTCAGTACTTTGATATCGGGGCTCTTGGTAACTTATTTAACAAACAAGTCATCGCTTTTGACTTTTACACTGCGGGCACTCCAACTTGGGAGCAAGGTTCTGATGGTGAACATCGACCACCTGAATATGCCGGAGTGCGCTTAGGTGGCCTATACCGTCAACGTGGTTTTTCTTCTGGTCGATTCACCGGCCGCGCGGCAATTAACTATAGTTTAGAGTATCGAGTGATGCCGGATTGGCAGCCATTACAAAACTGGCCTGTATTTGATTGGTACAAAGTGCCGTGGTGGCAGTGGGTACTGTTTACTGATGTTGGTCGAGTGGCCGATGAGTATGATGTATCAGAGCTCCATGAAAATATGCAAGTGAGTTACGGTGGGGCGGTACGTTTTCAAGTCGAAGGTGTGGTGGTTCGTGCTGAAATGGCATGGGGCGATGAAGAAAGTATGTTCCGTGTAATGGTCAATCAGCCGTTTTAGAATGGTTATTTCATTGAAATTGTTATTTGTTGATTTCTTTAGTCATCACTTTTATTTAAACTGACATAACGCAATATAGATCACATAAATCGCTGCGATAATTATACCTAAGTGACTTCAATAGCAGTGTAAGAAATTTTAAGTTGAGCCTATTAATTCGGCTAAGCTTGTTTTGTATCGGGGTAGGCAATTAACGATCACGTTTTTAATAAACACGACCGTTTTTTGTTCTGAATAAATCCAATAGACTTATCGGGAATGAGTAATGTTGAAAAATATCAATCCAACCACAACGGTAGCGTGGAAAGCGCTAACTGAGCATTTTGAATCAGCACAAGATATGGAACTGGCTGCTTTATTCGCTCAAGATGCTGATCGTTTTAATCAATTTTCTGCAACATTTGGCTCCGACATTTTAGTCGACTACTCTAAAAACTTGTTGGATAAAGAAACCTTCACTCATTTATTTGCCCTTGCAGAGCAAACTGAACTTAAAGCAGCGATTCAAGCCATGTTTGCTGGCGATAAGATCAACCAAACTGAAGGTCGCGCCGTTTTACATACGGCTTTACGTAATCGTAGCAATACGCCTGTTATGGTAGATGGTGAAGATGTGATGCCTGGCGTAAACGCTGTGCTTGCGAAAATGGAAAGCTTTACTAACCGTATTGTATCGGGTGAGTGGAAAGGGTATACCGGCAAACAAATTACTGATGTAGTGAATATCGGTATTGGTGGTTCTGATCTTGGCCCTTACATGGTGTCAGAAGCATTGGCCGCTTATAAAACGCGTTTGAACATGCACTTTGTTTCTAACGTTGATGGCACTCATATTGCTGAAACTCTAAAGAGCTTAAACCCAGAAACGACCTTGTTCCTAGTGGCATCAAAAACCTTTACGACGCAAGAAACCATGACTAATGCACACAGTGCGCGTGACTGGTTCTTAGCGACCGCACAAGATTCTGCGCATGTTGCTAAACACTTCGCGGCGCTTTCTACTAATGCAAAATCAGTAGAAGAGTTCGGTATTGATACTGACAACATGTTTGAATTCTGGGATTGGGTTGGTGGTCGTTATTCTTTATGGTCTGCAATCGGTCTTTCTATTTGTTTAGCGGTTGGCTTTGATAACTTTATTGAGTTATTGGAAGGTGCCCATGAGATGGATAAGCATTTTGCTAATACTGAATTTGAAAGCAACATTCCTGTGATCTTGGCGTTGATTGGTATTTGGTACAACAACTTCCATGGCGCAGAATCAGAAGCCATTCTGCCTTACGATCAGTACCTACACCGTTTTGCTGCTTACTTCCAACAAGGTAACATGGAATCAAACGGTAAATATGTTGACCGTAATGGTGATGCTGTAGATTACCAAACAGGCCCAATCATTTGGGGTGAGCCAGGTACGAATGGTCAGCATGCGTTCTATCAGTTGATCCACCAAGGCACTAAGTTGATCCCATGTGACTTCATTGCGCCTGCAATCAGCCATAATCAAGTAAGCGATCATCATCAGAAATTGATGTCTAATTTCTTTGCTCAAACCGAGGCTTTAGCATTTGGTAAATCAAAAACACAAGTTGAAGCGGAATTTGCAGCAGCAGGTAAATCTGCTGAAGAAGTGAAAGATTTGGTGAACTTTAAAGTGTTTGAAGGTAATCGCCCAACCAACTCTATCCTTGTTAAGCAAATTACGCCTAAAACACTAGGTAGCTTAATTGCGATGTATGAGCATAAGATTTTTGTTCAAGGCGTGATTTGGAATATCTTCAGTTTCGACCAATGGGGTGTGGAGCTTGGTAAGCAACTTGCTAACCAAATATTACCTGAATTAGCGGACAGTAATGCAGTAGATTCGCATGATAGTTCAACTAACGGTTTGATTAATGCCTTCAAAGCATTTAAAGCTTAAGCGATTAACTAAAACGTAAGTGATTTACATACTAATATGAAAAAAGAGAAGCTCAAATTGGGCTTCTCTTTTTTTATGTGCAAATTTTGCCATGAAGGATAATGAGGGTGCTAGCTAGATTGACAGTTTTGGCAAACTCCATGTGTTTCGATGACATGGTTAGTGAGTTTAAATCCATGCTGAGCTATATTTTTGGTCAGCAATTCAACTAAGGCTTTATCTTGAAGTTCACTAACATCACCACATTGATCACAAATCAATAAATGCGAAAAGTGTTTATTATTGCCATGGCAATCCTGTTCATCAAAAAAACAGCATGATACGAAGCTATTGGTTGATTCCACTCGATGAATAAATCCCTGATCAAGCAAGAACTCTAATGCTCGGTAGACAGTCGGCGGTTTTGCTTGAGGTTCAGTTTGTTTGAGTTTATCGAGTAACTCATACGCAGTTGAAGAGCCTTTTTGTTGCCAAATCAATTCAAGCACTTGTTGGCGTTGTGAGGTGAGGCGAACTCCTCGTTGTTGGCAAAGGTCCGTTACTTGTTGGATCAAACGTTTATTCAAAATCTGTTAACCTTAATTTTCATTGGTGTACGCCTTTACTGCCTATGGTAAAATATTTGGCCAAATAAGTCAGAGATATTTATCCCATATACCATTATGAATAATTACCCAATGCAACGCTTTTCTATTGCCCCGATGCTCGATTGGACTGATCGCCACTGTCGTTACTTCCATCGCTTATTATCTGAGCATACATTGTTATACACCGAAATGGTTACGACCGGTGCGATTATTCATGGAAAAGGGGATTTTCTGCAATTTAGCCAGCAAGAGCATCCGGTGGCCTTGCAACTTGGTGGTTCAAACCCTGTTGATTTAGCTCATTGCGCGAAGCTTGCAGAGGAGCGTGGTTATGATGAGGTAAACTTAAATGTAGGTTGCCCATCTGACCGAGTTCAAAATGGAAAGTTTGGTGCTTGCTTAATGGCAGAACCTGAGCTGGTGGCTGACTGCATGGCAGCGATGCGAGAAGTGGTGAATATTCCTGTTACGGTAAAAACGCGTATTGGTATTGATGATCAAGATTCCTATGAATTTTTAACCCGCTTTATTGCTATGGTGAGTGAAAAGGGCGGCGTTGATCAATTTACCATCCATGCTCGTAAAGCGTGGTTAAGTGGATTAAGTCCCAAAGAGAACCGTGAAATTCCAGAGTTGGACTACCCTCGCACCTACCAACTTAAGCAAGATTTTCCTGATTTAACTATTGCGATTAATGGTGGCGTGAAAACCATTGAGGATTCATTAACTCATTTAGAGCATCTTGACGGTGTGATGGTTGGGCGTGAAGCTTATCAAAATCCTTATTTGTTAGCCGAAGTCGATCAGAAAATATTTGGCAGTGATAGGCCAATTAAGAAACGTCGTCAGGTAGTACAAGAAATGTTGCCTTATATTGAACAAGAAATGGCGGCCGGTGCTAGCCTAGGTCATATCACTCGTCACATGCTAGGTTTATTCCAAGCAATGCCTGGCGCCCGTCAATGGCGACGTTATATTAGTGAAAATGCGCATAAGTCGGGTGCTGGTATTGAAGTCGTTGAAGCTGCACTAGCCAAAATTCCTGCAGAATTAGACGTTTAATCTCATTTCCAAAGTGGCGGATTTGGCCTTTTATTGGTTAAATCCGCTTTTTTATTATCTTGTCTTTTCCCTCCTTCTTTAAGTTGCTGAATCTTAAGTCTTTATGTTTGATTAAACTTGGCGCGTAATCTGCATAGTTAGGTGCAATATCTGATTTTGATTAAATAGGACCATTTATGTTTGAACTGCTTTGTATTCTCGTTTTTATCGGCATGTTGATGTTCACGGGTGTAACCATGGTGACTTTCTTTATCGCTTTAGCGGCTGCACTCGTGTTTGCCTTTATCGTAAGTATGGTAGGGGCGGTGATAAAACTACTGCCTTGGATCATTGTCGCGTTGATAGGTTTGTATATTTATAAACACTACAATAAGCCAAGCTCTTATTAATTTTTTGACAGGAGGAGGGTAATTTAGCTGTCAAACTAGCAAGTTCTGAAATTTGCGCCATGATTAATAGTGAGCATTGTGAGTGACATGGAAGGGCACATCATGACCGTGACAGAACTTCGCCGCTTATATCAAGATAAGCAGTTGATTGAAGCGATTATTGAATCCTCAACAGAAGAGGAGAGTTGGATTGTTGAGTTTCGCCATAATCGTGGTGGTTTAGTTTTATTGACCGATGAACATGGCAAAGAGTGTCATTATCAAGATGTTGATGAAGCTTCCCGTTCGGCTTTAGATGTTGGCTTTAAACAGGTACGTATAGCGAATAAATAGTAATTTAAAAACAGTAGGCTAATGGCTGCTTTTCCCTATCTCTTATTTTTCTTCTCAATTCTTATGTCCAAAAAGTTATAAAACATACTTATCAATTCTTTCTCGACATTCATCATAATCGTTAATCTATTGTCATGAAGCAATCATATTGTATCCCTAGATGTTCCCTTTAAACCGAGAACATTTGAGATTATAAAAAAGATAGGATGTCGTGACATGTTACTTAAGGATCTTTCTGCTTTGGCAAGTCCGCTTAATGATCAGCAAATTGGTCAACTGCAGCAGGCTATGTCGGAGCTATCACCACAACAGCTTGCCTGGGTAAGTGGTTATTTCTGGGGGTTAAGCCAAACAGGGTCATCATCAAATGATGCTCCTTCATCCCAATTATCCGTGGCAGCAGAGCCAGCTGGAAAACTCACTATCATTTATGCCTCACAAACCGGTAATGCAAAAGGTGTGGCTGAAGCGTTAAAAAATGAAGCGGATGCGAATGGTATTGCTGTAGATTTATTTGATGCTAGTGATTACAAAGGTAAGAATCTTGCTAAAGAAACCCATCTCATTATTGTTGCCTCAACCAATGGTGAAGGGGAAGCTCCAGATAATGCGATTGAGTTGCATGAATTTCTGCAATCGAAAAAAGCACCTAAATTAGATAACCTAAAATATGCTGTTATTGCATTAGGTGATTCTAGCTATGAGTTTTTCTGCCAAACGGGTAAAGATTTCGATAGTTATTTAAGCAAGCTTGGTGCAACGGCTTTCCTTGATCGCCTAGACTGTGATGTTGATTATGAAGCGCCAGCTAGTGAGTGGCGTAAACAAGCATTAGAAAAAGTAAAAGAAACACTATCTGCTAGCGATGCACAAGTTGTGCAATTACCTGTAGGGCAAAGTGCACATGTTGAAAGCCCTTGGAATAAGCAAACCCCTTACACTGCTAGTTTACTAACTAGCCAAAAAATTACAGGGCGTGATTCAGGTAAAGACGTTCGACATATTGAAATTGATCTTGAAGGCTCAGGTATCACTTATCAACCTGGTGATGCTCTAGGTGTATGGTATGAAAATAGCTCAAATCTCGTTTCAGCGATTTTAGAGCAAGTTGGTTTATCTGGAATAGAAAGCATTGAACTGGATGGTGAAAGTATTTCTATTCATAGCGCATTAGTTAATAAGTTTGAAATTACCGCATCTAACCCACAACTTGTTACAAAGTACGCAGAACTATCAGGTAGTAAGAAGCTACAAAGGCTGGTGGAAGATAAAGATAAACTGCGTGAATATGCAGGTAATACCCAGATTATTGATGTTTTAAAAGAAAAGAAGACCAAACTGACTGCGGAAGAACTCGCTAGTCTATTCCGAAAGTTAACCCCACGACTGTATTCTATCGCTTCTAGCCAAGCAGAGGTTGAAGATGAAGTGCACTTAACAGTAGGTCTGGTTGAATATCAACAAGGTGAAGAAACTCGTTATGGTGGGGCTTCTCATTATCTGACTCATCGTTTGGAGGAAGGGGATAATGTTAAAGTATTCGTTGAACACAATAATAACTTTAAGTTACCACAAGACGATAATACTCCTGTGATCATGATCGGTCCAGGGACGGGTATAGCACCATTCCGGAGCTTTATTCAGGAAAGAGAAGCACGAGATGCTGAAGGTAAAAATTGGTTATTTTTTGGTGACCGTACCTTTACTCAAGATTTCTTATATCAAGTTGAATGGCAAAAGTATTTGAAATCAGGTGTGTTAACAAAATTAGATGTGGCCTTTAGTCGAGATCAGGCTGAGAAAGTATATGTGCAAGATCGAATTTTAGAAAATGCTGCTGAAGTATGGCAATGGTTACAGCAAGGTGCGTATCTCTATGTATGTGGTGATGCGAATCGCATGGCTAAAGATGTTCATGAAGCATTAATTTCAGTTGCTGAAGATCAAGGAAAATTAGGTCGAGAACAAGCAGAAGCTTTTGTTAATGACCTACGCAAAGCAAAACGTTATCAAAGGGATGTGTACTAATGAGCATGAAAGAACAAGTTGTATTAGGCGAAGTATTAGGTCCACTTTCTGATGGTGAGCGTTTAAAAGCTGAAAGTAATTTTTTACGTGGGACGATTGAAGAAGATCTACAAAACCCAATTACTGGTGCAGTGACAGGCGATAATTTCACATTGATTCGTTTTCACGGTATGTACTTACAAGATGATCGTGACATTCGCGCTGAGCGAGCCAAGCAAAAACTTGAGCCGCTACATACTTTGATGGTTCGTGCGCGTCTACCGGCTGGTGTGATCACTCCAACCCAATGGCTTGGTGTTGATAAGTGGGCAGATGAGCATACTTTATATGGCAGTATTCGTTTAACGACGCGTCAAACCTTTCAATATCATGGCATTTTAAAGCCTAATATTAAAAAGGTTCATAAAGCACTTAACTCTATTGGTATTGATTCGATTGGTACCGCTGCAGATATGAATCGAAATGTACTATGTACGGCGAATCCATATCAATCCGAAGTACACCAAGAAGCGTATGAGTGGTCAAAGAGGATTAGTGAACACTTTTTGCCACATGCTCGAGGCTATGCGGAAGTTTGGTTGGATGCAGAAAAAATCGATAGTACCGTTCAAGAAGAAGAGCCTATTTTAGGTCGCACCTACTTGCCACGTAAATTTAAAACTACTATTGCGATTCCACCACTGAACGATGTTGATGTTCATGCTAATGATTTGAACTTTGTGGCAATTGAAGAAAACGGTAAGTTAATTGGCTTTAACGTTCTGGTAGGTGGTGGTCTTGCTATGACTCATGGGGATACTTCTACCTATCCTCGTCGTGCTGATGACTTTGGTTTTATTCCAGTCGGTCAGACTTTAGCGTTTGCGGAAGCAGTAGTAACGACGCAACGTGATTGGGGTAACCGTTCTAACCGTAAAAATGCTAAAACAAAATATACGCTAGACCGTGTTGGTGTTGATGTATTTAAAGCGGAAGTTGAAAAACGCGCTGGGAGTAAATTTGAACCAAGTCGTCCTTATGAATTTACTGAGCGTGGTGATCGCATTGGTTGGTCTGAAGGTATTGACGGTAAACACTACTTGTCTCTATTTATAGAGAATGGTCGTATTTTAGATTATCCAGGAAAAACACTTAAGACAGGTATGGCTGAACTGGCTAAAGTTCATAAAGGCGACTTCCGTATTACAGCAAATCAAAACTTAATTGTGGCAGGCGTAGCTGCAGATCAAAAAGAGCTGATAGAAAGTATTGCTGTAGCGCATGGTCTAATGGATGCTTCTACGAGTGAGCAGCGTAAAAACTCAATGGCGTGTGTGGCATTTCCAACTTGTCCATTAGCGATGGCTGAGGCAGAACGTTTTCTTCCTTCTTTTGTTACGGAAGTGGAAGGCATTCTAGCAAAGCATCAGCTACCGAAAGAAGAAAACATTATTTTACGTGTAACAGGTTGCCCTAATGGGTGTGGGCGAGCAATGTTGGCTGAGATTGGTTTAGTCGGTAAAGCGCCTGGTCGCTACAACCTACATTTAGGTGGTAACCGTAGTGGTACTCGTGTTCCTAAGATGTATAAAGAGAACATTACGGATAAACAAATTCTACAAGATATAGATGAGTTGGTGTCTCGCTGGTCTAAAGAACGTAAAGAAAAAGAAGCGTTCGGTGATTTCGTGATTCGTGTTGGTATTATAGAAGAGGTCGTGATCTCTAAGAGGGACTTCCATGCTTAGTACACAAGAAAAGAGTTTATATATAGAAGAACTCGTTAACCTTAATAAAGTAGAGCAAAGTTTAATACTTGCAGAGATTAATGCTCAACTTGAAGATATGACGGCTCAACAAAGAATTCTGTGGGCTTTAGAAAACTTGCAAGGTGAGTTTGCTGTATCTTCAAGTTTTGGTATTCAAGCGGCAGTCATGTTGCATTTGGCAACGGAAGCGAAATCAGATATTCCCGTCATATTGACAGATACAGGATATCTATTTCCAGAGACGTATCGATTCATAGATGAGTTAAAAGAGAAGCTAAATCTTAATTTACAAGTTTTTCGAGCAGAACAGAGTCCCAATTGGCAGGAAGCTTCTTATGGTAAGCTTTGGGAGCAGGGTGTCGAGGGCATCGAAAAGTACAATAAGATAAATAAAGTAGAGCCAATGCGACGTGCATTAAAAGAGCTCAATGTTTCTACTTGGTTTTCTGGATTGAGACGTGAACAATCTAATACACGTAATGGACTACCTATTCTTGCTGTACAAAATGGTGTTTTTAAATTTTTACCGATCATAGATTGGAGTAATAAAGAAATACATCAATATTTAGAAAAGCATGGCTTGTCTTATCACCCACTATGGGAGGAAGGTTATCTTTCTGTTGGAGATACCCACACAACTCGTAAATGGGAACCGGGAATGACAGAAGAAGAAACTCGATTCTTTGGTCTGAAACGAGAGTGTGGTCTCCATGAAGATGATCCTGAGCAACAACAAGATGGCTCCGGAATATAAAATCTAACCTTTATAATGTTATTTATATATAAAGACGAGGCTATACACTGCGGTGATAGCCTCTTTTATATTTAGAATGGTAGCTGAATTTTACTTATTTTGTGGATAACTTGTTATTAAGGTTAGAGTAAAGTTGTATAAATAAGTCTTTGGATGGAAAGTGACCATCTAAGCTATATTTTTAAAGTTTTTGAAAGAAAAGGGTTGCCAATGTGATTTGGATCTCTATAATGCGACCTCACTGACACGGAGCACACAGCCTAACGGCAGCAACGAGTTAGAGGTCAAAACCTTCTCAAAAGGTTTGCGAAAAAAGTTTTAAAAAAGTGTTTGACACGAACTTTTAAATCGCTAAAATGGCCGCCCTGTTCAACGAGACGCGCTAAGCGCTTTCAATAAGAACAACGCTCTTTAACAATTTAAA
>NZ_BSPV01000002.1:0-110262 GCF_030161215.1 Vibrio algivorus
GAGGCCCGAAGGTCCCCCGCTTTGCTCCAAAGAGGTTATGCGGTATTAGCCATCGTTTCCAATGGTTATCCCCCTCTACTGGGCAACTTCCTATGCATTACTCACCCGTCCGCCGCTCGACGCCGAAGTAGCAAGCTACCTCTCGTTTCCGCTCGACTTGCATGTGTTAGGCCTGCCGCCAGCGTTCAATCTGAGCCATGATCAAACTCTTCAATTAAAGTTTTTGTGGTCTTTCGACCGGCTCAACGAATACTGACTTCAAAACTATTCTTCTTAAAAGAAGAAGTAACCTTAAAGCTATTATCTATCCAACAGATAGATAATGAATTGACTGTGCCAATTATTAGTAAACTAATAATTGATTGGTCACTCAGTTCATTGATAAATCTTTTTGATTATCATCAACGAGTGCCCACACAGATTGATAGGTTTAAATTGTTAAAGAGCGTTGTTCTTATTGAAAGCGCTTAGCGCGTCTCGTTGAACAGGGCGGCCATTCTAGCTCAATAAATTATAGTGTCAAACACTTTTTTAATTTATTTTTTTGCTTGCCTTAAAAGGCTTAGACCGCTTTACTAACAAAGGCCTGCATTGCTGCTTACTCCGTGTCAGTGAGGGCGCATTATAGGGAGTTATTTTAGGTTGGCAAGTGCTTTTTTAAATTTAATTTCTGACTGCTTATTTTTAAATCAAACCAAGGTTTTATGATTATAATTTAAACATTTTGAGCGGTATCACAGCAATAAGTTGGTAAATGTAGACTATTAAACGTAAGATCTATGTGTCTACTTAATATAGACGTATTCTTATTTCTTTTTATTCAACTAGTAGTATGCAGATATGAACTCAAAAAAATCGACCATATTGGTCATCGCTCTTGCAGTACTTGGCACCATTATTTTTTCCCTTGATGTAATACCAGCTTGGGGAAGCTTTTTAATTGGTGTTGTCGCTACCTTCTTTATTACGTCTACCTCTTCTTCGTCAACGCAATCTCAAAGCTCATCTGAAAAAGCGTCAACTCAAACGCTTTATGTAGGTAATCTTCCTTATAAAGCTAATGAGTCTAATGTTCGTCAATTATTCTCTGAATACGGCGAAGTCTTTGCCGTTCGCTTAATGAAAGATAAGAGAACCGGCAAACGTCGTGGTTTTGGTTTTGTTGTTGTAGCAGAATCAGATACTGATAGCGTAATTTCTTCATTGAACGAAAAAGATTATATGCAACGTACTTTAAAAGTTCGCGTTGCCAATGATCCTAAGCATCCTGAAACTGGAGAATCTCAACAGGACTAAAGCTAAAGTGTTCTAGCCCTTTATTCAGTGCCGCGCCTTCCCATGGTGCGGCACTGCTGTATATGGAGTAATACTTTTTATTATATTGTTTATTCTTTTGTGGCTCGACCTGTAATACCGCCCCGATTCTCATCGCAATGGCTTCACCTGAATCAATCAGTGTAACCCCCAGACCAAAAACTTGTTGAATCTCAGGTTTTAATAACGGAAAGTGGGTACAACCAAGTACCGCCACATCTATCTTATTGACTAGTGGCCGTAAAGTTTCTTTCAATTCGTTTAAATTGACCGTTTCTCCTCTCAGCTTTTCTTCTGCCATCATCACCAAACGAGTCGAACCTAATAATTTCACTTCAACATCAGCTGAAAATTGCGAGATTAAATTATGTGTGTAAGGACGCTTTATGGTTGCAGGTGTTGCGATCAGACCAATCGCCTTTTTTGATAATGCCGCGGCAGGTTTAATGGCAGGAACGACACCAACAACCGGAATGTTCAATGTTTTCCTCAAGTGAGGCAAAACAATTGTACTAGCGGTATTGCAGGCGATTACCACGATATCGATGCCTTGTTTAATGACTATATGGGTAACTAATTTAACCACACGCTCGATAAGAACTTGTTCAGGAAGCTCACCGTATGGATAAGCTTCATTATCGAAGAGATACAGATAGTCCAGTTGAGGGTATCGCGCTTGGATCTGCTGGTAGACTGAAAGTCCGCCGACACCAGAATCGAAGATTAATACTTTAGGAATAGAATTAGCAGAATGTTCCACAACACTTACTCATGATAAACAGTATTGTTTGCATGATACTCTGCTAACTAAATGGATGGAAATAAAACACAGATAAGAAAAAATACCCCCAATGGTTGATGTCCAACTATTGGGGGTCCGTTCAATACTAGAGAGCATTAAAATTACGAATACTAAAATTGATACGCTATCGAACCATAGTAGGTTCTTTCAGGTTCAATATAGTTAGCAGCAGTTTCGTAATCAGCATCGAATAGATTTTCAATTTTGGCCGATAATATCCATTGTTGAGTTAAATTATAACTTGCCCCTAGGTTCACTAAGCTATAACCATCTAATCGAACATTACCACTATCATAACGCTTGCCTTGATATATATAATTTAAATTTGCTTGCCAGGTTTCAGCTTGATAACCGACTTGCCATTTATAGTTTTGACGGGCAATACGAATTGCATCATCACCAGTCGCTTTATCTTCCGGGTCTAAATATTCTAATGAAACTTGATGGTACAGCGGCCCTGTATCAAAGCTTCCTACCCATTCGACACCCTGAATAATTAAGCTGTCATTTTCACAGGTAGAGAAAGTGGACTGGCAACTGATTCGATTATCAATATCATTATAAAAGCCAGCTAAACGCCAACTTAAGAAGCTATGCTCACCTTCGATTGCCACTTCATAATTTGTCGACTCTTCTGGTTCCAAATCTGGATTAGAATAGCCAGGATAATAAAGTTGATTAAAAGTTGGTGCTTTAAAGCCAGTACCGACATTAGCGGTTAATCGCAGAGACTCAACAAACTGCCAGCCGGCACCAAGTTGCCAAGTGGTTTTATCTCCAAACTGTTCATTATCATCAAAACGAACACTACCTTCTAGTTGGATGACCTCACCATTATGCCCCAATGTAAGATAACCCGCTTTATTGTCGCGTTCTTGCTCTTCATACACAGTATCTGAATCACTCACATCATCATTTAAGTATTCAGCACCAAATCCAATTGAGTTTGCTTTGGTAACTTGAAAGTTATTACGCCAAGTTACTTGGTTTCTTTGCGTTACAGTTTGAGATGAAGGGACATTATGTTGAGTTTTTGATTTATCTTGGCTATTGCCATAGGTCAAGTTGGAAACAAAACGTTCTGTGGTATAAATCACTTGGCCATTAATGTTGTAATTACTGCTCTTATTTTGATCAGCACTCACACCCCATGTTGGATCATAGTCGTATTCGGTTTGCCCTTGATGATAATAACCATTCATTCGGATAATCCAGCTATCGTCTAACTGCACTCCCCAATCGGCCACAAAATTACTATTCTCATAACCATCACGGTCATCATCACCAAATTCAGCTACATTATAGCCATCAGAATGTTGATATTGAGTAGTCACGTTCAACCAAGCTTTATCACTTGGTACCATCGCTACCGAGCCTGTATAGCTTTGATAACCATTAGACCCACCTGTCGCTTTTACATTACCCGTAGTCTCTTGATTATTACCACGAGTGATAATATTAATAACACCAGCACTGGCATCGGCACCATAAACAGCTGCACGAGAACCACGTAGATATTCTATTTTTTCAACACCGGCTAACGGTACTTGACTGATATCTGAATAGCCTAATGTAGCACTGCCTATACGTACACCATTGAACAACACCAACACATCACTGCTACCACGAACATACAAGCGGGTTGGTTGATTTGGCCCACCATTAGTACTTAATTGCACACCAGGTAGCTGACGTAATACATCATTTAATGTATTGGCTTGCGAGTCGGTAATATCTTGCTTAGAAATTTCGATGATAGGGGTAACAAGATTGGTCACCGGATCGGTTCGCTTAGTCGCGGTCACCAACATCACATCAGTGGTGGCACTGGCTACTGACTCTTGTGCTAAAGCAAAAGGAGATAAAGAAAGGAAAACGCCACCAGCAATACTACTGATCGCGGTCGCTAAAACCGTTTTTTTCATTGTTAATAAGTCCTAAAAACGCGAGAAACATAATGAGCAATTGCTCTGAATCACTGGCAGGTATTCGGACTTAAAGCTCGATAGTATTCCTTACTATCACCTACTGCTTTCAACTTCCCACCCAATTGGGGTAGTGTTTGGCTCTAAACCGGAAAGTGTCGTTCTTATCACCGCTGCGCGTCAGTTCTGGATTTTCACCAAATTCCCTTTTTCAGCCATACAATGATGTTTGGCACCAGCACTGGCATCCTAAAGTGCTAAGATTTTTATGTCTACTGATTGTTAAGCACAATGGATGATTGCTCCTGTTTTATTCAAAAAAAACATAGATAGACAACAAAACTGGACATCTGATGTGCGATGGATAAAATCTGCGCTCCTTGTTCTAATCCTGTTCAGTTATAAAAAGGCTTTCACTTATGGCAAATATCACCCACAACACCACCAGCTACGCTCAACAACTCGAAGAAAAGTTGCTGCGCCTAGGCGATATGTTTGGTGAGTTTACTACGCCAGAAATTGAAGTGTTTGAATCTCCAGAACAATATTATCGTATGCGGGCTGAATTTCGCGTATGGCACGAAGACGAAGACATGTATTACATCATGTTTGACCAAACAACTCGCCAAAAATACCGTGTTGATCACTTCCCAACCGCAAGTCGACTAATTAATGATTTAATGCCGTTACTCATGGATGCCATGAAAGATAATACGGTACTAAGAACCAAATTATTCCAAGTAGACTTTCTGTCGACCTTAAGTGGTGAGATTCTAGTATCGCTGCTCTACCATCGCCAACTGAATGACGAATGGCAACAAGAAGCGCGCGCACTTAAGCAAAGACTAAATGAAGAAGGCTTCAACTTAGATCTCATTGGTCGTGCTCGTAAAATGAAAATTGTTATGGATCGTGACTACGTAGTTGAAAAGCTGCACGTGGATGGCAAACCTTACATTTATCAGCAAGTTGAAAATAGTTTTACCCAACCAAATGGAGTGGTCGCGCAAAAAATGTTGGAATGGGCGGTCGACTGCACCCAAGACAGCCAAGGGGATTTATTAGAACTTTACTGTGGTAACGGTAACTTCTCACTAGCGTTAGCACAAAACTTTGAACGAGTATTGGCCACCGAACTCGCTAAACCATCCGTCGATTCTGCTCAGTACAATATCAAAGCCAATAGTATCGATAATGTGCAAATCATTCGTATGTCAGCAGAAGACTTTACCGATGCAATGGAAGGCAAACGCGAGTTCCGCCGCTTAAAAGACAACAATATCGATTTAACCAGTTACAACTGCAATACCATTTTTGTCGATCCACCACGTTCAGGTATGGATGAAGGAACTTGCAAAATGGTACAAGGTTATGAACGCATTATGTATATCTCTTGCAACCCTGAAACCCTGAAAGACAATTTAAAGATTTTGGCGAAAACTCATAACATTACTCGTTTTGCGCTATTTGACCAGTTTCCATTCACCCATCACATGGAAGTGGGTGTTTTCCTAGAACGCAAATAAGCTTTCCACCAGCAATAACATCCAACACGTAATAACAAATAAGCCGCTGAATATTGAATATTCAGCGGCTTATTTCGTTTCCCTTCTTTTGTTTTCATAGAAAGGGAAAAGCTTTTAATGATTAATCGTTATTCTTAATGGACCCTTTCATCAAGGTACTACCCTTCGCCAGCATTCTTAATTGCAAAATCATACGCTCAGCAAGAACATCACGAGCATCTTCCTCTAGATCAAGCGCTTCTGCTCCCGAGGTAAAAACAATCATGACGGAAGCTTCTGCTTGAATAGCCGCCACTTCTCGCGCCATTCCTGCACCCACTAAATATTCGGTTAATTCCGCACCAAAATGTTGGATCTCGCGCGCAACTGCGGCACGGAATTCAGCAGATGTCCCCGACCGTTCACGTAATAACAAGCGAAACACGTTAGGACTTTGTTCAATAAACTCCATAAAGGTTTGCACCGATGTACGGATTAAACTGCCTTCTGCCACAATGCGTTGACGAGCCTGACGCATTAATTGCCTTAATAACAACCCGCCTTCATCCACCATCACTAAACCGAGTTCGTCCATGTCTTTAAAGTGGCGGTAAAAAGAGGTAGGCGCAATTCCCGCCTCACGAGATACTTCCCGTAGACTTAGGTTTGAAAAGCCGCGATCAGCGCTAAGTTGCCCAAAAGCAGCATCAATTAATGAGCGGCGCGTTTTTTCTTTTTGTTGAGCTCGAATACCCATTATGCTTTCTCGTTGATCACCATGTGGCTAATATACCGATAAATTCAGCTATACCCAAGTAACTTCAAAATGCGACTTCCAACAAGAGGTTATTTGGCTATACCACCGCTCTTCTCTCAATAAATGATTCAACGGCAAGCTATTTTTCTCTCTAAGTATCAATCTATGTGATCGTGGCGACTGTCTTTCACCTCAATCATTTACCCAATAATTTAATCAGTTACTATCTTATACCCAAGTAACGTCAAGCTGAGAGTTTCAGCAAGAATAAAACAAGCTTTAGGCAAGTTGAGTATGATCATAGTTAGTCTATCTCTTCTCAATTTAACGCCGCATAAAGATTGTTTTAACTTGCCCTTCGGAAGCTTCATCCAAACCTCTTCTTATAAGAGATAGGCAGCGTCAGATTGGTTTGAAAGGTGCTTACATTCCTTCGCTAATCATCCTTGCTTAAAGGTCTAGATGATAGCTCTGAATTCTGCATCTTGAAGTCACTTGGGTATATCTCTGCCGAATATCAATTTCGGTATGCGTTTGAGGATTTCACACAATATCAAGGGAAAGCATGATGAATTCAACACACTTTGATGTCATTGTCATTGGCAGTGGCCCTGGCGGTGAAGGTGCTGCAATGGGGTTGGCAAAAGCAGGACTTAACGTTGCAATAATTGAAAAAGAAAGTAGCGTTGGTGGCGGTTGTACTCACTGGGGAACTATTCCTTCTAAAGCCCTCCGCCATGCTGTAAGCCGCATTATTGAATTCAATAGCAACCCTCTTTTCTGTAAAAACAACACTAGCTTAACGGCTTCATTTTCCGACATTCTCGACCACGCCAAAAGTGTCATCGATAAACAAACTCGCTTACGCCAAGGATTTTATGATCGTAATGCGTGTACCCTATTATTTGGTAGCGCCAGATTTACTGGCCCAAATAACGTGTCGGTTGCACAATCCGATGGCACATTTGAAGAATATACTGCTGATAAATTTGTGATTGCTACTGGCTCTCGCCCATATCAGCCTGAAGATGTCGATTTTAATCATGAACGCATCTACAACAGCGACACCATTCTAAATCTCAAGCATGATCCTAGACACATCATCATTTACGGCGCTGGGGTAATCGGTTGTGAATATGCCTCTATTTTCCGTGGTCTAGGGGTAAAAACCGACCTGATTAATACCCGAGATCGCTTACTGGCTTTCCTAGATAACGAGACATCCGATGCCCTTTCCTACCATTTCTGGAACAGTGGTGTTGTGATCCGCAATGATGAAACCTACCATAAAGTAGAAGGCACCGATGATGGAGTGATCATGCACCTTGAATCCGGCAAGAAAATGAAAGCCGATTGCCTACTCTATGCCAATGGTCGAACCGGTAATACCGACACACTCGATTTAGAACAAGTGGGACTCACTCCAGATTCACGTGGACAGCTTTCGGTCAACAAACATTATCAAACCGAAGTTGACCATGTTTATGCGGTAGGTGATGTGATTGGCTACCCAAGCCTTGCCAGCGCTGCGTATGACCAAGGACGTTTTGTTGCTCAAGCGATTGCGAAAGGCAAAGCTGATGGATTCTTAATTGATGACATTCCAACTGGCATCTACACCATTCCCGAAATCAGTTCGGTAGGTAAAACAGAACAAGAGCTCACAGCTTCGAAAGTCCCTTATGAAGTGGGGCGCGCATCATTTAAACATTTAGCACGTGCACAGATTGCAGGTAAAGATATTGGTAGTCTAAAAATCTTATTCCATAGAGAAACCAAACAAATCTTAGGCATTCACTGCTTTGGAGAACGTGCCGCAGAAATTATCCATATAGGACAGGCAATTATGGAGCAAAAAGGCCCAGCCAATACTATTGAATACTTTGTTAATACCACGTTTAACTACCCAACCATGGCGGAAGCTTATCGGGTAGCGGCACTCAATGGACTAAATCGTTTATTCTGAAAGCAACACCAGAAACCACACTAGTCTCGAAACAGCCATGGTCACAAAAAAGGAGCTAACTTAGGCTCCTTTATTTTGGTTAATGCTCGTGATCAATGCTGATAATCAAACCGACTCAATAAATTGTTGCTTCTTCCATTGAGTAATAAATATCACCGCAAGCCCTACGCCACGCATTCCCATAAAGGTTAGCATCGACATCCACAATGCATGGTTACCCCAAGAAGCGAAACTGAAATACAGAGCAAAAAAGCACAACATGGCAATAAGCATACTATTGCGCATATCTTTGCCTTTGGTCGCCCCTACAAAAATCCCATCTAATAAAAAACACCACATCGATACCAATGGCATCATAATCAACCAAGGTAGGTAAATTTCAGCTTGTTCCTGTACATTAGGAATGTCGGTAATCAGCCGAATCAATTGATGGCCAAATAACCAAAACAGCAAGGTTAAGAAAACGCTACACACTAAGCCCCAAAATGAAGTGCCTATTAACGAATTAAGTAATTGACCACGACTTTTGGCACCTACCGCTTTACCAACCATCGCTTCCATTGCATAAGCAAAACCATCCATGCCATAAGACACCATCATCAAAAAGCTCATCAACACGGCATTGGCAGCAACCACATCATCACCTAATGCCGCTCCTTGGAAGGTCATAAAACTAAACACGGCTTGTAGACACAATGAGCGCAAGAAGATATCGCTATTTAAGCGTAACATTCTACCCATTCCATGAGTGGCAGAAGGTAGCAAGGTCAATACATTAGGAAGTTGCTGTTTGATCCAGGTACGCATCACGAAAAACAAGCCTAATGCTAAGCCAGTATAATCAGCCAAAACCGATGCCCACGCAGCACCTGCCACCTTCCAATCAAATACCAAGACAAACAATACATCCAATATAATATTGGTAAGATTAGTCACAATCACTAACCACATCGGCGCTTTGGCATTTTGCGTTCCTAATAACCAACCTAAAATAACAAAATTGGCAAGTGCTGCAGGCGCGCTCCACACGCGAATCGAAAAGTATTGCATGCCGTAATGCTTCACTTCGACACTAGCATTACTTAAAGAAAAAATTAGCTCAGCCAATGGCGAATGAAATAATAGAAACAATCCAGCTAGTAACCAAGCCACTAACATACCTTGCAACCAAATATGTGCTAACTTTTGTGAACTTTCTTCACCTTGTGCCTGAGCGGCGAGCCCAGTGGTTGCCATACGTAAAAAGCCTAGCAACCAAAATGTTACACTGATCATAGTACTACCTAGTGCAACACCACCTAAATACCAGGCGTAGTCTAAATGTCCGATCACGGCAGCATCGACTAGACCTAAAAGAGGCACTGTAATATTGGAAAGCACCATAGGAATGGCGAGCAACAGCACCTGCTTATGCAAAGAGCGTTGCGAGAGAATTTGTTGAAGCAATTGAAATGACGAATATTGTTTGATCACGAAAACCTCACTTAGATGAGGCAACAGTCTACCTTGTCTAAAGGTTTGGATGATAGCTCTGAATTCTGCATCTTGAAGTCACTTGGGTATAAGCAAATAAATTATTAGCAGATTTTGATCTACCAACCCAAATGAATCATGCTTGGAGTGAGCCTATGTTTGATAAAAGGCAACTTAGAAACCAATTTCTGCCATGCTCGCCAACGCTTACAATTATGCTCGACAGGAGATCGCGCTTTAATCCGATCAATCCACGGTAGCCAAGATAAAACACTGGTCACAGGATCTTTTAAGCCATGCTTATAAACGGAACAGCCCATTTTCTTACCCCAGTGTGATTGGCTTTTATCACCGGCCAACACTAAACAAGCTTGAGCATGAGAAAAATGTCGCCCAAGTTTTTGCACAAAATGCGCCACTTGATTACGAGGCTGAAGTAATAATGCTTGCTCACACACAACTAAAATCGGTGCATTATCAGGAATCGCTAATTGATCGAGCCATTGCATATCCGGCACAGAGCCGCACATCATTTTATAACGCTCACTATGATGAAATAATTTTTGTCGCCATAACAAGGTTTCATCGACATCAACTTCTATCCAATGGCAAATTCCATTATCTAGACGATAAAAACGAGTATCGAGCCCCGCCCCGACATTTATAATCCAAGCATTAGGGTGACGAGTAAGAAAGCGTGATACTTCCATATCACATAGTTGCGTAAGGGTGGCGTGTAATAACTGCTTTTGATCGATATCGCCCGCTAAACACTCAGACGAAAGATGACAACGTTGGCAAGCTCGTGCCGCAATAGGATCATAAACCAAACCATCATCAATTAAACTTTCACGACTACGTAACCATAAAGGTTGCAATAGCTCACTGGGAACTTGATAAGTTTGGCAAGTAGCGGGTTGAGTTGGATCAGAAGAAGCAGTCATCAATTAATCCCCTAGATTGAGATTAATTGATGATAATGATTATCATTTGAATTTACAAGCAAGTTTATATGAAATTTGCTCAAGTAACTTCAAGATGTTGAAATATTACATCCAAGTGTTATTACGAATAATGCCTACCGCTAACCCTTCAATGGTTAGTTCCTGCTGAGTTAAATCCACTTCAATTGGGCTAAATTCTTCATTTTCAGCATGTAGAAAAACTTTCGAACCTTTACGCTCTAAACGTTTTACTGTGACATCTTCATCAACACGCGCAACGACTACTTGGCCATCACGAACGTCTTGAGTTTTATGAACCGCCAATAAATCACCATCTACGATACCGATATCTTTCATACTCATGCCATGAACACGCAACAAGAAATCAGCTTGTGGGCGAAACATCGCAGGATCAACATGATAATGGCTTTCTACATGCTCTTGCGCCAAAATTGGTTCACCGGCAGCCACTTGTCCAACAAGAGGTAGACCTTGCTCTTCTAGCAATTCTTCTTCACTTTGTACAATGCGAATACCACGAGAGGCACCAGGAATAATTTCAATTACATTTTTTCGAGCTAATGCCTTTAAGTGCTCTTCGGCGGCATTGGCCGAGCGAAAACCTAATTCTCGTGCAATTTCTGCACGCGTTGGTGGCATTCCAGTCATATCAATTTTATCTTTGATCAATTCAAAGATTTGCTGTTGGCGGGGCGTCAACGGTTTCATAATTCACCTGTCTTTTTATACAGTTGACTGTGAGTATATACAGTAAATTAAGATAACTCCAGAGATATGAATCACTTTTTAAGCATTGATTTAAACGATTATTAAAGTGGGGAAAGTGGCTATATTTATCATTTGGTGTGATTTCACGAGAATAAACTATAGAATAGGCCACTTGCTGCGTATTGTATGTGGGGGTTGAGCCCCACTTTTTATATTTGAGGCTGTACACTGTTATGTCTTACGGACACCGCGTTTCTCGCTCACTTCTAAAGTTACCTCTTTCTTTTTTAGTTAAGGGTAAAACCATCCCAGCCAATCCGGTTGAAGAACTGACGTTAGATTTAACCAAGCCCATTGTTTATGCACTGCCTTTTGATTCTGATATTGATTTGATCAGTCTACAAACGCAAACCAAAGCGCTCGGCCTACCTGATCCGTTAACACCACTACAAATCAATGGCCAAGAGTTTTCGCGCTTTGTGTTTCTAACGTCAAAAGGCATGACCACTCACAGTAAACAAGTACTACCCAAACAATCCGTTGAGTTATTTACTCAATTGCTCAAATTGCATCAAGCCGATTCTGAGCTAGATATCCAAATGCTGCCTACTTCTATTTTGTGGGGGCGAAAGCCAAATCAAGAAGGTAAAGAAAAACCATATTTACAGGCGATGAATGCTTGCCAGAAAAGCCGCTTATTAGTTTCATCGGGACGCGATTGTATGATTCGCTTTAGCCCTGTTGTTTCATTGCGATATATGGCTGATACCCATGGTGTCGATGAAACCATCGCTCATAAATTGGCACGAGTGGCACGCATTCACTTTTCACGCCAAAAGTTAGCCGCCTCAGGTCCAAGCTTGCCACAACGCCAAGTACTGTTTAATCGTTTGTTAAAATCTCCAGAGATCCAACAAGCCATTCAAGATGAAGCCAAGAGTAAAAATATTTCCCTAGAAAAGGCGCAAAAACAAGCACAAGGCATGCTCGAAGAAATTGCAGCCGACTTTTCTTATACTTTAATTCGTGTCGGCGCTCGCTTCTTAGGCTGGTTGTGGAATAAGCTGTATCAAGGCTTAAATATCAATAATATGGCAGCGGTACGTAAACTGGCACAAGATGGCCATGAAATCATTTATGTACCTTGTCACCGCAGTCACATGGACTACCTACTGCTTTCTTACGTATTACATCATGAAGGCATGGTTCCGCCACACATTGCTGCGGGAGTGAACCTCAACTTCTTCCCTGCAGGACCAATTTTCCGTCGTGGTGGTGCTTTCTTTATTCGTCGCAGTTTTAAAGGTAATAAGCTCTACTCCACCATTTTCCGTGAATATTTAGCAGAGCTGTTTACTAAAGGTTACTCGGTCGAGTTTTTCAGTGAAGGTGGACGCTCACGTACCGGTCGTTTACTACAAGCCAAAACTGGCATGCTGGCGATGACTATCCAAACCATGCTGCGTGGTTTAAACCGCCCAGTTACTTTAGTGCCAGTTTACATTGGTTACGAGCACGTGATGGAAGTGTCGACTTATGCCAAAGAATTAACTGGAAAGCGTAAAGAAAAAGAAAGCGCCGGTATGGTGCTGAAAACATTACGTAAATTACGTAACTTTGGCCAAGGCTATGTGAATTTTGGTGAGCCAATTAATCTCAACCAATACCTCAATGAAGAAATACCAGGTTGGTCGAGTAAAGAAAACCAAACACAAGATAACAGCCAAAAACCACAATGGATGAACCCTGTGGTGAATAAGCTTGCCAATAAAATGATGACGCATATTAATGATGCGGCCGCAGCGAATGCCCTGACACTTTGTGCCACTGCCTTATTAGCCTCGAATCAACGTGCTCTTTCTCGCCGTAAGCTTGAACAACAGATTAATTGTTACTTATCACTATTAACGCAAGTGCCTTACACTCCAACGAGTACCGTGCCAGATAGCAGTGCTGCGCAATTGGTGGAGCATGCAGAAAAGTTAGATAAATTCGTAGTAGAAGCTGATGAACAAGGGGATATTATTTCTCTTGATCGACAACAATCGGTTCTGATGACTTATTATCGTAATAACATCATTCACTTATTCGCTTTACCATCGTTAATTGCTCATCTAGTAATACAAAAAGAGCACATTTCACGCGATGAGCTGCACCAAGCAATTAGCTTGATCTACCCATTCTTAAAAGCTGAATTGTTCTTACATTATCAACCAGATCAGTTAGACACAGTGATCACCGATTTAATCAATGAGCTATTACGTCAAGAATTGATTAAAGAAGACAATGGCGTAATTTCAATTAATCCTTCTCAAGTGCAGATGTTAATTCTACTCTCTCGTACGATTGTAGAAACCTTACAACGCTATGCTATTGCGTTAACTCAATTAGTCGCGATGCCAGATATTGATAAGGCACTACTTGAAAAGCAAAGCCAAACCATTGCTCAGCGCTTAGGAAGGCTACATGGCATTAATGCTCCTGAATTTTTCGATAAAGGGGTATTTATCACTTTATTCCAAACACTCAAACAACAGGGCTACTTAGCGCCACAAACTGAACAGCAGCACAAAATTGAAACCTTAGTCGACTTGCTAGGTGAGTTATTATCACCCGAAGTTCAACTGACGTTACAAGAAAGCATTATGCGTAAAGTGGATTCAAAATAATTTAATCGGTATCCCTGCTGATATGATACCCAAGTAACCTCAAGATGCGAGTTTCAGCAAGAATAAAACAAGTTTTAGGCAAGACGAATTGAATATGATCATAGTCATTCTATCTCTGTTCAATTTAACGCAGCATAAAGCTTGTTTTAACTTGCCCTTCGGGAGCTTCATCCAAGCCCTTAGCCTTCGTCAGATTTACTTGAAAGGTGCTTACATTCCGCATAAATCTTCCTTGTCTAAAGACTTGGATGATAGCTCTGAATTCTGCATCTTGAGGTCACTTGGGTATAGATACAAAAATGCCGCCGATGAGTTCGATCATCGGCGGCATTTTTATTAGGGTAAAAAGAATGATCAAATCACGCTAATCAATATCCCAATCGCAATAACCATCCCCACGTAGTTATTGTTTAAAAAGGCAGTGAAGCAACTGTCTCTTTCCCGATCTTTAATTAGGCGTTGTTGATAAACAAATAACGCTGCTGCCACAAGCAAGGTCCAATAGTAGCCACCAGAAAGCCCCATCCAATCACCCAATACCATTAATAGTAATAAACAGGCTAATTGTAGTAATCCGATGATGAGCTTATCGAAACGACCAAACAAAATCGCTGTCGACTTAATGCCGATTTTTAAATCATCATCTCGGTCAACCATGGCATATTGAGTATCGTAGGCGATGGTCCACAATACATTAATCACAAACACCAACCATACTTCGGCGGGTAGTGTGCCAGCTTCAGCAGCCCACGCCATCGGAATTGCCCAACTAAAGGCTAAGCCGAGAAATAATTGTGGTACATGCGTGAAACGCTTCATAAAGGGATAAATAAACGCGAGTACGACACCGACTAACGACAGCTCAACCGTCAATGTATTCATACTTAGTACCAGCAGAAATGACACCAATACTAATACGAAAAACAAGACCAAGGCTTCTTTGCTCGACACTAATCCCGAAGGTAGGGGACGATTTTTAGTACGCTTAACGTGGCCATCAACTTTACGATCCGCAAAATCATTAATCACACAACCAGCTGAGCGCATGGTAAACACGCCTAGTACAAACACAATAGTCACATGCCAACCAGGTAAACCATTCGCTGAAAGCAATAACGCCCATAAAGTTGGCCATAATAAAAGTAGTGAACCAATCGGACGGTTCATACGGGTAAGCTGCCAGTAAGCTGCAGCTTTTGCCATAGTCATATCATTCATTCCTTGAGATAAATAGGCGATGGAGGAAGAAAAAGCTCTGCAACCAACATCGGTTTTTGATTCATCCATAAACGAGAGCTACGTGCTGCCAGTTCGCCTAATGGAGAAGATATGGTCGCTAAATGTAACTGATCTCGAGCGACTTGATCAGCTTGAAATACCGTTAACCCTAACGGCACATCACCTTGCTTGGACAAGTCAAACTGCTCATCGGTTAATGACGAACGGGGAATTAACGTACTACCAAGTAACCAAGGTTCACCATCGGCCGCTAGCACCACTTCTCGTAGTAAATAGTCTTGATCTACAATGTCTGACCTTAACAACATATCACGTTGAAAGTCGGTTAATTGACTATTAGGGATAATTTGATTGCGTACAACTTGGGCAGACAACTGCTGACATTGCTGAGAAAAGCGCATCGAAAGCGACCCTTGCTCTTGCAACCATTCGGCATCCAGACACTCACCAAAATTAAACGACGATGCAGTTTGCCAATCAAGGCGAGTAAAATAATTAAAATATGAAGAATACATTTGCTCAATCATGTGTAAATCGTCGCTGAATATTACGGCCAACCGCCATTGTAACAATAGAATGGCCTATCGAATATCCAACGCGAAAGAAAGGTAAACCTAAAGCACAAAAACTTATACCGCTTTTGACTGCCCTTCCAAAGCAGCTAAACCACAACCGGCAAGTAAACCAGCTAAATGCGCGCTGTTGGCAATCGCCATAAATGGCTGAATAAAGCCTAATACCAGCCAACCTAGCATAAATATCACCAATGTGCGGGGAATAGATAAACCTTTATCAGGCCGACGCCAGCCAATAATCCATAAATACCCCATCAAGGCATAAACCACACCCGATAATCCACCAAAGTTTGCGCCTCCAACCCAATACTGCGCCGCACCTGATAATGCTGCCGAAAATAGAAAGATTTGTAATAACTTACCCGAGCCTAGTTTCTTCTCAATATCACCACCAAACTGCCACCACCATAGAAGGTTAAAAGCAATATGAGCGACAGAAAAATGCAAAAAAGCATGGCTCACCCAACGCCATAATTGCCATTTTTGTTCAGGATTGGCCGGAAAATGCAAAGATTGGAACAATGGTTGGCCAAACCCAAAGAACAGTAAACCATACACCACAAGACAAATGGCCATAATCGCTAGAGTCAAAGGACCTGCTTTGGCTTTAATCTGAGCCATAAAGCTCGGTGAATGATAATGAAATTGCTGAGTACGAGAGTCCGCTACCTGCCAAGAAGCCGCTTGATACTTTTGAGCATTAGGGTTATCGATAAATAACTTTAATTCCGCTTCCACTTCAATTTGATGTTCCGTTTGTTTTAGCCAAAGTGCGAACTGCCCTTCTCCTTCTGGCATCATCAAAATTTCAATTTCTCTCGATGCCATATAATCAATAAATGATTGTGCAATACGAGGATTATTTAAAGTGATCAAACGAATCATACGACTACCTATTAAATTTTTTGGTAATGATTAACCGCAATGCAACCCCAAAAGAATCGGCTTAGCTTAGCAATATCAAAAGAATATTTAAGCCATTTTTATCATTGGCAAACCACTACGCTGCCATGCTTCAAAGCCGCCATCAACACTATACACTTCTTCGAAGCCTTGGTTTACCAAATATTGTGCCGCCCCTTGACTACTAATGCCGTGGTAACACATCACCAATAATGGTTGATCAAATTCTAAATCTTCCATCAAAGCCACGATAGTATCGTTTGTTAGGTGTTTAGCTTGCTCGGCATGGGCAACGGCAAAAGATTGTGGGTCGCGAATGTCTAATAACACCGCCGATTGCTCAATTATCATTTTCTGAGCTTGTTCTACATCAATATGTTGAAACTGGTCCATCGTTAGGTTCCTTTTCCTAGCATTAAAATCACAACCCAAAGGGTATGGTTAAATTTGGCCTAGTATAACGTATCCCACAGCAAACAAAGACAGATAGAAAGTGAGGACACAGTGTTGTGTACATAATTTGTTCATTTGTGGATAAAGCTGTGAATTACGTTGATAAAGTGTTTTTCTATTTTTGGATCTACAACATGTAGTAATGATCCTGATCTAAGTGTGGGTAAGATGAATTTTATCAACATTCAAAAAAAGCCCTTAACACTATATATAGTGTATCTTGCCCCCCATACACACCTAGCTTCTCCACACATTTACCCACAGAAAATGATCCCTTGTGATTAACTATTAGATCATGACTTGTGATCGCCATAAATAAACTCGATCGCATAAAAAAAGCCAAGATCATTGATCTTGGCTTTTCATTATTAATTAACTGTTAATGAGATTGAACTAAAACTCACCTACCGCCAATTTTAATTTTTTCATCGCATTCTTTTCTAACTGACGAATACGCTCTGCAGAAACACTATACGTTTCTGCCAATTCTTGTAGTGTTGCTTTTTGATCATCTAACCAACGAGAACGTACAATATGCTGACTACGTTCATCTAAGGTCGCTAATGCATGACCTAGACGGTTATTAGTATGCGTTTCCCAATTATCTGCTTCGATGTTCTCAGCAATGTCAGAATGCTTATCTTCTAAATACAAAACCGGTGCCGTATAAGAAGAGACTGAATCATCATCTTCTGATGGCATCTCAAAAGTCGCATCTTGCGCCGCTAGACGAGATTCCATTTCACGCACTTCAGTGGTAGAAACACCCAGCTCTTTAGCTACCGTTTCAACTTCACCATTATTAAACCAACCTAAGCGCTTTTTAGACTTACGTAGATTAAAAAACAATTTTCGCTGTGCTTTGGTGGTTGCGATTTTCACAATACGCCAGTTACGTAACACATATTCGTGAATTTCGGCTTTAATCCAATGCACCGCAAACGACACCAAACGAACCCCTACTTCTGGGTTAAAACGCTTTACTGCCTTCATTAAGCCGATATTACCTTCTTGGATCAAATCCGCTAAAGGTAGACCATAACCAGAGTAGCCACGCGCAACGTGTACAACAAAACGTAGGTGCGACAAAATCAGGCCTTTCGCCGCCTCAATTTCATCGTGGTAATGTAATCGCTCTGCTAAGTCACGTTCCTCTTCAGCCGTCAGCATTGGGTAGCTATTGGCTGTGCGAATGTAGCTATCTAAACTATCTGAAGTGACTAAAGCCATTGGATATGCGTTTGACATTCAATTCCTCTTTTGTCTTTAAAAAATTAATAACACACTTTAAAAAAGACAGTTTGCTTAATTTCAACCCACCTATTCTGGACCTTATGATAGAGATCTTCAAGGGGGTAACTATTATTCATAGCAAATCTCTAGAATGCAAGAGTGAATATAAATTGAATAGAATAAAGCCTACTAAACTCACATTCGATTCATTTCCACATAAAAGAAGACCTCTATACCCAAGTGACTTCAAGATGCAGAATTCAGAGCTATCATCCAGACCTTTAGGCAAGGAAGGTTGGCGAAGGAATGTAGGCACCTTTCAAACCAATCTGACGCTGCATAAAGGTTTGGATGAAGCTCCCGAAGGGCAAGTTAAAACAAGCTTTATGCTGCGTTAAATTGAACAGAGATAGAATAACTATGATCATGTTCAATTTGCCTTACCTAAAGCTTGTTTTATTCTTGCTGAAACTCGCATCTTGAAGTTACTTGGGTATAAATTAGAGGTCTTATCATTTAATTAGTTCAAATTTTCATTAAACCGGTTCAATTTCTTTTAAATGCTTTCTGGCAGATAAATTCGCTGCTATCCAACCTAAGGTAGAACCTAACATCAATAGTAAAATACTTTCATCCCAGCCCAAACCGAGCAAGCTAAAGTGGCTGTCATATAATCCTGCTAATGTATCGACTGCTCCACTTACCAACAAGGTGATAATTAAGGTTAAGAACCAAGCAATTAAAGAACCGAGTAGGCCAAGCCATAATCCGGTATACAAATAAGGTCGCAAAATAAAGCGATCGGTCGCGCCAATCAGCTTCATAACTTGGATTTCTTCTTTATGTGCCAGAATATTGAATCGTAAAGTATTGCCGACAATTAAAAACACTGAAACTAGCATCAACAAAGCAAACGAGTAAGCGACGATATAAGCTAAATGTTTAATCGCATCAAGACGAGCAAACCAATCTTCATCCAAACGGACATCAGTCACATCGCTTTCTGCTTGCAATTTTTTCGCCAATGTTTTGATGTAATCGGTTTGTTGGTGCTCAGCATCTGGCATCACTACAAGTACAGGTGGCAAAGCAGTATCATTTAATAGTGACATGGCTTGTTCTAAGCCGGCAAACTGGCTTAAGTCTTCTAGGCCTTGTTGCGATGAAATATACTGTACTGACTCAACCTCAGGCCAAGTTTCAACTTGGTCTTTTAATACCATCAAGCGCGCTTCTGGCGTGCCTTCTTTTAAATACACACTCACTTGTGAAGCGGTATTCATATCTTCAGCTACTGTCGCAATGTTTTTGCCCGCGGTATAAAAGGTCGCAGGTAGTGTTAAAGACATTGATACTACAGCTAACGTCAAAATAGTGCCGAGAGGGCGAGCCATTAAACTACGAAAAGAATCTCTAGCTTGTTTGATATGAGTTTGAAAAAAGCCTGCAGATTGTGGGCGCGCATTCGATTTAGACGATTTGGCCGCTTTAAGCTTCTTATTGGCCATAACGTTCTACCTCACTTAAAAAACCTTGGTTTAATTCAAAACGACGATATTGTGGGCGACTATTAACCAACTCTAAATCGTGGGTAGCAAAAATAATCGACACTCCAGCACGATTAAATTCTTCTAATAGATTCAGCACTTGGTGAGATAAATCATGATCTAAATTACCGGTCGGTTCATCCGCTAACAACAAACGAGGGCGATTCACTACCGCACGGGCAATTCCGACACGTTGTTGTTCACCACCTGATAATTGACGTGGCAAACAAGGTGCTTTATCCAACATACCAATTTTATCTAAAGCCGCTGAAACACGACGTTTGATCTCATTTTCAGAAGCGCCTTCAATACGCATTGGCAACGCAACATTATCAAAAACGGTACGATCCATCAGGAGCTTATGATCTTGAAAAATAATGCCTATATTACGACGTAAAAATGGAATATCTTTACTGGCAATACGCGTAATATCATGATCATTAAAATGGATCTTACCATCACTAGGACGCTCGATCGCACAAATCAACTTCAGCAGAGTACTTTTACCTGCACCGGAATGCCCTCCGAGAAAGGCCATCTCGCCGCGACGTATATGAAAGTCGACTTTTTGCAGCGCTTGGTGACCACCACGATATACCTTGCTGACTTGTTGAAATTTAATCATTTCTTTCCCTTAAAACTCACCCAGTAACATGGATAAAAATTATTCTTCTCGGCTAAATAACGCTTCAATAAAGTCTTGAGCTTGGAATGGACGTAAATCATCAATACCTTCGCCTACACCAATATAACGAATAGGGATTTTGAATTGGTCGGCCAGCGCAAAGATAACCCCACCTTTAGCCGTTCCATCTAATTTAGTTAGGTTGATACCGGTCACCGGAGCTACATCACTAAATAGCTTCGCTTGGCTAATCGCATTTTGACCAGTTGCAGCATCAAGTGTCAGCATAATTTCATGCGGTGCAGAATCATCAATTTTCTTCATCACACGAACGATTTTACGCAACTCTTCCATCAAGTTGCTCTTATTCTGTAAGCGGCCGGCAGTATCGGCAATCACGACATCAACACCACGCGCTTTTGCCGCTTCAATGGCATCATAAATTACTGAAGCACTATCTGCGCCTGTATGTTGAGCAATAACAGGAACATCATTACGTTGACCCCAGACTTGCAGTTGCTCAACTGCGGCTGCACGGAAAGTATCACCGGCGGCTAAAATCACCGACTTACCTTGGGATTGGAATTGTTTCGCCAGTTTACCAATAGTGGTAGTTTTACCGACACCATTCACCCCGACCATTAAGATCACATAAGGCTTTTTGCTAGTATCAATCTCTAAAGGTTGTTCAACATCGGCTAAGATATCGGCCATCTCTTGTTTTAACAGACCATATAATGCTTCACCATCTTTTAGATCTTGGCGTGATGCTTTTTCTGTCAGGTTATCAATAATTTTCACTGTGGTGTTCATGCCCACGTCAGCAATCAATAACTGCTCTTCTAATTCTTCAAATAACTCATCATCGATTTTCTTGCCTTTAAATAGACCAAAAAATCCTGCGCCAATATTTTGTTTGGTGCGTTGTAAACTACGCTTTAAACGAGCAAAAAAGCTTTCGGTTGGTTTTACTTGCTCTTGGATACGATCACTTTCTAAAACTTCAGCTTGTTGAACTGCTAGACTCTCATCTTGCGCTTCATCAGATTGTTGAGTCGTTTCTGCTTCAGTTTCAGTGTCTGATTGAAGCGCTTGTAGGCCTTGCTCGACCATATCTTCATCTTGTTCTGATGTTTGGTCTACGACGGACTGCTCAAACACAGATTGCTCATCAGCTTGTTCATCCGTTTGCTTAAGCGTTTCATCTTGCTGTGATTCAATATTTTGGTCGGATGAGGCTTTATTCTCTTCTTCAGCAAAACCGAGCCAAGAGAGTAAACCGCGTTTCTTTTTAGCTGTCATGAACAAGTCCTAGCATGCACTTTGATATAAAGTGGCAAATTTATTTAAGTTTGAATGGGTAACTAACGCATTGACCAGCAATAATAGCCAAACATCCGCAATGAGAAAACGGCAAAGTTCTGCACCTTGAAGTTACTTCTGTATATAATATCACTTTATTCGAGCACTCAAAAATCTATCTGCGGTTTATTCTATGCAAAGACGTAAAGCTTCATCTTCTCAATCAGCCAAAGGCAATGTTGGTTTTGTTCGCATCATCAGTGGCTTATGGAGAGGCCGCAAGTTACCGGTCCATGATGCTCAAGGTTTACGACCAACTACGGACCGCGTCAAAGAAACATTATTTAATTGGTTAGCGGCTGATATTCCCCATGCTCGCTGTCTTGATTTATTTGCCGGTTCCGGTGGATTAGGTTTTGAATCGGCTTCACGCCAAGCAGAACTGGTGACTATGGTAGAGCTCAATAAACAAGCGTACCAACAATTAGTCACGAATAGTAACCAACTCAAAGCCAACAATATTGAGATTCATCAACAAGATGCCTTGCTATTTTTACAGCAACCAGGTCAAGCCTATGATGTAGTCTTTATCGACCCACCTTTTCGCCAAGGCTTACTTGAGCAAACTCTCAACTTATTACAACAAAATGGTTGGTTAACAGAAAATAGCTTAGTCTATATCGAAACTGAAAAAGAGCTTCAATTACCTGAAATTCCTGAGCATTGGCAATTACATCGTGAAAAAACAGCCGGACAAGTTTGCTACCGCCTATATCAACTAGCCACGAATTAAAGCAACGAATAAGCACGTCCCGACACAATACGGAGCAACAGATGAAAAAAACATTAAATCTATTAGCAAAAGCCTTTATGTTGTTGGTGTGGGCGGTATTTATTACTAACCTAGTTCAGCCATTCCCGGGTATGGCACATATTGCATTGAATGTGATGGCAATTTTCACCTTGATTATGCATGGATTGCAAAGTCTGCTTTTTTCCAGCGCACTCGGCGAAGGCGTCGCACTAACACGCTGGGAAAAAACTTCGATTGTTTTGTTTGGTACCTTTGCATTGCTCGATCTAAAAAATAAATATTTAAAATAACTTCATTATTCGATCTATTAGAGACAACAAAGCCGCAGTTAACGTCAACTGCGGCTTTGTTATTTGTATATACCCAAGTGACTTCAAGATGCAGAATTCAGAGCTATCATCCAAGTCTTTAAACAAGAAAGATTCGTACAGGAATGTAATCACCTTTTAAATGAATCTGACGCAGCCTTTCTATTATAAAAAAGAAGAGGCTTGGATGAAGCTCCCGAAGGGCAAGTTAAAACAAGCTTTATGCGGCGTTAAATTAAATAGAGATAGAATAACTATGATCATATTCAATTTGCCTTGCTTAAAACTTGTTTTAATCTTGCTGAAACTCGCATTTTGAAGTTACTTGGGTATAAAAGTAAATTATTTAACCTAAATACTGTTTTAGCCCATCTAAGAACATTTGCGTCGACATCATCACTAATAACAACCCCATCAAGCGTTCAATTGCTTTTAACCCCTTTTCGCCCAAGATCCGATGGAAGAAGTTATAAAACATCAAGATCAAAAAGGTTCCACTCCAAGCGAGAAATACCGCAATCGACCAATCCAACATACGATCCGGTGATTGAGTGGATAATAATAGTAAAGATGCAATCACTGATGGCCCAGCAATCATCGGAATCGCCATCGGCACAAAAAATGGTTCTTCACCGGCCGCCAATCCAACCACACCGCCAGGTTGTGGGAAGATCATTCGAATCGCGATAATAAATAAGATCAAACCACCTGAAATACTCAAGGTTTCTGCTTTTACATGTAAAAAACCTAGGATGGATTTACCTGCATATAAAAATAACAACAAGATCACTAGAGCAAATAACAACTCACGCACCAACACAATCCGGCGACGTTTTGGCTCTAAATGCTTCAAGATAGAAAGAACGACCGGTAGATTACCAAGCGGGTCCATAATCAGAAACAGCATTACTGCTGCTGATAAAATTTCCATAAAAAATCCAGTTTAAATAATGAGGTGTGATCTTAATCGATGATGTTTTTTTATTGAATTTACCAACTATTCGTTCAGATTAACGAACATTACTTCAATACGATTGGAGCGATAATCAAAATATGCGCACTAAAATAACAGCACATGATCCAAGCATAAGAATGTTTAAAGGGCTTTCTAAAATAATGAAGGGCCCAAATCAATACCGTGATAGCAAGCAATAAGACTCCTAACAAACTGCTCATATCCAACAGGGTTCGGTTGGTATGCCAAAGCTCGCCAGCAGCCCATAACATCTGCCATAAAATCAAAGCCACCATAGAAGCCTGAATTGCAAAACTATCCAATAAAGGCAATACCAGTAAGAAAGCGACCACCACTAGTGCAAAAGAAGGAATTGCCACCGCCCAATTCAACGCATCAAGTTGAAACCAAAAGTCTAAGCTGTAACAAAGACAGGCTATGGAAAAAAAACATAGCTGTAGATTTCTGTATTTAGGGGCAAACTCTTCTATCCCATAACATAAGGTAAAAAAGATTACTGCAAAAAGTGATAGTAACCAGGACAACTGCATCATATCGTGTTGCGAAAGCAGGCTACCAATCAAACCAATAAAGAGTAATAACTTGGAAATAGACAACCACTTAGGCTGCTCAAGCTTTATAAACACAAGCATGGGGAGCAATAAAAACCCCATCAATAGCCAATACCACATGCGTTTCCCCTTTCAATTTATCAACTTAGTGTAGAGAGAGGCTCCCAGAAGGTAAAGGCGAAAATGGCCAAGGTTAAACAAGCTGTGATCTTGATTATCGCCACCGAAATAACTAACTCACTAAAACAAGCATAAGAGGCTAAAATCCGCCCTTAACAGATAAAAAGATAGTTTTTACAGAACAACAAACAAGCAACCAAACAAAACACATAAATAACAATAAGTTAAACAACAAAAATCAGTATCAAAAGTATCCAAATCATAAATTAAAGTAATCTATTACCAACTAAGCTTATATTCATTCAACTAAAGATGATAATAACTCTCAACATAACCCAAATTTTCGGTCACTATTCAAGTTAAACGATTAAACCTAAGGTCTGATATTCTAGCAACCAAAATAATAACTTTTAAAAAACAAAACTATAAAAAAATAATAAAAACAAAGTAAACAAATAAAAATCAACAACTTAACAAAAAACCAATAACACCATAAATGAAATTATGATTTTCAAAAATAAAAATAAAAATATTTAATGGTCACTATGAGTGATTTTTCTGACATTAAACTTACATTTATAGGCCAATATCAAATAGATCTAGATCAACTGCATTTTTTTTGTTATATTAGCTGCATATCTAATCAACCAGAAGGAAGTTTTCACATGACAACATCTCAAAGACAAGGATTGGTATTGATTGCAGTAATGGTTGGTTTAATGACTCTACCAATGATTTCTTAATCAAATACTAAAACAAAAAAGGACGCTGATAGCGTCCTTTTTTGTTTTATTTCAATAGATTATATTTCTTTTATTCTAGATTTAAATGATGAGCTACCACATCCCAGTGAATCGAGTAAAATAAAATTGCACCGAGTGTCATTGTTAGCATTAATACAATAGCCACACCCCAAATAAAGCGACCACTTCTTGGTGTCAATTCCTTTTCACACTCAATACACGCCTGAATAAAAGCTGCTGTTGATTCCGGCTCAACGTCATCATCATCTAATAATTGTTGGCGACTTTGAGCAATTAAATGAATTTTTTGAGCAACATCATGAGGTAAGCGTGTCACGCAACTTTCAGTCAGCTCAATTAACCCCTGACCTTTCGCATGATACTGCTCTCTCAATAAACCCTCTAAACGACGAGTATGTAAAACTACTTTTTCAATATCGGACACTCTACACACCTCTTACTCACAAATCATATATAAGAATAAACCAACATCAGCCCTATAAAACTAGTCATATTTCGACAAAAGCGAGACTGGATCACGATTTACTCTATTAGGTTAGTTAACTTTTAGCGTAACTTGGGTAATATCTACTGTAAAATTAATTATTTAGGATATATCACTATGCCAATAACTTTATTAATTAGCCTTATTTTACTCATCGGGCTTGCTGCATGGATGTACCGCCAATTCCATAAAAAGCACAATTTAGGGCTAGATGCTCCAGAGCAAAAAGTCAAAGTAGTGGTCATCGATAAACAAGCCATCGACATACCTGAAGCTCAGCCAGGACAAGAAGATCAAGAACATTGGATTTATGTACAAAAACTCCCAGTTGGCCCTAAGCGAGAATTCAAAGTGGGTATCCACTACTACAGTGCATTAAATCCTGGTGACAAAGGGACGCTCACTTATCAAGGTGATAAATTCCTTCATTTTGCTTTATTAAGAGAATAATTCCATTAAGCCATTCATATTAAGACTTGCTTGCCACAGGTAATAACCAACAAGTCTTATTAGAGCGAGTCATTAACCAACTTAATCCCAACGCTCCTGCACCACTCAACGCGACCCAAACAGGAATTACCCAAATTGGGTGGCCTTGATACCAACCATAAGTTTTCATCGGCCATAGAAATAGTGGATGCAGAATATACACCCCTAAACTGTGATCGCTAATAAAACCAATTATTCGCTTTGCCTTACCTGCAATAGATTCACCAAAATAACGACCTACCATAAATATCATTGTAGCTGCTAATACAGTGTTCAACGTTTTATAAGAAAGCCAACGCCCTACCGTGTACTCACCAACCTCAACACTATCCGTTATCACCGAAAATCCAGTCACTAATAGCGCTGCAACGCCTAATACCGTCAGACCAATCACGAGCGACTTATCTAGCGGAAGCTTTTGATAACAGACATAACCCAATAACAGATAACCACTATATAAATAATATTGATTACTCCATGGGCCATCAAAACTCAGTAAATAAAAGTTAGTGGTTAATAACCACAACATCACCAAAATAAACAACCCGGTGTTATCAACTTTTTTCACCAAAATTTGCAAGAAAGGGGCAACGAAATATAAAGGAAGGAAGTAATAGAAAAACCCAAGATGGTAGTAAGTTGCATGGTGAAAGCTATCCGCTAAGACCGAAGAAGCAAGCTCACCATCAAATCCATTGATTCCCCACCCAGAAAGGTAAGCATAAAAAAGCGACCAAATTAAAAAGGGAATCAATACCTTGCCAAATCGACGTTGCAGATAATATTTAGCATCAAATGGGCGAGAATCACTTAATAACAAAGCACCAGAGATCATGATAAATACCGGCACTGCCCATCGAGAAACACTATTAAGACTTACAGCCGTTACCCATTGATTAAAAGGAATGGTTCCCAGCTCATAGCGATAAGGAGCAAGAACATGAATGGCAATAACAAAAATAGCCGCTACGCATCTCAGTAGATCAAAGAAGAAAACCCTTGGCTGAGTAGGTTGGGTTGGTTGGCTAGCTTGTGGCATCAAAGTATCACTCCATTATTACTTTATTTATCCACCATAAAACAACCATAACAACATAGCTATAAGCTTACACAACTTAACCTATCGTTACCGTCATCAACACTTCATATTTAAAACCATAAAATGAGCCATTAAAATAGCCAAGAAATTGCTACGGAAGATAGACAAAAAGTGGCATAGTTGAACCAATATAACTGAGTAATGATTAAACCAAATATGATTGAGCACAACAAAGACTGGCAACGTGAACAAAAGTTGATCGAGTTTTCGCAACAGACCTTAACTCCATTTTGGCAATCGCGAAATGACGGATTCATTGAAGGCCAACAGGGCAAGCAATTGTACTGGGTGTCTTTCACTCGTCCAGAGAACACCAAAGTCATTTTATTAGTCAATGGCCGGATTGAGAGTGTTTATAAGTATCAAGAGGTGTTTTGGGATCTGGTTGAACAAGGTTATGACGTTTACTCTTATGACCATCGTGGCCAAGGTATGTCCGAACGCTGCTGCGCCGATAAACAAATCGGTCATGTTGAGCATTTTGATTACTACATCAAAGATATGCATCATGTGGTTGAAGCATTTAATTTAAGCCGCTATCAAAAACGCTTTATTTTGGCTCACTCTATGGGAGGGGCGATTTCAACGCGTTATCTACAAACTCATCCAAGTCATCATTTTGATGCGATTGCGTTCAGTGCACCTATGATCGGCATTCAAATGCAATGGTATCTACGCCCGATTTCTGGCCCACTGACCAAATGGATGTCATCTCGTAGCCCAGATCCGGTTTATGCTCCGGGACAAAAACCTTATTATAACAAGCCATTTGAAACCAATGATCTCACTCACAGTGCATTACGTTACCAATGGTTCCGCGGTTTATATGAGCAACAACCCGAAATTCAACTTGGTGGCGTCAGTACTCACTGGGCTCATCAATCATTAATCGCCGCCAAGCTTTGTGGAAAAGAAGCACATAAATTGAACTTGCCTGTACTCTTAATGCAAGCCAGTCAAGATACCATTGTCGATAATGCCGCTCAAAGACGCTTCATCAACAAGATCAACAAAACCAAGCCGGGGTTAGCACAGTTGGCAATAATACAAGGCGCTCGCCACGAACTGTTTTTTGAAACAGATCAATTGCGCAGCCAAGCACTAGCTCAATGTTTAAAATTTTTTGCCCAGCAATCTTAATTCCTAGGGCCTGTTGTTCTTTTGTGGTTAAATTTCGTTCGAGATAAAAGCGTTTTAGCTTTCTCTTTATATAAATAAAAGAGGAAATGAACTATGCCAGCTTTACCCTCTTTTTTCCTATTAAATTAACGTAAACTATTCCTGTTTTTAAATGATTATATAGAGGCAATATGTCAAACAACACGCTTTCTCAACCAGCTCTACAAGATGTGCATATTGTTGCATCTGATTTAGATGGCACGCTATTGTTGCCTGATCACACCTTAGGTACATTCACCAAGCAAACACTGAAGAAGCTACATCAAAAAGGCATGACCTTTATTTTTGCCACCGGCCGCCACCATATTGATGTAGAAAGCTTTCGCACTAGTGCCGGTATTCCAGCTTATATGATCACGTCTAATGGTGCTCGTGTTCACTCACCAGATAACGAATTACTGTATAGCAAAAATCTGCCTGAAGATGTAATTCAACCGATTGTCGATATCATCAAACAAGATCCAACCCATCGCATTCATATCTACCGTAGTAATGATTGGTTGACTGATAAAGAAGATCTTAAACTCAGCAAGCATCACCAAGAGTCTGGCTTTAATTATTCGTTATTCGATACTGATAATGCACCAACCGAAGACATTGCTAAGTTATTCTTTACTCATACCGACCATGATCATTTAGCGGCTTATGAACAACAGCTAAAAGAACAATTTGGTGATCGTATCAGCATTGCTTTCTCAACGCCTTGGTGTTTAGAAATGATGGCACCTAATGTATCAAAAGGGGATGCTCTATTAGCCGTGGCGAACAAACTAGGTAAAGAACTTAAAAACTGCATCTCGTTTGGAGACGGCATGAATGATGTGGAAATGCTGGCAGCGGCGCACAAAGGCTTGATCATGGGCACAGCTCACGACAAAGTCATGAAAGCGCTACCAGATAATGACATTATTGGTAGCAGCCTCGACGAAGCCGTGGCGCACTACCTAGAAGATCACTTGTTATAAGACGAAGTCCAACAAGTTATTGAATCAAAAATGGCAGCTTAAATTAGCGGCCATTTTTTTATCTTTACAAGCAGCCTATATACCCAAAGTAATTGGAGTTGCAGTGAGGCGATAAGCGAATGGGGCCCCATGAGTTTAGCTTGCCTAAATGATTGGGGTGAATGAGCGCCATCAACAAAGCTGCAGCTTCAAGTACGAAGGGTATATTCTTTATCTAAAATTGCCAGCCATTCAAATTCAGTTACAGGCATGATCGACAAACGATTTCCTCTTTTCACCAAAGGCATATTTTCCAACTCAGGCATGGCTTTCATTTCCGCCAAACTAATAATGCGACTGGTTTTACGAACAAATTCAATATCTACCATCACCCATCGTGGGTTGCTCGAATCAGATTTAATATCAAAATATGGACTTTCTGGATCAAATTGAAAATGATCTGGGTATGCGCCCTTCACCACTTTGGCGATACCAGCAACCCCAATATTTTTACAAGAAGAATGGTAGATCAAAACCTCATCACCCACTTTCACTTCATCACGTAACATATTACGGGCTTGATAATTGCGGACTCCCTCCCAACACGCGACATTTTGCACCCGCAAGGTATCAATCGAAAATGTGTCGGGTTCTGTTTTAAATAACCAATATGCCATAATGAACCTTCTGTTTTGCGGTCAGTCTACTAAGTAACCTTAACGTTACTTGATACGAAAAATTAAGGAATAAAAATAACATGAAGGCTTATACAATCCCATTGAGTTTTTCTGCACTATTGTTACTAAGTGCATGTTCTAGCCAACCAGATGAACCGCAACTACTGGCACAAAGTGAGCCAATTGAAATGGCAAGCAGCGAGGCTCAATCTTCTGCACACAACGACATATCAGAGCAAGATTTCATTTCAGCTAGCCAACAACAAGCCAAAGACAACGTTGCCGAGCAATTCGTGGGGACTTATCAAAGCCAACCAAGTGCCGGATTAACCACCACATTAGTACTCAATGACGATCATACCGCCGCGACCCATTATGACTATCAAAATGGTGATAAAAGCCTAATCGAAACCGGCTATTGGCAGCAGCAAGATCAGCAATTGCACGTTTTAATGACTCAACATGCAGAGACTAAAATGAAGGCGCTTCGAGTGTTTACTGTTGACGGTTTTCAACTTAAAGCACAGAAAGAAATCATTAATGGTGGTGAATATAACCTAGGTACTGATGGGTTAACGCTACAAAAAATGAAAGTCGAAACCACTATGGTCAAAGCAGGACAAAAAAGCACTCAAGGTCCAGTAGATGCACTGGCGGTCGCAAGCATTAAAGGCAGCAATCAATACGATGCAAAAGTCGACACTACTTTACGTAAGTACTTTAAAGACCACCGTACCGATCCAGAAAACAACCGTTATCGCTGGCTCACTTACGATATTAACAACGATCAGCAGCCTGAATTATTTATCTTAACCGACTGGTGTGGTTCGGGTGGCTGTACCATTTTAATGTTTGAAAATCATAATAATGAGTGGCGTTTTAATAGCCGTATTACTCAAGTACGTACCCCAATTCAAGTCAGCAATTATCATCACTTTGGTTGGCGTGATTTAATCATTCCCGTGAGTGGTGGCGGTATCAAAGCGGCAAATCACACCATGGAATACACTGGCGTCAGCTACCCACTTAATGCTTCTACTGCGCCAGCAAGCGATAGAAAAGGCAACGTTACGCTATTTTCAGATAACATCAGTGCAGCGCAGCAAGGGATAAAAATGTAAACTGCTCGGATATTTATCTACTCTGCAGAGCCAACATGTCTTCATTACCCTCAACTCAGACCGGAGCTTGCCCTAGTTGCGGTCTACGTTATCAATGTATTTGCGACCATTGCCCAAAACTTGATAGCACGACACAGATAGCCCTACTAACTCATCCAAATGAAGCCAAACGTGCGACCAACACAGGTAAACTTCTCACTCACAGCTTGCCGCATTGCCAAGTACATATTTGGGATCGAATAACCCCACCAGCGAACCTAATAAAACAAATTAGCGAGCAACCAAGTTATTTATTATTTCCAAGTGAAAATGCGATTGAAGTGAGTGAATTTCAGGCTTCAATAAACACTAGTGCCAATAAAAGTGCACCATTATTTATTATCTTGGATGGCACCTGGCAAGAAGCCAAGAAAATGCTCAATAAAAGCCCGTGGCTACAAACCTTACCGAAAGTAGTATTGTTGAGTGAACAAACATCAAACTACCGCTTGCGCCGCAATCAAGAAAAAGGGAATTTATGTACTTGTGAGGTGGGAATAAACCTGTTGCAGCAACTGAATCCACAACAGAATTTTTCATCCCTACAACAGTATTTTGAATTGTTTTTAAAGGTGTATGAGGCGGATAGGCAACATAGTGTTTACGGTTAGCGTGTCTCGAGTCCCGTGCCTCAAACGCAGCTTAACTTTTCAGCTAAAGAAGTCTACACATAGAGTGATTTTCAAATTATGTAATCTACTCGCTACCTTTGTCGAACCACGAGAAGCGTAGCGTCCTAGCTACGAGATTCGATAAAAGCCAACAAATCCTCAAGTGCGGTGATCTCCACATCTGGTAGCACTTTTCCATACTCTTCATGCTTGAGTGATTTTTGATAATCATTAATCCAACAAGCTGTCATACCGGCATATTTCGCCCCTGCAACATCGGAAGTCAGGTTATCGCCCACATGCAACACATTTTCAGCTGGTAAGCCAAGATGTACTAATGCGGTTTCGAACATTTGACCATGCGGTTTCGCCCAACCATCAGGGCCGGCGTTAAGCACAAGGTCAAAATAATCACCTAGGCCAATTTTACTGGGATTAACGTTACCGTTGGTTATCGCGATCAATGGCATTTTCTGTTTAAGCTGAGTCATCACCAGATGAGTCATTTGTGGCACTTCAATTTGATGACGCCAAATGACCACTTGATCCATTGCCAATTTAGCCACTTGAGAAGCTTTTGGATCATCGTAACCCAAATGCATTAATCCCTGACGAATTTGCTGAAAACGCCATTCAGAAACATCACTTTGTAGAAATGGGGTTTGCTCGGCTAATTTGAATTTCAACAAACGCCACTCTTGATGGCTCATGTTTTGGCTGACCGGGTGATGTTGATGCATCCAGTCAGCCGTTTTTTGTTCAAGGTCGACAATCACAGGATGGTTATCATAGAGGGTATCGTCTAAATCAAACGTCATGGCTTTAATAGTGGGAATGTTGCGATAAAAGCGTAATGACATAGGTAGCTCCTCGTTTGATTTAGTGTGGGTAAAGGGTTAATCGTCCGATTCAGAGTTGGATGGCGCGCGGTTCTTTTTCGCTCTAGGGTGCGCGTTATCATAAACCTTAGCTAAATGCTGGAAATCTAAGCTGGTATAAATTTGGGTGGTCGAAATATTTTCGTGCCCAAGCAGCTCTTGTACCGCACGTAAATTCTGGCTCGATTCCAACATGTGGGTGGCAAATGAGTGACGCAATTTATGCGGGCTAATATGGCTAGACACTCCTTGCTTAATCCCCCATTCTTCCATACGTTTTTGCACATTACGATGTGAAATACGAGTACCGCGTTTTGAGACAAACAACGCCTGTTCTTCTTCATTCGCCAGGCTAGAACGCACGGTAAGCCAACGATCTAACCATTGTTTCGCTTGGCCAGAAAAAGGCGCTTTACGTTCTTTATTACCTTTACCAATAACGCGAATCTCACCGACACTTAATTGCACATGTTGGATATCAATACTAACGAGTTCGGCTAAACGCAAGCCAGCTCCATACATCAATTCCATCATGGCACGATCGCGAATAGATAATGGGTCATCATCATTCACTTCGAGTAATTGACCTACTTCATCAATATCTAAGTTCTTTGGTAGAGGGCGCTTTTTCTTTGGCGCAGAGACCCCTTTAGCTGGGTTAGCGGTTAACTCATCAATCGAAATAAGATAATCAAAGAAACTGCGTAAAGATGATAAGCGTGTGCCAATGCTGCTAGCTTTCAAGCCTTCACGCATTCCTTTAGTGGTCAATTGTCTAACCCAAGCGGCATCGACTTGTTGCCACTCGGTGATACCAAGCTCAACCAGTTGCTGAGTCATAATAGTCAACTGACGCTGATAGTTGGCTTGTGTATGGGCACTTAAGCCTCTTTCATGATGTAAGTAATCATAAAAGCGTTGTAATGATACGGCCAAACCAGTAGGAAAATTAGGATTCATTGGCGCAGCTTAAGGTTTCTGGCTGGTTCGATTCCATTTGTTCATCAAGCAATTGAACCATAAAGGTGACTAATTCCGTCAAATGGCGTAAAAACAAGGTGTCCATTTCTGGCTGAAAATGACCGCCTTCTTGACTTGAAAATGCCAATAAGCCCAATTTTTTACTATGCGCTGCCAAAGGCAAAACCACGTAAGAGCCAAGCTCCGACATCTCATTATTCGCGAAACGATCACCACCAAATAACGCATAACGGTCTTGGCGATTTAAGCGTCCTAAATAAGCATCTTTACCATTTAAGTGATTGGTGGAAAACCTGTGGTAGGTGTCGTGCGATAAATTCCAATTTGAATTAACGTGATCAAGCAATAAAAGGTGTGATTTTAAACCGATCTTGCGGCTATATTGCATGATTTCTTGATCAAGAGCTTCAATTGATTGACAAGCGAGTAACGACTTTTGCAGATCCATTAATTGATGGAAAGTACGATCATTTTTAGCCGCTAAAGACATCATTTGCGTAATGTCTTCTTCAAGCTCTTCGATACGCTGACGCTGACGGCGCATTTGCACTTCAACCAAAGAAACTGCGCCTTGTTGCTGATGAGAAATGGCTAAGCGGTCTACCAGCTCAGGACGATGTAAAAAGAAATCAGGATTATCTTTTAAATATTCTGCTACCGTTTCGGCAGTCAAATGATCCGCTTGCATCACTCACTCTATATTTGAAATCTATAGTTAATTATAAATATATGACTACAGCCAAAGTAATTGAGATTGCAGTGAGGCGACAAGTGAATGAGCCCCCATGAGCATAGCTCGCCTATTCGATTGGGGCGAATGAACGCCGTCAACAAAACTGCAGTTTCAAGGACGAAGGATGTAATTAGAAACTAATTTGCCCATCATACACATGTGCCACAGGGCCAGTCATATATAACGATTTACCTTGGCCTTGCCAGAAAATTCGCAACTTACCGCCAGGCAACTGTACTGTCACTTCTTGATCAAGCACCCCTTGGTCAATACCAATTGCAACCGCGGCACACGCACCGCTACCGCAAGCCTGAGTTTCACCAGCACCACGTTCGTACACACGTAACTTAACGTTTTGACGGTCAATAATTTGCATAAAGCCCGCATTCACTCGCTCAGGAAAACGCTCATGAGACTCCATTAAAGGCCCGATATTATCAACATCAAAAGTATCAACATCTTCGACAATCGTCACCACATGTGGGTTGCCCATGCTGACTGCGCCACAAAATAATGTGTGTTCACCAGTACGTAAAATATAGGTCTTTTCTGCTTGTTTTGCTTTAAAAGGTATTTTGCTTGGCTCAAAAATAGGCTGACCCATATTAACGGTGACCGAATCTAGACTTTCTACTTTAAGCACCATTCGACCTTTTTTGGTGCTTACATTAATGCTGTATTTATTGGTAAGCCCTTTCATTCGCACAAAACGGGCAAAACAGCGCGCACCGTTACCGCATTGCTCAACTTCGCTACCATCAGCATTAAAGATGCGGTAATGAAAATCGGTTTCTGGATCATAGGGCGCTTCTACCACCAACAATTGATCAAAACCGACACCAGTATGGCGATCAGCCAAACGACGGATCAGATCAGGTGAAAAGAAGATGTTTTGAGTAATACAGTCGACCACCATAAAGTCATTACCCAAACCGTGCATTTTAGAAAAATGGAAATGCATATCGCCTCATTAATTCAAATAAAACGCCCTAACGAATCATTCGCTAGGGCGTAAGCGGTTATATTTATTCTGGTAGGATATTTTCCAATTCCCACAAGCGGCTCAACTCTTCTCGCTGACGAACAAGGTGAACAGCAGAACCATCTACCATCACTTCAGCCGCTCGAGTACGGGTATTGTAGTTAGAAGACATCACAAACCCGTAGGCCCCCGCAGAGCGTACTGCTAGCAAATCGCCTTCTTCTAATACCAACTCACGGTCTTTACCTAAGAAGTCACCCGTTTCACAAATTGGACCAACTAAATCATAAATAGCAGGCTGACCTTGACGAGGAGCGACTGGCACAATATCCATCCAAGCTTGATATAAAGCAGGGCGAATCAAATCATTCATCGCCGCATCAATCACTGCAAAGTTTTTATGCTCTGTCGGTTTCAGTAGTTCTACTTTGGTTAGTAATACACCTGCATTCGCCGCAATGGCACGTCCTGGCTCAAACACTAACTCTAAATGGCCGTGATTTTCTAAACGGGATAGCAAGGCTTTAGCATATTCAGACGGTTGTGGTGGTAATTCATCACGATAGACCACCCCTAAACCACCACCAACATCAAGGTGACGAATATTAATACCTTGCTCAGTCAATTGGTCGATCAGCGCAAGCAAGCGATCTGTAGCATCGATAAACGGTGCAAGATCGGTTAATTGAGAACCAATATGGCAATCAATACCTTGTACGTCTAGGTTCTCTAAGCTACTTGCGAATTTATACACTTGCGGCGCACGATCAAAGGCGATACCAAATTTATTATCACGCAAGCCAGTCGAAATATAAGGGTGAGTATGTGCATCAACATCTGGATTAATACGCAAAGAAATTGGAGCAATCACACCAAGCTCACCAGCGACTTTATTTAAGCGCTCAAGTTCAGGTTCTGACTCAACATTAAAGCATTTAATACCTAGCTCTAACGCACGCTTCATTTCAGCGCTCGTTTTACCTACCCCAGAAAACACCACTTTTTTCGGATCGCCACCTGCGGCAATCACACGTTCAAGTTCACCACCAGACACGATATCAAATCCAGAACCTAAACGGGCCAGTACATTAAGCACACCAATATTCGAATTGGCTTTTACTGCATAACAAACCAAATGCGGGTGATCGGCCACCGAGGAATCAAATGCCTTCCAATGGCGTTCTAATGTGGCACGAGAATACACATAAAGGGGTGTGCCATGTTGTTGTGCCAATTGCGTAAGAGAGACGTCTTCAGCCCAAAGCTGACCATCATCCTGATAATTAAAAAAATCCAATGTTCTCTTCCTTATTCTGCGTCTTGAGCCTCTGCAGGCTGAGTCGATTCTGTCGCGGGTTCTGGTTGTTCAGTTTCTACAGGTTTAACGGTTACAGTTCCGCCATCAGAACCTGAAATAGAAACCTCACCAGTATTAACCGGGGCTGGCTCTTCATCCGGTAGGTAAAGTGGCCCGGTTTGACCACAACCGGATAAGCCAAGTACGGTTAACGCAAGTAAGCTAAAAGTTATTTTTTTCATCGTGATATCGTGATTAATGATTCAATGCCCCCTATAATCGCACCACACACAAGAAAAGCAATAGCCAAGCTATCTCAACCAATAGGATGAAACCAATGAACGATACGGAATTCCACCAATTAGTCGATATTCAAATGACAAAAATTGAAGAAGCGATTGATGATTCTGGCGCTGATATTGATTATGACGTGTCAGGAAATGTGATGACACTTGAGTTTGAAGACCGCAGCCAAATCATTATTAACCGCCAAGAGCCTATGCATGAAATCTGGCTAGCCTCAAAATCGGGTGGCTACCATTTCAAATATAATGATGGCGAGTGGATTTGCTCAAAAACTGGAGCTGAACTTTTCAGCTTAGTGAAAACCGAATGTGAGAAGCATGCCAACGAAACCATTGAATGGGAATAGTTTAAGGTCTATTAACCTTTCGTGATTGTTTTTACAACGAGTGGTTGGGTATTTGAACAAGGCAGAGGCTCCGTGGTGTAGCTAGCCTACACGAGGAGCCGATAACGCAGAAGAAAAGAAAACCGCTATTCGTGGATAGTCGAGTAGCGGCAATAAAATCATTTAAAATAGATTCAGATTAGAGACAGGAGTTAATCCATTCTATCAATAGGTGAACTCGCATCATTAACACTAGTAAATCAAACCTACTTTACTAAATCTCGATTGCCTTTTTTTTCTCCATCAGTATTATCTCGGTTCATTTTTCGTCACACATCACATTAAAGAGTTAAACGGTTATGTCATTCGATCCTAAAAATGCCAGTAAAACATTGGATGCCCTAGGCTTGCGCTGCCCAGAACCTGTGATGATGGTAAGAAAGACGATTCGTACTATGCAGGATGGCGAAATATTATTAATCACCGCCGATGATCCATCGACTACCCGCGATATTCCTAGTTTCTGCCGGTTTATGGATCACCAACTCTTACAAGCCAATACTGATGAGCTACCGTACCAATTTGTGATCAAAAAAGGCTTAAACTAAAAACGGCCTATCCTTAACCAAGGATAGACCGCTGTAATATGCTAGTTTAGGTTACTTATGCTCAAGCCGAGTTAACCGCACCGTCAACTCTGTTAGTTGTTTCTTCATTGGAATGATGTAGAGAATTCTGATCCAAGACTCAACCGCCAGCCCGGCTAAAATAATCGCACCCGCCACCATCGGCAGCCACATATCCGTGACCATCATACCGATTAGTGTTAATGCTAAACCAAAGGTAAATAAGTAACTTTGGCTCTTTGGGGTCATACCTGCGTAACGTGTCAACATCGCATCACCTCACTATTAATAGGGTTTATAAATAGTATAGTGACAAGCATGACAAATGGATGAATTAAAGATCACTAAACCAATAAAAACTTAAATGCGATTCCTATCAATACCAAACCACCTAACAGTTCCGCCTTACTTTCCAGCCAAGTACCACTTTTACGGCCAATAAACACCCCAAGAAAACTAAACAAGAAGGTGATAATACCAATCAAAGCGCAAGCTAAGAATGGATCGACATCGAGCAATGGTAAACTAAAACCTGCCGCCATCGCATCCACACTAGTAGCAATCGCCAAAGTTAACATCACTCGGTGAGTTACTTGGCAAAAATCTTCTTCGATACCCTCGACAAACGACTCATAAATCATCTTACCGCCAATAAACAATAACAATACAAAGGCAATATAAGGTGCATACCCCTCTATCCAGCCAAGTACACCGTGACCACCTAAGAATCCTATAAATGGCATTAATGCTTGCGCCACACCAAAATACACCCCAGCCTTTATCGCTAATACCGTTGGCTTGTTAGCTTGGCCAACTAATTTTGCCCCTAAACCTATCGAAACTGCAAACGCATCCATACTCAGCGCCAACGCTAATAGCAATACATCAAACATATTCTTCACTCACACTTTATTATTTGGCCATCTAGTGGCGATTTTGGGGCAAAGGATAGTATTTCGCTCATTTTCATTCAATGATTAAAGTGTTCAACTGCAAGTTCACATTGAGGCCACTAAGTGAACTCGCTATACTGATCAACTATTTTTCAATTAAAATCGCGCGAACTGAGTAGGCAAATAAAGTTATGCAAAAATACGACGTCAAAACCTTTCAAGGGATGATCCTCGCGCTGCAGGATTATTGGGCCCAAGTAGGCTGTACCATTGTTCAACCTTTAGATATGGAAGTAGGCGCAGGCACCTCTCACCCGATGACCTGCCTTCGCGCGATTGGTCCAGAGCCAATTGCTACTGCTTATGTACAACCATCACGCCGTCCAACCGATGGTCGCTACGGTGAGAACCCAAACCGTCTGCAACACTATTACCAATTCCAAGTGATCATCAAACCCTCTCCTGACAATATTCAAGAGTTGTACCTTGGCTCATTAGAAGTCCTTGGCATTGACCCTCTTATTCACGATATCCGTTTCGTAGAAGATAACTGGGAAAACCCAACACTAGGCGCATGGGGCTTAGGCTGGGAAGTGTGGTTAAACGGTATGGAAGTCACTCAATTTACTTACTTCCAACAAGTCGGTGGTCTTGAATGTAAGCCTGTGACTGGTGAAATCACCTACGGTATCGAACGTCTTGCAATGTACATCCAGGGCGTAGATTCAGTTTACGATTTAGTATGGACTGATGGCCCATTAGGTAAAGTCACCTACGGCGATATCTTCCACCAAAATGAAGTTGAGCAATCAACTTACAACTTCGAACACGCTGATGTGGATTTCCTATTTAGCTTCTTTGACCAATGTGAAAAAGAATGCCTGCACTTACTTGAGCTTGAAAAACCTCTACCGCTTCCGGCTTACGAGCGCATTCTTAAAGCTGGTCATGCATTTAACTTACTTGATGCACGTAAAGCCATTTCAGTGACTGAACGTCAACGCTACATCTTACGCATTCGTAATTTAACCAAATCGGTAGCAGAAGCTTACTACGCTTCTCGTGAGGCTTTAGGATTCCCAATGTGTAAAAGCAATGATGTAAAAAGCAGTCAAGGCGAGGAGAAGTAATCATGGCTAAGAATTTCCTAATCGAGCTAGGTACTGAAGAACTACCACCAACGCAACTTCGCACTTTAGCTGAAGCATTTTCGAGCAACTTTGAAGCTGAACTAAAAGCGGCAGATCTAGAGCACCAAGGTGTGAAGTGGTACGCGGCACCTCGTCGTTTGGCATTAAAAGTCAGTGAACTTGCTGAAAGCCAACAAGACAAGATCGTTGAAAAACGTGGGCCGGCGATCGCTCAAGCCTTTGATGCAGATGGTAATCCCACTAAAGCGGCTCAAGGTTGGGCACGCGGTAATGGCATTACGGTTAAACAAGCAGACCGTTTAAAAACTGACAAAGGTGAATGGCTACTTTACAAGCAGGAAGTTAAAGGCCAAGCAGTTAAAGATCTCGTGGTCGACATGGCTGCGAAAGCACTGGCTAACTTACCGATTGCTAAGCCAATGCGTTGGGGTGATAAAGAAACACAATTTATCCGCCCAGTAAAAACCCTCACCATTTTATTTGGTGATGAACTTATCCAAGGTGAAATCTTAGGTGTGGCTTCTGATCGCATCATTCGCGGTCACCGCTTTATGGGTGAGCGTGAATTTACTATCGATAACGCAGACCAATACCCAACATTGCTGGCTGAAAAAGGCAAAGTCATGGCGGATTACGAAGAGCGTAAAGCCATCATTTTACGTGACTCTCAAAAAGCAGCAGCTGCGGTTGGCGGAACCGCTGACTTAGAAGATGACTTAGTTGAAGAAGTCACCTCTCTAGTTGAGTGGCCAGTAGTACTGACGGCTAAGTTTGAAGAAGAGTTCTTGAAAGTGCCTTCCGAAGCTTTGGTTTACACCATGAAAGGCGACCAGAAGTACTTCCCAGTCTACGATGACAATAAAAAGCTATTACCTAACTTTATCTTTGTTTCTAACATTGAATCAAAAGACCCTCGTCAAGTGATTGAAGGTAATGAAAAAGTCGTTCGCCCTCGTCTAGCAGATGCAGAATTCTTTTTTAATACTGACCGTAAGCGTACGTTAGAATCGCACCTTCCTGAATTGGAAACCGCGATCTTCCAAAAGCAATTAGGTACCATTAAAGACAAAACCGATCGTATCACTGAATTGGCTGGCTTTATTGCTGAACAAATTGGTGCAGATATTGAAAAATCAAAACGCGCAGGCCTATTAGCCAAATGTGATTTGATGACTTCTATGGTATTTGAATTTACCGACACCCAAGGTGTGATGGGCATGCACTATGCTCGCCACGACGGTGAAGATGAAGAAGTCGCTGTCGCGCTAAACGAACAATACATGCCTCGTTTTGCCGGTGATGACTTACCAAGCTCTGGTGTTGCCGCTTCTGTTGCGATGGCAGATAAACTCGATACCTTAGTGGGTATTTTCGGTATTGGCCAAGCACCAAAAGGTTCTGATCCATTTGCGCTACGTCGTGCTTCTCTAGGTATCCTACGCATTATCGTAGAAAAAGGTTACAACCTAGACCTAACGGTTCTGATCGCAAAAGCTAAAGAACTGCTAGGTGACAAACTGACTAACACCAATGTTGAATCTGACGTATTAGATTTCATGCTAGGCCGTTTCCGAGCTTGGTATCAAGATGAAGGCTTTAGTGTTGATATCATTCAAGCGGTACTGGCACGTCGTCCAACCAAACCTCTTGATTTCGACCAACGCGTTAAAGCCGTATCACACTTCCGTGGTCTAGATGCAGCTGAAGCTCTCGCGGCAGCCAACAAGCGTGTCGGTAACATCCTAGCGAAATTCGATGGCGAACTAAGTGCCGAGATCGACCTTACTCTACTACAAGAAGAGGCAGAGAAAGCGCTAGCAGAAAATGTTGAAGTAATGACTGAAGCATTAGAGCCTGCTTTTGCCAACGGTGACTACCAACAAGCACTAAGCAAGTTGGCAGATCTACGTGAACCTGTTGATGCCTTCTTCGATAACGTAATGGTAATGGCAGATGATGAAGCATTGAAGAAAAATCGCTTAACGATGCTGAACAACCTACGTAACTTGTTCTTGCAGATTGCGGACATCTCTTTATTACAAAAATAAGCTTTACTGAAAAAGTAAGCATTAGAATTAATCGGTAACAAAACATCGCTTTGTTAACTGATTAAAAGCATTAAGATTAAGCCCAAGCTATACTCAATTTAGCTTGGGCTTTTATTTTATAAGGACTTTAACCAGTGCCAATATTGCAGTTATTACATCGCTGGATAACCGCTAAATTTAACCGCTTAACGGGACAAAACTTACTGTTTGCCTTATTGGTTTATTTAACGATTTCATGGAGTCTGCTGTATCTTGCTAATGAGACAGCACTCACGACTCCCTTCGCCGATTTCATCTATTACATAATGGTAACCGGTTCTACCGTCGGTTATGGCGATATGTCACCGCAAACGGAAATGGGCAAATGGGTGACGGCACTGTTTATTATTCCAGGCGGTGTTGGTTTATTCGCAATGGTAGTCGGACGTTTAGCAGCTAACGCTATTCAACTATGGAAAGCACGATTAATGGGGCACAGAAAAGTGAATGTAGAAAATCATATTTTAATTTTAGGTTGGAGCGAACAACGTACACCACATTTAATCGAAATGTTGCTACATGAAATTAAAAGTAGCCATCAAGATATTGTTTTATGCTCAGCGCAACAAATTGAAAACCCCTTCCCAAGTAAAATTGAATTTGTCCATGTTAGTGCTTTCACTGATGAACACGACATGAAAAGAGCCGGAATCAGTAAAGCCAAAACCATTATTATCGACCTCGATAGTGATAACGATATCATGGCGGCAGGGCTTAACTGTGCCAATGAAAACCCAGAAGCCCATATCGTTACCTACTTCCGTGACGCACATTTAGGTACTCTACTTAAACAGCACTGCAAAAATGTCGAATGTATTCCGTCGATAGCCTCAGAAATGATCGCTAAATCGGCTGTCGATCCAGGATCCAGTCAACTGCATTATGAGTTGGTCAATAATTCCCTTGGCATGACCCAATATATGGTCAAATACCAAGGGCAACCCACCAGCTTTAATACCGTTTTCTCTCGCTTTAAACAGCAATATGATGCAATTTTAATTGCCGTAAACCATGGTGATGGCTTAACCCTGAATCCGCCACTCGAACACACCATCAAACAAGATGATGTACTGGTGTATATTGCCGATGAGCGCATTACTGGGATAGATTGGAAAACCTTTATTTAATTCCTTAGATCACCTATCCACTAAAGCCATGAATGATTTTTATGGCTTTTTTGTTGCACGTGTTTATCGCTCCCTCTTTCTATCAACTACACAATCAGGTATGTTTCAGCATTCAATCGCTAACCGTAACGTTGGATGTAAAGGATATGCAGTTTTCTCAGTTTGGTGACAAGTTTAATCGCTACTCAGGCATTACCCAGTTAATGGATGATCTAAATGATGGGCTCCGCACTCCCGGTGCCATCATGCTCGGAGGAGGTAACCCTGCCGCCATTCCAGAAATGCTCGACTACTTTAAACAAGCCAGTACTGACATGCTCAATAATGGTGAACTGATTGCCGCCATGACCAACTACGATGGCCCACAAGGCAAAAACGTGTTTATTCAAGCTTTAAGCGATTTGTTAAAGCAAACCTATGGTTGGGATATCAGCCCAAAAAACATCAGCCTAACGAACGGTAGTCAAAGCGCCTTCTTCTCACTGTTTAACCTCTTTGCTGGCAAACAAACCAATGGTAGCCATAAGAAAATCCTACTGCCTTTAGCGCCAGAATATATTGGTTACAGTGATGCCGGAATTGATGAAGATATCTTTGTCTCTTATCACCCTGAAATCGAATTGCTCGATAATAGTATGTTTAAATATCATGTCGATTTTGAACAGATCCAGATAGATGAATCTGTTGCAGCGATTTGTGCTTCTCGTCCAACCAACCCAACCGGCAATGTACTCACAGATGAGGAAGTTCGTAAACTGGATAAACTGGCACGCGATAACAATATTCCACTGATCATAGATAATGCTTATGGCACCCCTTTCCCGAATATTATTTTTGAAGACGTCACGCCCTTTTGGAATGACAACACTATCTTGTGCATGAGTCTATCTAAACTGGGCTTACCAGGCGTGCGTTGCGGCATTGTGATTGCCAATGAAGAAATGACTCAAGCGATGACCAATATCAATGGCATCATCAATCTTGCGCCATGCAGTATTGGCCCTGCATTGGCGACGCATATGATCAAAAATAACGATCTACTACCGCTGAGTGAAAAAGTCATCAAACCGCATTATCAAGCCAAAGCGCAGCATGCGGTAGAATTACTGCAAGCGGCGATCCCCGATCCTCGCTTTAAAATTCACAAACCGGAAGGCGCGATCTTTTTATGGCTATGGTTTGATGAACTACCGATTACCACCATGGAGCTGTATCAACGCTTAAAATCTCGTGGGGTGTTAATTGTACCTGGAGAATACTTCTTCTTTGGCCAAGACGATGATTGGGATCATGCCCACCAATGCTTGCGGATGAACTACGTACAAAAAGAGCAAGATATGCAGCGTGGTATTGAGATAATTGCTGAAGAAGTGAATAAGGCCTATCAACAAAGTTAATAGGAAAACTCATCTCACCTTCTAAATATAAATGAAACAAAAAGGGTGCCACTTGGCACCCTTCTCTTCCTTTATGTTTTCGCTGCTAGATTATTTGTTTTCTAACAACTCTTTACCGTTAATGGCAATTTTACGTGGTTGCATCGCTTCTGGAATTTCACGTTCCAAGTCGATGTGCAATAGGCCATTTTCCATACCGGCGCTAAGCACTTTAACGTAGTCAGCAAGTTGGAATTTACGCTCAAAATCACGTTCAGCAATACCTTGATAAACGTAGTTTTTACCTTCTTCAGGTTGACGTTCACCACGCACAATTAGCATATTTTCGTGCTGAGTAATATCGAGATTTTCTTCAGCAAAACCTGCGACCGCCATGGTGATGCGGAAATGGTTTTCGTCTTGTTTCTCAATATTGTATGGAGGGTAACCGCCTGATGAATTTTTGGCGTTGTTTGATTCCATTAGGTTTAATAAACGATCAAAACCAATGGCGTTACGGTATAAAGGTGAGAAGTCTACATTACGCATAATACTATCCTCTTATTTAAGCAATAGTCTCTATTTAATCAATAGTGTGCAAGGTTTCAGCCCGAGCCGAAGCTTGCGATTGAGTTAAGTGCCTATCTATAACCCCGCAGGCGAAATAGATTCAGCGTTGCAAAGGACCCACTCTTTATCTTTATCGCGAACTATCTTTACGCGTAGTCTTTATAATAAAAACTTCAGACTTAGAGCTTATCGGCATCCCTTTCACGATCATATATAAGGCCGAAAAAATAGCTTTCAAGAGGACAATTAAAAATTTTTTAATCTATTTTCTATCCCTAAAAACAAAAAACCCTTTGCGTAAACAAAGGGCTTTTAAAGATTTCAGTTAGCGTTTCAGACTACACGTCTAAATCTAAACATCTAGGTTCGCTACTTTCAATGCGTTGTCTTCAATGAACTTACGACGAGGTTCTACCTGGTCACCCATTAATGTAGTGAACAACTCATCTGATGCAACCGCATCATCGATCGTTACTTGCATCATGCGACGTGTTTCTGGGTCCATAGTGGTTTCCCAAAGTTGATCTGGGTTCATCTCACCTAGACCTTTGTAACGCTGTAGGGATAAGCCACGACGTGATTCTTTAATTAGCCATTCAAGTGCAGCAGAGAAAGTCGATACTTCTTGAGTACGCTCACCACGCTTCACATAAGCACCTTCTTCAACTAAACCATCTAATGCTTCAGAAAGATCGGCTAAACGACCATATTCTTTAGAGTTTAATAAATCTAAAGATACTACATATTCATGCATCACACCGTGAGTACGAACTACAAGTTTAGGAATACTGATACCTAGCTCTTGGTGTTTTTCAACTTCAAGAGAGTATTGGCTCGCACCGACTTCTTTAGCATTCAATTGCTCAACTAATTTTTGACCCCAAGCTTGAACTTGCTCAGAATCTTGACACATATCAGCAGTTAAGCGAGGAATATAAGTTAACTCATTAATCATCGCATATGGGTAACGACGACTCATGCGTTTAATTAACTTAATGCCTTCATTGTATTGAAGAACCAATTTCTCAAGCGCTTCACCTGTCATTGCGGGTGCTTGAGGGTTCACGTATAACGCTGCGCCATCAAGTGCAAGGCCGGCTTGGTAAAGCTCCATCGCTTCTTCATCTTTAATGTATTGCTCTTGCTTACCTTTCTTCACTTTATAAAGTGGTGGCTGAGCAATGTAGATGTAACCACGTTCGATAAGCTCTGGCATTTGACGGTAGAAGAAAGTCAAAAGCAAAGTACGGATGTGAGAACCATCGACATCGGCATCGGTCATGATGATGATGTTGTGGTAACGCAGTTTATCTGGGTTGTATTCGTCACGCCCAATACCACAACCTAGTGCAGTAATTAGCGTTGCCACTTCTTGTGAAGACAGCATTTTATCAAAACGTGCTTTTTCAACGTTTAGGATTTTACCTTTCAATGGCAAAATCGCTTGGTTTTTACGGTTACGCCCCTGCTTGGCTGAACCGCCAGCAGAGTCCCCTTCCACTATGTATAGTTCAGAAAGAGCAGGATCTTTTTCTTGGCAATCGGCTAGTTTACCCGGTAAGCCAGCTAAATCTAACGCGCCTTTACGACGAGTCATATCACGAGCTTTACGCGCCGCTTCACGAGCACGAGCGGCATCAATGATTTTGCCACAAACGATTTTCGCTTCGTTCGGGTTTTCAATTAAGAATTCCGATAGTTTTTCGCTCATCGCAGACTCAACAGCCGATTTCACTTCAGAAGAAACCAGTTTATCTTTGGTTTGGCTTGAGAATTTTGGATCTGGCACTTTTACCGAAACGACAGCGGTAAGGCCTTCACGAGCATCATCACCCGAGGTCGCCGCTTGCGCTTTCTTCGAGTAACCTTCTTTATCCATAAAGTTATTCAAAGTACGCGTTAATGCACCACGGAAACCGGCTAAGTGAGTACCACCATCACGCTGAGGGATATTGTTAGTAAAACAGTATACGCCTTCTTGGAAAGTGTCATTCCATTGCATTGCCACTTCAACGGTAATGCCATCTTCTTCGCGAGAGTGGTCAAAGTAGAAAATCTTTTGGTGAATCGGGGTTTTGTTGCGGTTTAGATGCTCAACGAAAGCACGGATGCCACCTTCAAACATGAAGTGATCACTTTTATCTTCTTCACGCTCGTCAGTTAATTTGATCGAAACACCTGAGTTTAGGAATGATAATTCACGTAAACGCTTAGCAAGAATGTCGTAATGGAATTCGATATTGGTAAAGGTTTCTTCACTTGGCCAAAAACGAATACGCGTACCGGTTTCTTCGGTTTTACCGATCACAGCAAGTGGCGCTTCTGGCACACCATGCTTATAAACTTGTTGGAAGATTTCACCTTGACGCTTGATGGTTAACTCAACTTTTTCAGACAAGGCGTTAACAACTGAAACACCTACGCCGTGTAAACCACCGGAAACTTTATAAGAGTTATCATCAAACTTACCACCAGCATGCAGTACCGTCATGATAACTTCAGCGGCTGAAACACCTTCTTCTTCGTGCATTTCCGTTGGAATACCACGACCGTCATCGCTCACCGATACAGAGTTATCTTCATGAATGGTGATTATGATGTCTGAACAATGGCCAGCTAATGCTTCATCAATTGAGTTATCGACGACCTCAAACACCATGTGGTGAAGGCCAGTACCATCATCAGTATCACCGATATACATCCCTGGACGTTTACGTACAGCATCTAGCCCTTTAAGTACTTTAATACTTGATGAATCATAGCTATTTGCAGAATCATTGTTATTCGACATGAATTGTTCTCGCCTTAATTATCCTTGCTCTATTTTGCCATGTTCCACATGAAACATCCTGCTATTTTCACTTTGCATTTCAGCAATGTGACTTGCAGTAATAGAGCTTACAAAAACCTGTGCCTGCGTTTGCTTTAAATATTCTGCAAGACGCCCTCGACGTTGACCATCTAGCTCTGAGGCAAAATCATCAATTAAATAAATACACTGCTTACCTGTGGTGTCGGTTAGGTGTTGACCTTGCGCTAAACGCAAAGCACACACCATGAGCTTTAACTGCCCACGAGACAATACATCTTCCACCGGTGTCGCATTAATTTTTAGTTTTAGATCGGCTTTATTAGGTCCACTAAAGGTGTAACCGAGTTGCTGATCGCGCTCGAAATTCTTCTGTAAAATTTCAGCATAGGGCGTGTCTTTATCCCACCCTCTATAATACTGAATTTTCACTTCAAATTCAGGTAAAAATACACCACAAATGTGTTCTGCCACTTGTTTTAACTCTGTGACATAGTCAAAGCGCCACTGGCTAATGGTTTCAGCCAATTCGGCCAGTTCTTTATCCCAATAACTCAGCTCTTGATAACCTGTTGCGGTCTTCAATAATGCATTTCTTTGCTTAATTAAACGTTTTAAGCGTGCCCATTTTTCATAGAAGCTAGGTTGGGTATGGAATACTCCCCAATCAATGAAAGATCGACGGAACTTTGGTCCTTCCGTTAATAATTCAAAACCTTCGGTATGGATTAACTGTAGAGGCAAAATTTGCGCCAATTGAGCAATTTTCTGCCCACTTTGACCACCGATCTTAACTTCACTACTACCATCTCGTTGTTTATTGATACCAATCGGCAACTCAAAATCATCATCAGACAAAAAGCGCCCATGGACAAACAACTCGCTTTGTTCATTTTGAATCACTCGCCCAGTTAAGGTACTTTTGAATGAACGGCCATGCCCAAGCAAGTAAATCGCTTCTAATACGCTGGTTTTGCCGCTGCCATTCGGCCCGACAAGAAAATTAAAGCCTGATGATAACGAGATATCACAGGCTTCAATATTGCGAAATTGCTTTATAGATAAACGAGTTAATGGCATTTACAAGCGAATCGGCATAACAACATACATAGCAGATGTATCTTCGATATTCTCAACCAAAGCACTCGCGTTAGCATCACTCATCGACATACGCACGGTTTGGCATTTTAGAGTGTTCAAAATATCCAACACGTAGCTCACGTTAAAACCAATCTCTAATGGCTCACCTTGGTAGTTCACATCAAGGTTTTCTTCTGCTTCTTCTTGCTCTGGGTTATTAGCAGTAATTCGCATTTCAGAGCCAGATAAATTTACTCGTACGCCGCGGAATTTCTCATTTGATAAAATCGCCGCACGTGAGAACGATTGACGCAACGCTTCACAATCAGCTTCTAGTGTTTTATTGGTTGATTGCGGCATTACGCGGCGGTAATCCGGGAAACGACCATCAACTAACTTAGAAGTGAAGGTAAATTCGTTTACATTGGCGCGAATATTAGAGCTACCAATTTGCAAGGTCACTTGCTCGTCAGGACGATCTAATAGCTTAATTAACTCTAGTACACCTTTACGCGGCACGATCACTTGCTGCTGTGCATACTCACCAACCAACGCCGTTTCAGCAACTGCCATACGGTGACCATCAGTAGCCACTGAACGTAATGTGGTACCTTCAATTTCAAACAACATACCGTTTAAGTAATAGCGCACATCTTGGTTAGCCATTGAGAATTGAGTTTTTTCGACTAAATGACGTAGTTCGCCTTGAGTAACCGTCACTTCCGCCTCACTCGTCCAGTCTTCAATATTAGGAAAATCAGATGCCGGCAGTGTGGCTAATGAGAAACGACTACGGCCAGATTTTATCAATAAACGTTCATCATCTAACGTTACATCAATCTGAGAGCTATCAGGTAGACCACGGCAAATATCTAAAAATTTACGTGATGGAACGGTCGTGCTGCCCGGTTCAAAGTTGCCTTCTAACGCCAAGCGACAAACTAATTCCACTTCAAGGTCGGTCGCAGTAATCGACAATTCACCATTATCGACTTTAATTAATAAGTTACCCAAAATAGGCAAACTTGAGCGACCACCAAGAGCACCAGACACCTGCTGCAAAGGTTTAATCAATTGAGTACGTTCAATGGTAAATTTCATAATCTACTCTAAATAATCTAATTCTATTAAAAACACGGCCAAAACAGCGGTAAAGATAGCTTGGAATTAAGCGCCTAATATTAAGAAGACAGGGTGCGAATCAAGTTAGAGTAATCTTCTTTAATATCATGGCTTTCTTCTCGTAGTTCTTTGATTTTACGACAAGCGTGCAACACCGTGGTATGGTCGCGACCACCAAAAGCATCGCCAATTTCAGGCAAACTGTGGTTGGTTAATTCTTTCGATAAAGCCATCGCCAATTGACGAGGACGTGCAACCGAACGAGAGCGACGCTTAGATAATAAGTCAGCCACTTTAATTTTGTAATATTCAGCGACAGTTTTTTGAATATTGTCGATGGTCACCAGCTTTTCTTGTAACGCCAGTAAATCACGCAATGCTTCACGTACGAAATCAATGGTGATTGGACGACCGGTAAAATTGGCATTAGCAATCACGCGGTTTAACGCACCTTCCAACTCACGAACGTTTGAACGTAGACGCTTAGCAATAAAGAATGCCACTTCATCAGCAAGCGTAATTTGGTGATCTTCGGCTTTTTTCATCAAGATCGCGACACGGGTTTCCAGCTCTGGTGGTTCGATCGCAACGGTCAATCCCCAACCAAAACGAGATTTCAAACGATCTTCAACCCCGTTGATTTCTTTTGGATAACGGTCAGAAGTAAGAATGATTTGCTGATTACCTTCTAGCAATGCGTTAAAGGTATGAAAGAATTCTTCTTGCGAACGCTCTTTATTGGCAAAAAATTGAATATCATCGATCAGCAAAGCATCTAGACTACGATAGTAACGTTTAAATTCTTCAATCGCGTTATTTTGTAGCGCTTTTACCATATCTTGCACAAAACGCTCAGAGTGCATGTACACCACTCGAGCATCTGGCTTACTTTCAACAATGGCATTACCTACCGCATGCAATAAGTGAGTTTTACCTAAACCCGTGCCACCATATAAAAACAGTGGGTTATAAGAAACACCTGGATTATCGGAAACTTGTTTTGCTGCAGCTAGACCTAACTGGTTCGACTTACCCTCAACAAAGTTATGAAACTTATGCTTAGGGTTAACATTAGAACGATGATTAACATCGATAACCACTTCACGCTCACCAGTATCCCAAGATTTATCTAATGGGCGACTTTTTTGCAATTGCGCAGGAGCTGATGATTCTGCAGCCACATCGGCAGCGGTTCTTTTCGGTACTTCAACTGTACTTTGAACAGGTTTACTACCAACTTCAAAATGAAGATTTGGCGTATCTGAGCCACAAAACTCTTTCAATAAACGGTTAATACTATTGAGATACTTATCACGCACCCAATCCAATACAAAGCGATTAGGGGCAAATAAGGTGAGAGTATTGTCATTGAGTTCAGCTTGCAGCGGTCTTACCCACATGCTGAATTCAGTTGCGGGAAGCTCTTCTTGAAGCTGTTGCGAACACTGCAACCATAACGAAGACGACACATTAACCTCACACGAAATGAAATGATCTGAAAGGAGAGTAATTCTACAGCTATCACTATAAGATCACCAGCAATAGATCCTGAGATCAGTGAATAAGATCTAAGTTATTCACAGTTTTTTTAGATCTATCCCGATTTTGTGCGCCGTCAAGCAATTAAAGCATTTTAATAAACAATTTTTGCTCTCCGGGGATAAAGTTACCCACAAGACAAAAACTGATCAGCTATTGTTTAACAACACCAATTGTTATGATTAATAACATCTTGTTCTTAGATTTATTAATAAGTGAATAACTATAATGGAACTCAAATAATCTGGAGAACTCACTATGAGCCGAATTTTAAATAAAATTGTTACCGCTGCCGCACTATTTTTTGCTGTTTCCAACTTTGCTCAAGCAGCGAATCAAGAAGTGAAAGTAGGCATGTCAGGCACTTACTTTCCATTTACTTTTCAAAAACTTGATAAACTACAAGGCTTTGAAGTGGATTTATGGAATGAGATTGGTCAACGCAACCACTATGACGTGAAATTTGTTACTGCCAACTTCTCAGGTCTGTTTGGTCTACTCGAAACCGGCCGTATCGATACTATTTCAAATCAAGTAACGATTACCGATTCACGTAAAGCCAAATACTTATTCTCTGATCCTTATGTGGTTGATGGCGTGCAGATCACTGTGAAAAAAGGCAATGATTCGATCAATGGTGTAGAAGATCTTGCTGGCAAAACCGTAGCCGTTAACTTAGGTTCAAACTTCGAACAAGTGCTACGTAGTTATGATAAAGAAGGTAAAATCAATATCAAAACTTACGATGCTGGTATTGAACAAGATGTTGTATTAGGTCGTTCTGATGCATTCGTCATGGATCGTCTATCTGCTCTACAACTCATTAAAGCCACCAATCTCCCACTACAGTTAGCGGGTCAGCCTTTTGAAACCATCGAAAATGCTTGGCCATTTGTTGATAACGAAAAAGGCAAAAAGCTACAAGCTGAAGTAAACACTGCATTAGCAGCAATGCGTGAAGATGGTACTTTGGCCACTATTTCTGAAAAATGGTTTGGTGCCGATATTACTCATAAGTAATCTAACCTTTCTCATTAACCGATTGTCCCTTTAGCCGCTTGCCATTCTCCTGATACGTAAACGAGGAGTGATGGTAAGCGGTTTTGTATTTTAAGCCGCTGAATCAATCTACTACCCAAATATTGTGATTTGTATCAAAATGTAACCTTGATTAGCACTAATGACCGGCTTGAATGAACTCTGATTGTTTATGTCGGTCTTTATAGGCTCTAGATTTTATATGAAAGGAACATCTTGATATGGCGCTTCGTTTAACGTCCTCTCGCTTTCTTGGCAAGGTTTGGCAGTTATCTAAACCTTATTGGCAATCAGAAGAAAAATGGATCGCTCGTGGTTTGTTGCTAGCCATTGTTGTCCTCAACCTTGGTATGGTGTACATGTCAGTAATTCTTAACAAGTGGAATTCTGATTTTTACAACGCATTTCAAGAACTCGATAAAGAAGCCTTCACCCAGTTAATCTTAAAATTCTCGATCATTGCAGCAATTTTCATTGCCATTGCGGTGTATCGCATCTATCTCAATATGATGCTGCAACTACGTTGGCGTCGTTGGTTAACCAACGCCTATTTTACTGAATGGCTTAGTGATCGTTCGTACTTTCAATTAGAGCGTGGTAATCATCAAACCGATAACCCTGACCAACGTATCGCCGAAGATATCGACCAATTCACCGGAGATACCCTCAACTTATCCCTTGGATTACTCAACTCAGTCGTCACACTAGCATCTTTTATTACCATTTTATGGGGGTTATCCTCGCCGCTAAATATCAATATTGCCGGCCATCATATTAATATACCCGGCTTTATGGTGTGGGCAGCTTTGCTTTATGCCGTGGTAGGTAGCTTTGTCATGCACAAAATTGGTAAACCTCTGATTGGTTTAAACTTTATGCAGCAAAAATTTGAAGCAAACTTTCGTTATTCCATGGTGCGTCTACGTGAAAATGCCGAAGGGGTGGCGCTGTATAACGGTGAAGATAAAGAACGTGAGCTATTGGAATGGCGTTTTACTGATGTATGGAAAAATACTTGGCAAATTATGCGTAAACAAAAACAAATTGTCGGCTTTAATAGTGGCTATAACCAAATCGCTATTATCTTCCCGATCATTATTGCTGCGCCAAGTTTTTTCTCTGGAGCCATCAAGCTCGGTGGGTTGATGCAAGTCAATAATGCTTTCTCTCAAGTAATGGGAGCGGTTAGTTGGTTTGTCGATTCTTACGCCAGTATTGCCAGTTGGAAAGCCAGTGTTGACCGTTTAACCACTTATAACCAAGATATGATCGAAACCAAGCAGCAATCAGCACATTCCAAATTATTAATGACTCGTCATCAAAACGATCATTTAACCATTGCTCAATGTGCGATTAAACTACCTAATGGCACTACTTTAAGTCATTTAAACCAACTGACTTTGCAATCAGGTCAACATACTTTAATTTCGGGGCAATCAGGTATTGGTAAGAGTACTTTAATGAAAACCATTGCTGGGATTTGGCCGTTTTCGGAAGGGAATATTGAATTAGCCGAACGCCGTTTATTCTTACCACAAAAGCCTTATCTACCGACAGGAACACTACGTGAAGTGTTGTGTTATCCGAATGTCGATATCAATATCAGCGATCAAGCTATTGAACAATTATTGTCTGATTGCCAATTAGCACACTTCAACCATAAATTAGATGACACTGAGCAATGGTCACACACTATGTCACCAGGTGAGCAGCAACGGGTTGCGATTGTAAGAGCGTTAATACTCAAGCCAACATGGCTGTTTTTAGACGAAGCAACCTCATCACTCGATGAAGAAACCGAAAGCTATTTATATCAACTATTAGCGAGTCGATTACCCAATACCACCCTAGTGAGTATTGCGCATCGCAGTAAAGTTGCCCATTATCATCAATATCGTTTGCACGCACAGGGCTCAAAAGGTCAAGTAAGCTGGCAATTTGCACCAATATAAGGACCGTAATCTTCAACATGAATTTTGATTTCAATTACATGCTCGACCTACTGCCAATATTATTTCGGTATTTAGGCACCACTTTGCAAATGGCATTGTGGGGCATGCTCTTCGCTCTCATTCTCTCAGTAGTTATAGCCAATATTCGGGTATTTAAAGTGCCGGTATTGAATCAACTGAGCCAGCTATACATTAGTTTTTTCCGTGGTACGCCGCTATTAGTACAGTTATTTTTACTCTACTACGGGCTACCACAAATCTTTCCAATTCTAGTTGGTATGGATGCGTTTACCGCGGCGATTATTGGCCTCACTCTACACTTTGCTTCTTATATGGCAGAAAGTATTCGTGCCGCAATCATTGGTATTGATCGCAGCCAAATGGAAGCCAGTATTTCAATTGGTATGACACCATCGCAATCAATGCGCCGAATCATTTTGCCTCAAGCTTCTCGTGTGGCATTGCCTTCTTTAATGAATTACTTCATTGATATGATCAAATCTACTTCTCTCGCTTTTACTTTAGGGGTAGCCGAAATTATGGCGAAGGCGCAAATGGAGGCTTCTTCTAGCTTTCGTTTCTTTGAAGCTTTCTTAGCGGTCGCCCTCATTTATTGGGGAGTAGTACTAGTGCTAACACGCGTACAAACTTGGGCTGAAACTAAACTCAATAAGGCGTACCAACGATGATTCGAATTTCTAATTTACATAAATCTTTCGGTAAGACTGAAGTGCTACGTGGCGTTGATATCGAGATCAAAAAAGGCGAAATCATTGTCATTATTGGTTCCAGCGGTACTGGTAAATCCACTCTACTACGCTGTGTTAACTTTTTGGAGAACCCAGAACAAGGTGTGATCGAAATAGAAGGCACTAAAGTGGATACCCAACACTACAGTAAAGCCGATATGTTAGCACTACGCCGTAAAACAGGCTTTGTGTTCCAGAACTATGCGCTATTTGCTCATTTAACTGCTCGTCAAAATATCGCTGAAGGCTTAATCACGGTACGAGGTTGGAAAAAAGACCAAGCTCTAGCCCACGCTCAGCAAATTTTAGATGATATTGGACTAGGTGATAAAGGGGATAGCTACCCTGCGGCATTATCAGGCGGTCAACAACAGCGCGTTGGTATTGGCCGAGCAATGGCCTTTGATCCCGAACTGTTATTATTTGATGAACCGACTTCAGCATTGGATCCTGAATGGGTCGGTGAAGTGTTGTCTTTAATGAAGAAATTAGCGAAACAGCACCAAACTATGCTGGTGGTCACCCATGAAATGCAGTTTGCTCGAGAAGTGGCGGATCGCGTGATCTACATGGCAAATGGTAAGATTGTTGAACAAGGTACGCCGGATCAAATATTTAAAAACCCAACTAATCCACAACTTATTAAGTTTTTAAATCAAGTTGGGATCCAATAGGATCCTTGCACTTGATTTAAGAACCCGTATAATCCGCACACAGATTTTTAGGCCAACTGGCTTTTTATTATGCGATTTCCGTGTTTATTAAGCCCTGTAGCATTGACTCTTAGCCAGTCAATGATTACAATTCCGCCTCTTTGTTGAGAGGTGTCGGATAAAACATCTTACACCAGGTTTAACAAGAACCTATAAACTACTGATCAGTAAAGGTAATTACCATGAAACGCACTTTTCAACCTACTGTTCTTAAGCGCAAACGTACTCACGGCTTCCGTGCTCGTATGGCAACTAAGAATGGTCGTAAGACAATTAATGCACGTCGTGCAAAAGGCCGTAAGCGCCTTTCAAAATAATTCTTGAATTATTTTGACTAAGTCTACTTTTACTCGGGAGTTACGTTTGTTAACTCCCGAGCATTATCAAAACGTCTTTCAGCAAGCTCATCGAGCCGGCTCCCCTCATTTCACTATTATCGCTCGCAATAATACACTCTCCCATCCAAGACTTGGATTAGCTGTTCCTAAAAAACAAATCAAAACCGCTGTTGGTCGTAATCGTTTTAAACGTTTAGCCCGTGAAAGCTTTCGTCTAAAACAAACTCAACTGCCAAATAAAGATTTTGTAGTAATAGCGAAAAAGAGTGCTCAAGATTTGAGTAATGACGAAATTTTTAAAATATTTGAGAAGTTATGGCAACGCCTGTCTCGCCCTTATCGTGGTTAGCTATTAGGTTAATTTACCTATATAAAGGAATCATTAGCCCCTTAATTGGACCTCGATGTCGCTTTACTCCAACTTGTTCTACTTATGCTATTGAAGCAATTAAAGAGCACGGTTTTGTAAAAGGGTGTTGGTTATCTGGCAAACGTCTATTAAAATGCCATCCTTTAAATGCTGGGGGATATGACCCTGTCCCACCTAATCAAAAACACGACAGAGATAAATAACAATGGATTCTCAACGTAATATCCTGTTAATCGCTTTTGCTCTAGTCAGCTTTTTATTGTTCCAACAATGGAATAATAAAGATGCTCAACCGGCCCAAACTAGCGTGCAGCAGACTCAAACGAATACAGACAGTAGCCTACCGCATGACCCTGCTGAAGCGTCAGCTGATCCGTTAGCTCCTCAGCAAGCAAAAACTCTACCGGCCGCTTTCAACATCGAAGTTAAATCCGATGTACTGACTTTAGCGATTACTCCTGTAGGTGGTGATGTTGTTTCAGCTAAGCTGAATAAATACAACGCAACGCTAGACTCTAAAGATTCTTTTGTTCTGCTAGAAAATACCAATGAGCATCAATATATCGCTCAAAGTGGTCTAGTCGGTCCTCAAGGGATTGATGTCAGCACAGCAAACCGTCCTCAATATCGCGCTAGTGCAAAATCTTATCAATTAGCCGACGGTCAGGATGAATTACGTATTCCTCTTACTTACAGCGCAAATGGTATTGATTACATCAAAACCTTTATCATCAAACGTGGTAGTTATGCGATTGATGTCGTTTATGACATCAATAACCACTCTGGCCAAGATGCTACATTAGGTATGTACGCTCACTTACGTCAAACTATGATTGAGGGTGGCGGCCATATTGGTATGCCTGTTTATACTGGTGGTGCTTTCTCAACTTCAGACACTCACTACAAAAAATATAAGTTTGATGAGATGAGAGATAAAAATCTTAACGTCAAACTAGAAGATGGGCAGGGTTGGGTAGCAATGCTACAGCACTACTTTACTTCTGCTTGGATCCCTCGCGACCAACCAGGTACAACCATCTACTCACGTGTCATAGGCAACACAGCGGATATTGGTGTTCGTACGCCAAATCTAGTTATTGCAAATGATTCTACCGGTCAAATAACATCAACCCTTTGGGCTGGGCCTAAACTTCAAGATGCAATGGAAGCAACAGCACCACATCTTGATTTAGTTGTTGATTATGGTTGGTTGTGGTTCATCGCTAAACCACTTCATTCGCTCCTATCATTCCTACAAGCTCACATCAGTAGTAACTGGGGTATTGCGATTATTTTACTGACTTTCATCGTTCGTGGTGCTATGTACCCACTAACCAAAGCTCAGTACACCTCAATGGCTAAAATGCGTATGCTGCAACCTAAGATTGCTGCAATGCGTGAGCGTCTAGGTGATGACCGTCAGCGTATTAGCCAAGAAATGATGGCGATGTACAAAGAAGAAAAAGTAAACCCACTTGGTGGTTGTTTCCCTATTCTTCTACAGATGCCAATTTTCATTGCACTTTATTGGGCATTGATGGAGTCTGTTGAATTACGTCATGCACCATTCTTTGGTTGGATCCACGATTTATCTGCGCAAGATCCTTACTACATCTTGCCAGTATTGATGGGTATCTCGATGTTAATCATCCAAAAAATGAGCCCAACAACGGTCACAGATCCAATGCAACAGAAAATGATGATGTTTATGCCAATCATCTTCATCTTCTTCTTCTTATGGTTCCCATCAGGTCTCGTTCTTTACTACCTAATGTCGAACATCGTAACCTTGGTACAGCAAACGGTAATCTACCGAGCGTTAGAGAAGAAAGGTCTGCACTCTAAGAAATAATCTTAGCCAGACGAAATATTAAATAAGGCGACCACATTGGTCGCCTTTTGCTTTTTTTGCTTTATAAATTCATAAGGCGAATTACAATTGAAAAAACTTCATACCAATTCCAATAAATAAGTGGTCTAAATTAGCGTAGAGAAAAAGCTTGATAACAAGACATAAAATTTCTGTTTGTAGTGGCTCTACATACAAATTTTATAACGCAGTTCGCAAGTTTTTTAACAAGCTAAGATGAGTAGTTATTTGTTTGACTTGGTATAACCTTTTGAAATGGTTGGAATTATGAATACAGAGACAATTGTCGCTCAAGCTACCGCACTCGGTCGTGGTGGTGTTGGTATTATCCGAGTCTCAGGCCCTAAAGCCACTCAAGTCGCTTTGGAAGTACTTGGTCGAGAGGTTAAACCTCGTTACGCCGAATATTTACCTTTTAAAGATGAAAGTGGGATTCAACTTGATCAGGGGATCGCCCTTTACTTCCCAAATCCTAACTCTTTTACTGGTGAAGATGTTTTAGAACTACAAGGTCATGGTGGTCCTGTAGTGATGGATATGTTAATCAAACGTATTCTTAAAATCGATGGGATTCGTGCCGCTCGCCCTGGTGAATTTTCTGAACGTGCTTTTTTAAATGACAAAATCGATCTGACTCAAGCCGAAGCGATAGCCGATTTAATTGATGCTAGCTCAGAAGAAGCAGCCAAATCGGCTCTTAATTCTCTACAAGGTGAATTCTCCCAACGCATCAATAATCTCGTCGAATCATTAATCCACCTACGTATCTATGTAGAAGCGGCCATTGATTTTCCCGAAGAAGAAATCGACTTTTTAGCTGATGGTAAAGTCAGTACCGACTTACAAAATATTATTGATAATTTGGCCTCGGTACGTAAAGAAGCCAACCAAGGCGCGCTGATTCGTGAAGGTATGAAGGTAGTGATCGCTGGACGCCCTAATGCGGGTAAATCTAGCCTACTCAACGCCTTATCAGGTAAAGACTCAGCAATTGTAACCGATATAGCAGGAACGACCCGAGACGTGCTACGTGAGCATATTCACATTGATGGAATGCCATTACATATTATTGATACCGCAGGCTTACGTGAAGCGTCTGATGAAGTAGAAAGAATCGGTATTGAACGTGCTTGGGAAGAAATAGAGCAAGCCGATCGTGTGTTATTTATGGTTGATGGCACCACGACTAACGCCACCGATCCTAAAGAGATTTGGCCTGATTTTGTTGAGCGTTTACCAGAAAATATTGGTATGACAGTGATTCGTAATAAAGCCGATCAAACCGGCGAAGCTCTCGGTATTTGTCATGTCAATAATCCAACCTTAATACGCCTGTCAGCTAAAACTGGCCAAGGAGTAGAATCTTTACGTGAACACTTAAAAGACTGTATGGGCTTTGCGGGCGGCAGTGAAGGTAGCTTTATGGCTCGACGTAGACACTTAGAAGCGCTTGATAAAGCATCTGAACACCTGTCTATCGGCCAGCAACAACTTGAAGGCTATATGGCCGGAGAAATCTTAGCAGAAGAGCTGCGCATCACACAGCAGCACCTCAACGAAATCACCGGAGAGTTTAGTTCGGATGATTTATTGGGTCGTATCTTCTCTTCATTCTGTATCGGTAAGTAATTAAAGGAATAATATGATCCACATTATTACGGGTAGCACCTTAGGCGGAGCTGAATATGTTGGTGATCACTTAAATGATCTACTGCAAGCTCAAGGACTAGAAACTCAGATCCACAATCAACCGGATCTTAATGAAATCGAAGCCAATGGTATTTGGTTGATCATCACCTCAACCCACGGTGCTGGCGATTATCCAGATAATATTCAACCTTTTATCGACGCAATTAAATCAACACCACCGCGCATGTCAGAGGTCAAGTTTGCAGTTATTGCCATTGGCGATTCAAGCTATGATACCTTTTGTGGCGCCGGTAAAGATGCTCGAGCGATGCTATTAGATATTGGGACTCAAGAGCTTTGCCCACATTTAGAAATAGATGTCATCGAAGCACCAGTACCAGAAGAACCAGCAGAAGCTTGGTTAATTGATAATATGGCAGCATTTACTAGTTAACCTTGATAAAAACAAATCCATTTAAAAGCAGATCTCGGTCTGCTTTTTTTCTCTCTATTCAATTTAAAGTCTTTTTTTAGGTGTAAAAAACATTAATTAAAGTCATAAATCGAGAATGAATAAAACTGTTTGCTGCTTTTATGAACAAATCGTCTGTGGATAAACTGCATTTTATCCTGTGATCCTGACATAGTTATTCATTGGATAACTATTCTTTAAATATTCACTGTGGATAACTAGCTATTTAGATCCCAGCTAATACAGCACTAGATCAACGTTAGATCACAAGAAAGGATCTACTTAAACACTATGATCTTTAAGATCATTTTTTGATTATCCACAAGATCGTGCTCCCCTAATAGTAGATCTAATAAAAGATCTATATAAAGATCTTATATATATTAAAGCTCTTTGATCATTTCTTAAAACCAACAAATTGATTCTCAGTGAAGATTAAAAAAGGTAGAATATCGCTCCTTTTATTTCCTAAGATCATTTTGTTGTGATCGTTTTATTTTAACTCTTGAGGTCTGATCATGTTTTATCACGAAAACTTTGACGTCATCGTCGTAGGTGGTGGCCATGCTGGAACGGAAGCTGCTCTTGCGTCTGCTCGTACAGGCCAAAAGACATTGCTGCTTACTCACAATATCGACACTTTAGGTCAAATGTCATGCAACCCAGCAATTGGTGGTATTGGCAAAGGACACTTGGTTAAAGAAGTCGATGCATTAGGTGGGTTAATGGCGAAAGCTATTGATAAAGCTGGCATTCAATTTAGAACATTAAACGCATCAAAAGGTCCTGCCGTTCGTGCTACTCGCGCTCAAGCGGATCGCGTTTTATATAAAAATGCAGTACGTAGTACTTTAGAAAACCAACCCAATTTAAGCCTTTTTCAACAAGCGGTTGATGATGTGATCGTCGAAAACGATCAAGTCACCGGTGTTGTTACTCAAATGGGATTAAAATTTAAAGCCAAAGCGGTGGTATTAACCGTTGGAACTTTCCTTGGTGGTAAAATTCATATCGGGATGGAAAATTTCTCTGGGGGCCGTGCAGGCGATCCACCTTCCATCGCATTAGCGGATCGTCTACGTGCTCTGCCATTTCGTGTTGATCGTTTAAAAACGGGTACTCCACCACGTATTGATGCTCGAACCGTTAACCTTGAGAGTTTAGAAAAACAACATGGTGATAATCCAACACCAGTATTTTCTTTTATGGGTCAGCAAAGTGATCATCCAGAGCAGATCCCATGTTTTATTACTCATACCAATGAGCAAACTCATGATGTGATCCGAGCTAATCTGGATCGTAGTCCGATGTATTCAGGAGTGATTGAAGGGATTGGTCCACGTTACTGTCCGTCTATCGAAGACAAAGTAATGCGCTTTGCCGATAAAAATAGTCACCAAATTTTTATTGAACCAGAAGGCCTAACCACAACAGAATTATACCCAAATGGTATTTCAACCAGTCTGCCATTTGATGTGCAAGTGAAGATCGTTCAATCGATGAAAGGGTTTGAAAATGCCCAGATCGTTCGTCCAGGTTATGCGATTGAATATGATTTCTTTGATCCTCGCGATTTAAAACAAAGTTATGAAACTAAGTTTATTTCTGGTTTATTCTTTGCTGGTCAAATAAACGGTACCACAGGTTATGAAGAAGCGGCTGCTCAAGGGTTAATGGCTGGTCTTAACGCTTCATTATTTACTCAAGGTAAAGAATCTTGGAGCCCACGTCGTGACGAGGCTTATATGGGAGTTCTTATTGATGATCTATCCACTATGGGCACCAAAGAACCGTACCGCATGTTTACTTCTCGTGCAGAATATCGCTTGTTGCTTCGTGAAGATAATGCGGATTTACGTCTAACCGAGAAAGGTCGTGAATTAGGTTTAGTGGATGATGCTCGTTGGGCTCGCTTCAATCAAAAAGTCGAAAACATGGAGTTAGAGCGTCAACGTCTAAAAGATATTTGGGTGAACCCTAAATCCACCAATATCGATGCTTTAAATCAATTACTTAAAACACCAATTGCGCGAGAAGCCAATGGTGAAGATCTACTTCGTCGCCCTGAAATGACTTATGAAAAATTAACGTCTTTAGAAGTATTCTCTTCGACGATGGAAGATCCTCAAGCAACCGAACAAGTTGAGATCCAAGTAAAATACGAAGGATACATTCAACGCCAAAAAGAAGAGATCGAAAAATCACTGCGCCATGAAAATACCAAATTACCGGCAGATTTAGATTATGCCCAGGTAAAAGGTTTGTCGAATGAAGTAGTAGCAAAATTAAATAATGCTAAACCTGAAACCATTGGTATTGCTTCACGTATTTCAGGGATTACTCCAGCAGCCATTTCTATTTTGTTGGTGCATTTGAAAAAACAAGGTCAATTAAAGAAAGGGGATGCTGCATGAATCCCAATTTGCTTAATCAAGCATTGATAGAGAAGCTGGATAGTTTATTATCTCAAACCGATCTTAAAGTTTCGGAATTACAACGTGATCAATTAATTGGTTATGTACAAATGCTTGATAAATGGAATAAAGCCTATAATTTAACGTCCGTACGTAATCCAATAGATATGCTAGTTAAGCACATTATGGATAGTATTGTGGTGAGTCCATATTTATCTGGAGAGCGCTTTATTGATGTAGGGACTGGCCCTGGTTTACCAGGAATTCCTTTGGCGATTATGAATCCTGATTATCAATTTACATTATTGGATAGCCTAGGTAAGCGAATTCGTTTTATTAAGCAGGTTTTACATGAGCTGTCGATTCATAATGTTGAACCGGTACAAAGCCGAGTAGAAGAGTTTCAACCTGAAGTAGGCTTTGATGGCGTAATTAGCCGTGCGTTTGCTTCTATGATGGATATGGTAGAGTGGTGTCATCACCTTCCGAAAGCCGACGGTGGTGTTTTTCTTGCACTTAAAGGTCAATTGCCTGAAGATGAGATTGCACAATTACCGGAATCATTAATGGTCTCTCAGGTGCATGTATTGCAAGTTCCAGAATTAGAAGGTGATCGTCACCTCATCATTTTGGAAAAAAAGGGATAACGGGGTACTCGTGGGTAAAATCATTTCCATTGCCAATCAAAAAGGTGGAGTAGGGAAAACGACAACGTGCGTTAACCTTGCTGCGTCTATGGCTGCAACCAAAAGAAACGTCTTAGTTATTGATTTAGATCCACAAGGTAATGCCACAATGGCTAGTGGTATTGATAAGTATGATGTTGATTTTACCGCTTATGATTTGTTGGTTGAGCAAACGCCTTTTGATGAAGTTGTGTGTCGCAATACGCCTGCTGGTTATGATCTAATTGCTGCCAATGGCGATGTGACAGCCGCTGAAATTAAATTAATGGAAGTGTTTGCTCGAGAACTTCGTCTTAAAAATACTCTTGCTGATGTGTGGCAACAATATGATTATATTTTTATTGATTGCCCACCTTCGTTAAACTTATTGACTGTCAATGCTATGGCTGCTTCACATTCAGTGTTAGTACCAATGCAATGTGAATATTTTGCTCTAGAAGGCTTAACTGCATTGATGGATACCATTAGCAAGTTGGCTGCCGTGGTCAATCATGATTTAAAAATTGAAGGGATCTTACGTACTATGTTTGATCCTAGAAACCGTTTGTCTAACGATGTTTCTGAACAGCTAAAAAAACACTTTGGCGATAAAATGTATCGCACCGTTATCCCACGTAATGTTCGTCTAGCTGAAGCGCCTAGCCATGGCAAACCTGCTATGTATTATGATAAATATTCCGCTGGTTCTAAAGCCTACTTGGCGTTAGCTGGTGAAATTTTGCGTCGTGAAGAAGCGCAAGCGATAATGGCTTAACCCTATTGAATTAAGAAATAAAGGAAAACCCTCAGATGTCTAAACGTGGTTTAGGTAAAGGTCTTGATGCCCTGCTTTCTACTAGCTCACAAGCTCGAGAAAAACAACAAAAAGTGGCATATAGCCAAGCACTATCTTCTGAAGGCCAATTGGCAGATATTTCTATTTCACAATTATCTCCAGGTAAATACCAACCAAGAAAAGATATCCAACCAGAAGCGCTGCAAGAATTATCCTCATCTATTCGTTCGCAAGGCATCATTCAGCCATTAGTCGTTCGTAAACTTAATGAATCACAGTATGAAATTATTGCTGGTGAGCGTCGTTGGCGTGCCGCTAAATTAGCCGGTCTAACGCAAGTGCCTTGTGTGGTTAAGAATGTTCAGGATCGTGCAGCCATCGCGATGGCGTTAATTGAAAACATTCAACGTGAAAATCTGAATGCCATCGAAGAAGCACAAGCGTTAGAACGACTGCAAAAAGAGTTTGAATTGACCCATCAACAAGTGGCTGATGCTATTGGAAAATCTCGTACTGCAGTAACCAATTTGCTGCGTCTCAATACGCTTGATGAGTCCGTAAAGCATTGCGTTATATCAAAGGAATTAGAGATGGGGCACGCTAGAGCCCTTTTATCTCTGGAATTATGTGATCAAAGTAATGTTGCAAAAATTGTAGTTGCCAAGAAATTAACCGTTAGACAAACTGAAGCTCTAGTCAAAAAACATTTAGAGCCAGTGGAAGATAAGCCTGCTGAGGAAGATATTCCAGCGCTAGGTCTGGCGGAAAAGCTTTCTGAGCAGTTTGGTACTAAGGTCGTTATTCGACGTAATGCTAAAGGCAAAGGTAAAGTAACGATTGATTTTGACGATATTGAGCAGCTTGAAATGCTCCTTAACACAAAGTTAGTTATAAATTAACCCTGTTACTATAATATCGCCAAACAATTAACAGAATGTAAAAATAATCATTTTACGCCTTGCTCTTTTCTGTATTAGAAACAAAGTAAGGTGTAGTATGTCCTGCGCATACAGCTGAACCAAAAATAAATGTAATTGGGTGTAAATAGAATGTTTTTTTTAGTTTTAACTCAGTTTATTGTAGTTGGTGCGTTTAGCTTGATCAGTTTGTATGTTCAGGGAGATATGGCGAGTCAATCTGCCATTTTTGGGGGGCTGGTGTACTGCATCCCGTATATCGTAACAAGTTTGTATTTAAATAAACCTGGTGCGGATACGGCAGCAAAAGTAATGGCGAAAGCCTATATTGGTTTAGCTTATAAGTTTGTAATCACCGTTGCTCTCTTTGTGTATTTTTTCAAGTACATGGAAGTGCATTTAATTACTTTCTTTTCAGGCTATATCTTAGCTTTTGTTGTGCAATGCATTATGTCATTTGGTTTTATCAAACGTAATTAGACAGGATATCTAATGGCTGGTTCAGGTGAATTAACTCCTCAGGAGTACATCTCACACCATCTTACGAACTTACAAGCTGGTAGCGGTTTCTGGACGTTTAATATTGATTCATTAATATTTTCGGTCCTTTTAGGCTCGTTAATGATGTGGATCTTTTACCGTGTTGGCAAAAAAGCCACTAGCGGTGTACCAGGAAAGCTTCAGTGCTTCGTTGAAATGGTCGTTGAGTTTGTTGATGCCTCAGTAAAAGATATTTTCCATGGAAAGAACGCATTAGTGGCTCCATTAGCGTTAACCGTCTTCGGATGGGTATTTCTAATGAACCTAATGGATCTTATTCCGGTCGACTTTATTCCACATACAGCGACGCTTTTGGGAATTCCTTATCTACGTGTTGTACCTACCACTGACGTTAACATTACTATGTCAATGTCACTTGGTGTATTTATCTTGATTCTTTACTACAGCATTAAGATAAAAGGTATCGGTGGATTTGCCAAAGAGCTTGGCTTACAACCTTTCAATCATTGGGCATTTATTCCAATTAACCTGATTTTGGAAGGCGTAACGTTATTGGCTAAACCAGTCTCTTTAGGCTTGCGTTTATTCGGTAATATGTATGCGGGTGAGTTGATTTTCATTTTGATCGCAGGGCTTCTGCCTTGGTGGTCACAATGGGTTCTATCCGTGCCTTGGGCGATTTTCCACATATTGATCATCACCCTACAGGCATTTATCTTTATGATTTTGACGATAGTTTATCTATCTCAAGCATCAGAAGAACACTAATAAAAAATTTTTACATAACATTCAGATAAAACTTGGAGTTATAAATGGAAAACTTAAACATGGATCTGCTGTACATCGCTGCGGCTATCATGATGGGTCTAGCGGCAATCGGTGCAGCTATTGGTATCGGTATGCTAGGTGGTAAATTCCTAGAAGGTGCAGCTCGTCAACCAGATCTAATCCCTCTACTACGTACTCAGTTCTTCATCGTAATGGGCCTTGTGGATGCGATTCCTATGATCGCTGTTGGTCTAGGTCTGTATGTGATGTTTGCGGTCGCCGGATAACTTTTCATCCCGGTATTTGTTTTTAAATTGCAAACAAAGGAGAGTGTGCGGTGAACATTAACGCAACTCTGTTAGGTCAAGCGATAGCATTCGTGCTGTTTGTGTGGTTCTGCATGAAATATGTATGGCCGCCACTAATGGCAGCAATCGAAAACCGTCAGAAAAATATTGCTGACGGTTTAGCAGCCGCTGACCGCGCAGCTAAAGACTTGAGCCTAGCGCAAGCTAATGCTTCGGACAAATTGAAAGAAGCAAAAAAAGCTGCTGCTGAGATCATCGATCAAGCGAATAAGCGTAAAAGTCAGATTTTAGAAGAAAGCCAACTTGAAGCTCAAGCTGAGCGTCAAAAGATCTTAGATCAAGGCCGTGCTGAAATTGAAACTGAACGCAATCGTGCTCGCGATGAACTTCGTAAGCAAGTAGCTGTATTAGCTATCGCCGGTGCTGAGAAAATTCTGGAGCGTTCTATTGATCAGAACGTAAACCAAGATATTCTCGACGATATTACTGCAAAATTGTAACTAGAGGGGCAGCATATGTCTGATTTGACTACAATCGCACGCCCCTATGCTAAAGCAGCTTTTGAATTTTCGGTTGAGAAAGATGCAGTAGACCAGTGGTCTGAAATGCTTTCTTTCGCTGCTGAAGTCGCAAGAAATAAAGATGTTATTAGTTTATTGAACAAAGCGCTTGCCGCGGATCAATTAGCTGAAGTCTTTGTTTCAATTTGCGCAGAGTTTGATGAAAACGGTAAAAACTTTTTAAAAGTTCTTGCTGAGAATGGTCGCTTAAAGGCCCTTCCTGAGATTTGTGAAGAGTTCTCAATTCTTAAAAAAGAATTAGATAATCAAGTAGATGTGAGTGTTGTTTCAGCAAGCACATTAACTGAGACTCAATTAGCAGACATCAGCAAAAAACTCGAGCAGCGTCTTGATCGTAAAGTAAAGCTGAATTGCAGTGTAGATGAGACTCTACTTAGTGGAGTTATTATTCGAGCCGGAGACTTAATAATCGACAACTCAACTCGCGGTCGTTTGAACCGTTTGAGTGACGCATTAATGTCTTAATGGGGATTGGAGCATGCAACTTAATTCCACAGAAATTAGCGAGCTGATTAAACAGCGTATCGAGAAATTCGATGTTGTGAGTGAAGCACGCAATGAAGGTACTATCGTCTCTGTGAGCGATGGTATTATCCGCATCCACGGTTTAGCCGATGTGATGCAGGGTGAAATGATTGAACTACCGGGCGGTCTTTACGCGCTTGCACTTAACCTTGAGCGTGACTCGGTTGGTGCGGTTGTAATGGGCCCGTATGCTAACCTTCAGGAAGGCATGAAAGTAACGGGTACTGGTCGTATCCTTGAAGTACCTGTAGGTCCTGAATTGCTTGGTCGTGTGGTAAACACACTAGGTCAACCAATTGATGGTAAAGGCCCTATCGATGCAAAACTCACTTCTCCAGTAGAAATGATTGCACCAGGTGTTATCGATCGTAAATCAGTAGACCAACCAGTACAAACTGGTTATAAGTCTGTTGACTCAATGATTCCAATCGGCCGTGGTCAGCGTGAGCTTATCATCGGTGACCGTCAGACTGGTAAAACAGCGATGGCGATTGATGCAATCATTAACCAGAAAGATTCTGGAATCTTCTCTATCTATGTTGCGATTGGCCAAAAAGCCTCTACTATCGCCAACGTAGTACGTAAACTTGAAGAGCACGGTGCACTAGCAAACACTATCGTGGTTGTAGCATCGGCTTCTGAGTCTGCGGCATTGCAATACCTGGCTCCATATTCAGGTTGTGCAATGGGTGAATACTTCCGTGATCGCGGTGAAGATGCACTGATTGTTTATGATGATTTATCTAAACAAGCGGTTGCTTACCGTCAGATTTCTCTACTTCTAAAACGTCCACCAGGTCGTGAAGCATTCCCAGGTGATGTTTTCTATCTTCACTCTCGTCTACTAGAGCGTGCTGCTCGTGTAAATGAAGAATACGTAGAAAGATTCACTAACGGTGAAGTGAAAGGTAAGACAGGTTCTTTAACGGCTCTACCTATCATTGAAACACAAGCTGGTGACGTATCTGCATTCGTACCGACTAACGTAATCTCGATTACCGATGGTCAGATCTTCCTACAAACTGAGCTATTTAATGCTGGTGTTCGCCCTGCGGTTGACCCAGGTATTTCGGTATCTCGTGTAGGTGGTTCTGCGCAAACTAAGATCATTAAGAAACTGTCTGGTGGTATTCGTACTGCATTGGCACAGTATCGTGAACTAGCCGCGTTTGCTCAGTTCTCATCTGATCTTGATGCTGCAACTAAGAAGCAGTTGGACCATGGTCAAAAAGTAACTGAGTTAATGAAGCAGAAACAATACGCTCCATTCTCAGTATTTGACCAAGCATTGGTTATCTTTGCTGCTGAGCGCGGTTATTTAGACACAATCGAGCTAAACAAATTAGCTGATTTTGAAGCCGCTCTTCTATCGTACGCTCACGGTCAATTTGCTGATTTCGTTGCTGAAATCAACAAGACGGGTGCTTATAACGATGAAATCGAAGCCACACTTAAGAAGTTGGTTGATGGTTTCGTAGCAACCCAGACCTGGTAATTCGTAGGTGATGTTTATGATTAATTTAAATTTTAGTTATCAACATCACCAGTTAGCGAATGTCCATTAAAGGAGAGTAACGATGGCCGGCGCAAAAGAGATTCGTACTAAAATTGGTAGTGTTAAGAGCACACAAAAAATTACGAAGGCAATGAAAATGGTTGCGGCTTCCAAGATGCGTCGTACACAAGACGCGATGGAATCGTCTCGACCATATGCAGAAACAATGCGTAAAGTGATCGGTCATGTAGCCAATGCAAACCTTGAGTATAAGCACCCTTATCTTGAGGAGCGTGAAGCTAAAAAAGTAGGCTACATTATCGTGTCAACCGACCGTGGTTTATGTGGTGGTTTAAACATTAACTTGTTTAAAGCCGCATTAAACGACATGAAGGCATGGTCTGATAAAGGTGCAAGTATTGAACTTGCTGTGATTGGTAGTAAAGCTACCGCCTTTTTCAGACATACTGGCGCTAAAGTATCTGCTCAAATTTCAGGTTTAGGTGATGAGCCTAGTCTTGAATCTTTGATTGGTTCTGTCGGTGTAATGCTGAAAAAATACGACGAAGGTGAACTTGATCGCCTATACGTAGTATTTAACCGGTTCGTTAACACTATGGTTCAAGAACCTAAGATCGATCAATTGCTACCTTTGCCTAAATCGGATAGCGATGACATGAAACGCACTCATTCTTGGGATTATATTTATGAGCCTGAGCCTAAGCCGTTATTAGATACTTTGCTTCGACGTTATGTTGAATCTCAAGTGTATCAAGGCGTGGTGGAAAATCTCGCATGTGAGATGGCAGCCCGAATGATTGCAATGCAAGCGGCAACAGATAATGCGAGTAATCTGATTGAAGATTTAGAACTTGTGTATAACAAAGCGCGTCAAGCGGCGATTACACAAGAACTATCAGAAATCGTATCTGGTGCAGCAGCAGTTTAATTTTATTGTTAAATCAGGTTTCGTTATTTGAATGAAGCTTAGGTAAATTAATAGTTTAGAGGATTAACGATGGCTACAGGTAAGATCGTACAGATCATCGGTGCAGTAGTCGACGTAGAGTTCCCACAGGACAGTGTACCTCGTGTATACGATGCCCTGAACGTTGTTGACGCAAAAGAACGTCTTGTTCTTGAAGTTCAACAGCAACTTGGCGGTGGCGTAATTCGCGCAATCGTAATGGGTAGCTCTGATGGTTTACGTCGTGGTTTGGAAGTGGTTAATACAGGCGCTCCAATCTCAGTACCAGTAGGAACAAAAACACTTGGTCGCATCATGAACGTATTAGGTGATGCTATCGATGAGTGTGGTGACATTGGCGCAGAAGAAAATTATGCGATTCACCGTGCTGCACCAAGCTACGAAGAGCAGTCGAACGTAACTGAACTTCTAGAGACCGGTGTTAAAGTAATCGACTTAATTTGTCCATTCGCTAAGGGTGGTAAAATCGGTCTATTCGGTGGTGCAGGTGTAGGTAAGACCGTTAACATGATGGAACTTATCAACAACATCGCACTACAACACTCAGGTCTATCAGTGTTTGCTGGTGTTGGTGAGCGTACTCGTGAAGGTAACGATTTCTACTTTGAAATGCAGGAAGCCGGTGTTGTAAACATCGAAGAGCCTGAAAAATCAAAAGTAGCAATGGTTTACGGTCAAATGAACGAGCCACCGGGTAACCGTCTGCGCGTAGCATTGACTGGTCTAACGATGGCGGAGAAATTCCGTGATGAAGGCCGTGATGTACTACTATTCATCGATAACATTTACCGTTATACCCTTGCAGGTACAGAGGTTTCGGCTCTACTAGGTCGTATGCCATCTGCGGTAGGTTATCAGCCAACACTAGCGGAAGAAATGGGTGTGCTTCAAGAGCGTATCACTTCTACTAAGAATGGTTCTATCACTTCTGTACAAGCGGTATACGTACCTGCGGATGACTTAACTGACCCATCTCCAGCGACGACGTTTGCTCACTTAGATGCAACGGTTGTACTTAACCGTAACATCGCAGCTATGGGTCTATACCCTGCGATTGACCCGCTAGATTCTTCATCTCGTATGTTGGATCCACTTGTGGTTGGTCAAGAGCACTACGATGTAGCGCAAGGTGTACAGACTACTCTACAACGTTATAAAGAGTTAAAAGACATCATCGCGATCTTAGGTATGGATGAGCTATCTGAAGAAGATAAGCAACTTGTATCTCGTGCTCGTAAGATTGAACGTTTCCTAACTCAGCCTTATCACGTAGCGGAAGTATTTACTGGTGACCCTGGTGTGTACGTTTCTCTAAAAGAAACACTACGCGGCTTTAAAGGTCTGATCGCTGGTGACTACGATGATATTCCTGAGCAAGCATTCATGTACTGTGGTTCGATTGACGACGCAGTAGAGAATGCTAAGAAGCTTTAAGTTTAAAAGACAAAGACGTTTAAATTTAAACACTGAGTTTATTAAGCTATAAGCTAATTAGGAGGCAACATGGCTATGACTTTTCACCTAGATATTGTAAGTGCTGAGAAAAAATTATTTTCAGGTACGGTCGAATCTTTCATGGTGACAGGTAGTGAAGGTGAACTAGGTATTTACCCAGGACACACTCCACTTCTGACTGCTATTAAGCCTGGTATGGTGCGTTTAATTAAGCAACACGGCCACGAAGAAATTATTTATGTTTCTGGTGGTATGGTTGAAGTTCAACCGGGTACTGCAACAGTACTGGCTGATACGGCAATCCGTGGTGAAGACTTAGATGCAGCTAAGGCTGAAGAAGCCAAACGCAAAGCTGAAGAGAACATTAAAAATCAGCATGGCGATATCGACTTCGTTAAAGCGACCACTGATCTGGCGAAAGCAATTGCTCAGTTACGAGTAATTGAATTAACGCGCAAATCACGTCGTTAAGTTTTAGCGGTAATAGAGTAAGAATAAAAGGCGGCCTAAGGTCGCCTTTTTTGTTGTTTTTTTGTCAGTGCGTCTCAAATTTTGGTCAAAGTAGCTACTTTTAGGGTAGAATCTTTGCAGATTAATCTTATAGGTAATGCTTTATGAATTTTAGCGCTGTCATTCTTGCTGCGGGTAAAGGCACTCGCATGTATTCTGAAAAACCTAAAGTCCTACACCGCTTGGCTGGTCGTCCTATGGCAAAACATGTCATTGATACGTGTGCAAAAGTTGGTGCTCAAAATATTCATTTGGTTTATGGCCATGGTGGCGATCAAATGAAGGAGGCTTTAGGATCTGAGCCAGTTAATTGGGTACTACAAGAAAAGCAACTTGGAACGGGCCATGCGGTTAATCAAGCTGCACCTGATTTTTCTGATGATGAAAAAGTTCTTATTTTGTATGGTGATGTACCATTAATTTCTAGTGAAACCATTGAAAACTTACTCGATGCTCAACCAAATGGTGGTATTGCATTATTAACGGTTATCTTGAAAAAACCAGAAGGTTACGGCCGTATTATTCGTCGAAATGGTCCTGTAGTCGCGATAGTTGAACAAAAAGATGCCACAGAAGAACAAAAACTAATCAAAGAAATCAACACTGGCGTGATGGTTGCTACTGGTGGTGATTTAAAGCGTTGGCTATCAGCGCTTAAAAATGAAAATGCGCAAGGTGAATATTATCTAACCGATATTATTGCCGCAGCACATAAAGAAGGTCGTGCGGTTGAAGCGGTTCACCCTGTCAGCCCTATAGAGGTTGAAGGCGTTAATGATAGAGCTCAGCTAGCAAGACTGGAAAGAGCTTATCAGTCAATGCAGGCACAAAGACTATTAGAACAAGGTGTAATGCTACGTGATCCGAGTCGCTTTGATTTACGTGGAGAAGTGCACTTTGGAATGGATATTGAGATTGATGTTAATGTTATCTTAAAAGGTAAAGTTACCATTGGAAATAATGTCCAAATCGGTGCTGGATGTATATTAAAAGATTGTGAGATCAAAGATAATGCAATTCTTTATCCTTATAGCATTATTGAAGATTCTGTTGTTGGAGAAGAGTGTACCGTAGGGCCTTATGCTCGTTTGCGCCCTGGCTCTGAGCTGAAAAAAGCTGCTCATGTAGGTAACTTTGTTGAAATCAAAAATGCTACTCTAGGACAAGATTCTAAAGCCGGTCACTTAACTTATTTAGGCGATGCACAAATAGGTGAGCGTGTGAATGTCGGAGCAGGTGTGATCACTTGCAATTACGATGGTGCTAACAAGTTTAAGACAGTCATAGGTGATGATGTGTTTGTGGGCTCTGATTCTCAGTTAATCGCGCCTGTCACTATTGCTGATGGTGCAACTATTGGTGCTGGTACCACATTAACGAAAGATGTCTCTGATAATGAATTAGTGATCACTCGAGCAAAAGAACGTGTGATTGCTGGTTGGAAACGTCCGACGAAAAAGAAATAGCTTACTTTCGTCATTCACAAAGCTTCATCGCTAGAATTATCAATGAGATCTAAAAAGCCCACTCTGTTTTGAGTGGGCTTTGTTATATCTAGTCTCGAGAAACTATACTTCTTCTGCTAACTCAGCAGTCACTTCTACTTTTGATACTGAGAATAAGTAACCCGCTAATAAACCAAGAGTACATAGTACGGCCACAAAGCCTGTTGTTGGCAGTGCTTGGCTGGCAAACGTCGCGACTAAAGCACTGGCTAAACCGCTAATACAAATTTGTAAGCTATTTTGTAGGCCTGCTGCAGTAGCTGGGCTGTTTTTACAGCTTGAAAGCGCACGATTTACTACGATTGGATATAAGGCTCCGTTAGCGACTGCAATAAAGCAGAACGGGATCAATACAGGCCAAATAGTATTAATATTCATTTGCGAGGCGATAAACATGACGATAGATGAAACCGTGAATAGTGCTAATAAGGCTTTTAAGACCTTGCTGTCACCGAGTTTAGTGACATAGCGTTTGCCAAAGTAGCCACCCGCCATAAAAGCAATAGTTTGAGGAACAAAGCTTAAACCAATATCTTTCGCATCATAGCCCATAGATGTCATGATTTCAGGCATACCGGTTAGGTAGGCAAAGAAACATGCTGAAGCCATCGCAAACATCAATACATTACCTAGGTAAACACGAGAGGCAAATAAAGCTTTAATGTCTTGTTTGATAGAGGTCTGTTTTGGTTCTGCCGCTTGATCTTTCGGTTGGGCTAGTGTCATCCAAGTTAGAGCAGCACCGACGACAGTTAAGAAAATAAAGATACTCGACCAACCAAAATGACTCATCAAGAAAACGCCAAGTTGTGGTGCGATCGCAGGAGACAAAGCCACTAACGGCATAATAGAAGCAAATACTTGTTGGCTAACTGAGCTTGAATAGCGCTTAATGACCATCGCTTGCCAGATCACCGCTGGCGCACACACACCAATCGCTTGGATAAAGCGTAAGGTCAATAACTGCCAAACTTCTTGGCTAAAACCTAACCCTAGTGATGCTAAAGAAAACAGCACTAAGCCAGTGGCTAATGTATTACGATGACCAAATTTATCAGAAGCTAGTCCCCATAACAGCTGGCCAGAAGCCATACCGGCTAAAAAGATCGATAAAGACAAAGCTATCGATTCTGGACCGGTAGCAAAATGCGCTTCTAAGGTTTTGAATGCGGGTAAGTACATGTCGGTGGCAACAAATCCCAGCATAGATAGTGCAGCAAGGTAAAATAATTGTGTTTTTGCGATATTCATAAAGCGACCATTCAGGATAGAAATTGACGTAATGCCAAAGATTAACCCTATTATAAATTTTTCTATCTGAGAAATTAAACGTTATAATTTTAACTTATCGTTCAATTTTTTTGATGGATTGATAAGTTGATTTATAAGGAGGGAGTATGTACTCAAAGCAGTCACTACAAATGCTTGATACCGTAGCTCGTATGGGAAGTTTTACTGCAGCGGCAGAGCAATTACACAAAGTCCCTTCAGCAATTAGTTATGCGGTTCGTCAGGTTGAAAAAGAACTTGGTGTGAAACTATTTCATCGGTTAACTCGCAAAGTCGAGTTAACCGAAGCTGGTGAACATTTTATTAAAGAAGCTCGCCAATTATTGCGCCAAATGGAAGAAGTAAAAGCACAAACTAAACGGGTCGAAAGTGGTTACCATAAAACCGTTAAGTTAACCCTAGATAACATCGTAAAGCTTGAGCAATTAAAACCTTTAATTGAGGATTTTTATAACACTTTTGATTATGCCGAATTGCAGATCAATATGGAGGTGTTTAATGGCTCATGGGAAGCGATTTCTGAGGGGAGAGCGGATGTCGTGATTGGTGCAACCTCGGCGATTCCTGTGAGTGGTGATTATGGTGTTAAACCTATGGGTAGCATTGATTGGGCGTATGTAATGGCAGCTGATCACCCATTGGCGAGCCAAAGTGAATTAACCGATGATGATTTAGGCGCGATCCCAGCCATTTGTTTAGATGATACCTCGACCATATTACCCAAGCGCCATACTTGGCACTCCGCTCAACAGCGTCGTTTATTATTGCCTAACTGGTTTAGTGCGATTGAGTGTTTAAAAAATAAAGTCGGAATGGGGTATATGCCGCGTCACATGGCGACGTTTTTTATCGAGCAAGGGGATTTAATTGAAGTGAATCTCACTGGTGATAAACCTTTAAGTGCTTGTTGTTTGGTATGGCGCAAGAACCAAGATAATAAGCTGGTGGAATGGCTAATTGATTACCTAGGTGACAGTGAAAAAATGTATCAAGACTGGCTCAAATGAGTTGTGATTTATCGGAATTACTATTAATCGAAAAATGAAAAAAACGCCTTTACCGTAAAATGACTTTACTGGCAAAGGCGCAAGCTAGGATCTAGGGGGGAATCTAGCTTAAATCTACATCCTTGGTGCCAAAGAAATAGGTTGCAAGGAAGCCTACAATGTAAGAAATCAATAAGCCAACCAAGAAAACTATCATTGCAGGAAAAATACCGCTATTTGATGTCATCAATGGTAGAGCAACAATGCCGGATGGTCCAAATACGGTATTTAAACCAACAGGCAGTCCTAGATAAGACACTAAACCAATAAAGAAGCCACCAGCTGCGCCACCTAAACAAGCGGTCACAAAAGGTTTCACACGAGGTAGGGTGACACCATAAATCAGCGGTTCACCAATGCCTAGTATTCCTGGAATAATTGCGCCTTTTACTTGAGTTCTTAGTAGAGCATCTTTATTCGCTTTAAAGTAAAGCGCCATGGATGCACCTACTTGACCGCCACCTGCCATTGCCAGAATAGGGAAAAGAGAGTTAAAACCTTGCGCTTCCATTAAAGCAAAGTAGACAGGAACAAAGCCTTGGTGAATACCAAACACCACCGAGATTAAGAATAATCCTGCGAGGATAGCGGCACCAATCGGATTGTCGTTGAGGTTTAAGAACAACCAAGACATACCTTTAAATAACTCGCCACCAATAGGCATAATTACCACAAAGGTTACTACGCCCATAATTAGTAATGTGACGACTGAGGTTAAGATCATATCGAGGTCATCGGGCATGTATTTGCGTACAAACTTCTCGACTTGAGCGCCAATGATAGCCGCCATCAATACACCGATAATATTACCGCGTGGATCGATAGTCATACCAAAAAACTCACTCATCCCAGAATAGATACCTGAAGTAGCATCAGGGTTATATCCTAGTACGAATAATGAGGCTAAGATGGCTCCATTAACCCCTGAGCCACCAAAGGCTTGTTGAGCGTTATAACCAATTAAAATACTTAAGAAAGCAAATAGACCTTTACCAAACACTTTCATATAAGCGATAAGATCGACCATGAAGGCACTTGGTGTTTGATCGAGAACATAAATTTGCTCAAGCAGTGTGGCAAAACCGAGTAGTAGGCCAGCAGCAATAAAGCCCGGGATTAGCGGAGTAAAGATAGTGGCAAATTTACTTAAAAAGCGTTGCACACCACTGGTTTGTTTACTTTTCATCTGCTTTTTTTGATCAGATGCAATGCTCGATAAATCTTGATTTTCTACTACTTGTGCGGTTTCTGAGCCTGAATTAGCGATTAAGTTATTCATCAAATCAGATGCAGTTTGCGCTTTTCCTGGACCTAAAATAATTTGCAGTTGCTCATCACTTTCAACGACCCCCATCACACCAGAAATCTTTTTTAACTCTGGTAATTGAACCAGTGAATTATTTTTTAATGATAAACGTAAGCGTGTCATGCAGTTGCCGCATTTATTGATGTTGGTACTTCCACCGACAGCCGCTAAGATGGTTTCCATCATCGCTGAGGTTATTTTCGCCATGATTTATTTCCTAATATTTATTATTTTTTGTTGTGCTTGATTCATTATGAAAAGTTAATTCTTTAGTGCTGCTCGAATAAAGCCGTTATGTTGTTCTAAGCGCTGTTTTGCTTGCTCTGCATTAATATCAGCAAGGATCATCAAAATGGCGGTTTTACAGTGACGGTCACAAGCATTGAGGGCTTGTTCTGCTTGTTCTGTTGTCGCTCCTGTTGCTTCAACGACAATATTGGTTTGACGCTGGATGAGCTTGGCATTGGTTGCTTCAACATCTACCATCAAATTACCAAAGACTTTACCGCTACGAATCATAGCGCCAGTGGTGAGCATATTGAGAATAAGCTTTTGAGCCGTCCCCGCTTTCATACGAGAAGAGCCAGTAACCACTTCAGCGCCAACAATTGGAGTAATGATGATTTTGGCTTCTGCTTCCATTGGACAACCCGGATTACAAGCAAGTGATACCGTTGTTGCTCCTACTGAATTAGCATATTTCAAACCGCCAATTACATAAGGAGTACGGCCACTGGCAGCGATTCCCACTACCACATCTTTATTCGTTAGATTTAGTGATTTAAGATCAGATTGACCGAGCTCTACATTGTCTTCGGCATTCTCGACCGCTTTTAAAATAGCTTGATGACCGCCAGCGATTAAACCAACGACTAGATCTGGGTTGCTTCCATAAGTTGGCGGGCACTCACTTGCATCGAGAATACCGAGTCGACCTGAAGTGCCTGCACCCATGTAAATCAATCGACCACCATTAGCAAACGCCTGCGTGATCACATCGACCGCTTGAGCAATTTTTGGCAGTTCAGCTTTAACCGCCAGAGGGACTTTTTGATCTTCTTGGTTAATGATAGTCAGCATTTCTTGTGTTGAGAGGGTATCAATCTCAGCACTGGCAGTATTTCGGCTTTCCGTCACTAAGCGGGTTAAATCAATTTTCATAATATGTCTCTCTGATGGAAGATAATTTGATGGCGATATTATGGAATAAATTATTCTTTATCGGTGATCGTGATCACAGCTGAAGTTATTCTTTTTGAGCTTTCTTATGGAATAATAGTGTAATATTTTCGTTTGATATAACTTCGATTCTTATTTGTGTTTAATTAAATTAATGAGTTAGATTAAATGATGGTTATTCCTATTTTTGGAATAATTTATTCTTTTTTTGGGGTGATTTATGTCGGTTTTTCATAAAATGATTAAGCAAAGGGATGGAGTTTCATCGAATGGACGAAAAATTATTGATTGGATAAATCAAAACCCAGAACAGGTTTGCCATTTAACCAGTCAAGAAATGGCTGATTTAATTCACGTCAGCCAATCAAGTATCGTCAAGCTCACGCAAAAGCTGGGCTATAAGGGTTATAGTCAGTTTAAACTAGCGATTAATGAAGATTTAATTCGTCGTCATTCCTCTCAAGTAACGCCTTTACATCATGATATTTTGGCCGATGATCCGGTCACTGTGATTGCTCAGAAGTTAGTACAAAGCAAGATTGATGCTATGGTCAATAGCACCAATGCGTTGTCAGTGGCTGTATGTGAGCAAGCGATTCGTTGGATTGATAATGCTGAACGAGTGCAGATTGTCGGTATTGGCGGTTCAGCACTAACCGCCAAAGACTTAAGTTATAAGTTACTTAAGTTAGGTGTTACAGCGTTAACTGAATCGGATAGTCATGTTCAAGTGGCAGTAGCACGCATCTTAACTCCGCAAGATGTGCAAATCGTGATTTCATTCTCAGGGGATAGAAGAGAAGTGCTATTAGCAGCAGAAACCGCTAAGCAGCAAGGCGCGAAAGTGATCGCGTTAACCTCACCAAAAAGCAGTAAGTTAAGAAAAATCGCGGATCTATGTTTTGATACTATTGCTGATGAAAGCCAAAACCGCAGTTCTTCTATTGCATCGCGTACAGCACAAAATGTAATTACTGATTTATTGTTTATTCAGCTTGTTCAATATAAAGAAGATACGGCTAGAGTGTTGATTGATGAAATTCGTTCAGATGTTGAACGGTTTTCTTCAAAATGATGACAAATAAAAAAGCACTTATCATCGCTCTGTGTGGGATGATAAGTGCCTTAGTTTCTTAGACTAGTTGAGCTTTGTCGTTAACTTAAAAAGAACTTATATGATGGGCTGTCATTTTCATCTTTATATTGATAACCCAGCTCTTTTAGATGAGCGGAAAAGCGTTCTAAATCGGAATCATCTAGTTCAAAACCACATAATACTCGACCATAATCTGCGCCATGATTACGGTAGTTGAATAAGCTGATATTCCAGTGGGTGCCAAGCGTACTAAGAAAATTCAGTAGTGCCCCCGGAGATTCAGGAAATTCAAAGCTGTATAAACGTTCTTTTAATGGTTTGAGTGGCTTTCCGCCCACCATGTATCGAATGTGTAGCTTCGCCATTTCGTCATCAGATAAATCGGCGACTGGATAGCCGCCTTGACGTAAATCTTCTACGATATGATCTAACTCTTGCTGGCCATTTTGTAGCCGGACCCCAACAAAAATATTAGCTTGAGTATCATCGTTATAACGATAGTTAAACTCTGTTACTGCACGGCCACCAATCAGATTACAAAACTCAAAGAATGCGCCTTTGCGTTCAGGAATAGTGACTGCTAACAAACCTTCACGTTTTTCACCGAGTTCGCAACGTTCTGAAACATAGCGTAGTCCATGGAAGTTAGTATTTGCACCAGAAAGCACAGTGCCGAGTTGTTTACCTTGCAGTTGATGTTGTTCAGCAAACTTCTTCAAACCGGCTAAAGCGAGAGCGCCTGAAGGTTCGGCAATCGCACGTGTATCTTCAAAAATATCTTTGACTGCTGCGCAGATTTCATCGCTAGAAACGGTAATGTGTCCATCAAGGTATTCCTGGCAAACGCGGAAGGTTTCATTGCCGATGATTTTCACTGCCACGCCGTCGGCGAACATACTGACCCGATCAAGTGGTACAGGCTTACCTGCATCGAGCGCGGCTTTCAAACAAGCTGAATCTTCCGGCTCAACTGCGATTACTTTGATTTCCGGCATCAGCTGTTTGATTAAAACCGCCACTCCGGCTGCGAGACCACCTCCACCAACTGGCACAAAGATATAATCTAAGTGGCCGTTTTGTTGCAGCATTTCCATACCAATAGTGCCTTGGCCTGCGATCACTAATGGATGATCAAAAGGCGGTACATAGGAGTAGCCATGTAACTCGGCTAAACGTTCTGCTTCGGCTTTGGCTTCATCAAAGTTGCTGCCGTGGAGTAATACTTCACCACCAAAGTTACGTACCGCAGTGACTTTAATATCTGGAGTCGTCGTCGGCATAACGATAATCGCTTTGATATTGAGTAGATTACCGGACAGTGCGATGCCTTGTGCATGATTACCAGCAGAGGCGGTGATCACTCCCGCCTGCTTTTGTACTTCAGTTAAACTGGCGACCATGTTGTAGGCGCCGCGTAGCTTGAATGAGTGTACTGGTTGGCGATCTTCGCGCTTTAACTGAACTTTATTGCCTAAGCGCTCTGATAAGCGTGTCATTTCTTGAAAAGGAGTGACGATTGCCGCTTCATAGACGGGTGCACGTAGAATATGGCGCAGGTATTCTGCGCCGGTATAAGGCAAATTTGGTGTTTGGGATTCATCTGGCATAAGGATTATTCCTCAAGCTTAGATTTATCACGTACCGCACCTTTATCAGCGCTGGTGGCTAGCATGGCATAAGCTTTTAGCGCATAAGAGACACTACGCTCACGAGCAGCTGGTTTCCAACCTAATTGATCTTGTTTCGCGCGGCGTTCTGCTAGCTCTTGCTCGCTAACTTCCAATTCAATAGTACGATTAGGAATATCAATCGTGATAATATCGCCTTGATTAACTAAACCGATAGTACCGCCATTAGCGGCTTCTGGAGAAGCATGGCCAATAGATAAACCTGAAGTGCCACCAGAGAAGCGTCCATCAGTTAATAGCGCGCATTCTTTGCCTAAGCCCATCGATTTTAGGTAAGTGGTTGGATAAAGCATTTCTTGCATGCCAGGACCACCTTTCGGGCCTTCATAGCGGATCACGACCACATCTCCAGCTTTAACTTTACCACCTAGAATGCCTTCAACTGCATCTTCTTGGCTTTCAAATACGACTGCTGGACCTTGGAATTTTAGAATGCTTTCATCAACTCCGGCTGTTTTTACGATACAACCATCGAGTGCGATATTACCGCTTAATACGGCAAGACCACCATCTTGGCTAAAGGCGTGTTCTTTAGTGCGAATACAGCCATTTTCACGATCATCATCTAACGTATCCCAACGACAATCTTGTGAGAAGGCTTTAGTGGTGCGGATACCTGCAGGACCTGCACGGAAGAATTTTTTCACTTCTTCAGATTCAGTTTGCATGATGTCGTATTGTGCTAATTGCTCGGACATGGTGAGGCCAAGTACGGTTTTGGTTTGATTGTTGATAAGACCTGCACGATCAAGTTCAGCTAAAATCGCCATAACACCACCAGCGCGGTGAACATCTTCCATGTGGTATTTTGGTGTTGATGGTGCCACTTTACAGATATTTGGAATTTGACGAGACATACGATCAATATCGTCCATTACAAAGTCAATTTCACCTTCTTGCGCGGCGGCCAATAAGTGAAGAACGGTATTGGTTGAGCCACCCATTGCAATATCGAGTGCCATGGCATTTTCAAAAGCATCTTTATTGGCAATATTGCGTGGCAGCGCTGAATCATCATCTTCTAGGTAGTAACGCTTAGTCAGATCAACAATACGTTGACCTGCGGTTAAGAAAAGTTGTTCACGGTCTGCGTGAGTAGCCAGCATTGAACCATTACCCGGTTGGCTTAAGCCTAGCGCTTCGGTTAAGCAGTTCATTGAGTTAGCGGTAAACATGCCTGAACAAGAACCACACGTTGGGCAAGCAGAGCGTTCAACTTGTTCACTTTGTTCATCAGAAACTTTTGGATCAGCCCCTTGGATCATGGCGTCAACTAAATCAAGTTTGATCAGTTGATCTGAAAGCTTCGTTTTACCCGCTTCCATTGGGCCACCAGAAACAAAGATCACTGGGATATTAAGGCGCAGTGATGCCATTAACATCCCTGGGGTGATTTTGTCACAGTTAGATATACAGACCATGGCATCAGCGCAGTGAGCGTTAACCATGTATTCCACTGAATCGGCAATCAATTCACGCGATGGTAGGGAATACAGCATGCCGCCGTGACCCATAGCGATACCATCATCAACCGCGATAGTGTTAAATTCTTTAGCGATACCGCCAGCTTTTTCAATTTCAGCAGCTACCAGTTGGCCCATGTCTTTTAGGTGCACGTGACCGGGAACAAACTGAGTAAATGAGTTAACCACTGCGATAATTGGTTTACCGAAGTCTTCTTCTTTGACACCAGTGGCACGCCATAATGCACGTGCACCAGCCATGTTACGGCCGTGAGTTGTGGTGGCGGAGCGGTAGATAGGCATAATGTTAAATCCTTTTAAATCTTAATAAATTGGTCAATCAATATTGGTAAACTACCCCGTTATTTAGGCTTATTTGCCTTGAGGGTATACTGGATCTAACCAGCCCCATTTGTCTTCGGTAGTACCGTCAAATAAGCCGAAGAAGCTTGATTGAATATGTTCGGTAATTGGACCGCGTTTGCCAGCACCAACCGTAATTTGGTCGACACTACGTACCGGTACAATTTCAGCCGCGGTGCCTGTCATAAAGATTTCATCGGCAAGGTAGAGTGCTTCTCGGGCAATATTAGCTTCTTCAATTTCATAACCAAGCTCTTTGGCTAGGATGACAATCGAATCACGAGTAATACCTGGCAAGATAGAACTGGTGGCGGGTGGCGTGATAATCTTGCCATTCTTCACGACAAAAATATTTTCACCAGCACCTTCAGAAATGTAGCCATTCACACTTAGGGCAATGCCTTCATCATAACCATGACGGCGAGCTTCTCCTCCTACTAATAAAGAAGAGAGGTAGTTACCACCTGCTTTCGCTGCAGTTGGAATGGTGTTTGGGGCGGCGCGATTCCAGCTTGAAATCATCGCATCGACGCCATTAGCAAGCGCTTCCTCTCCTAGGTAAGAACCCCAAGGGAAAGCCGCAATGATCACTTCCATTTCTGAATCTACCGGTGGGCAAACGCCTAGTCCGACATTACCAACAAAACCTAATGGACGAATGTAAGCAGAATCTAACTTGTTGACGCGTAGAGTTTCACGACAGGCTTCCATCATTTCTTCTACTGAATATGGAATTGGAAAGCGATAGATTTTTGCTGAATCTTTTAAGCGATCCATGTGTTCTTTATGACGGAATACAATAGGCCCATTTGGGGTGTTGTAGCAACGAATACCTTCAAATACCGAAGTACCATAGTGCATAGCATGCGTTAAGACGTGGACATTAGCCTCAGCCCAAGGCACCATTTTTCCATTAAACCAAATAAAATCTGCGGTATTTGTAGCCATCTTTGTCTTCCTTTTCAATGCGATGTTTTTATTCTTCTATTAAATGTGTTTGCAGCAGTTGAGTTTCGACGGTGCGAATATCCCATAACTTTTCAATTTGATTAATCAAAATAGTGATAGGTCGATTACTATCCACAATGATTTCTACTGTCGCAATATTACTTTCGTGGTTCACTGTGGCGATCACTTGTCGGATTATAAAACCACGATGTCGAATTACACGCAACACTCGCTCTAACAATACAGGTTTGTCATCTGCTTTTATGTTTAATTGATATCTGTCCATTAGGTGTTCTCCAACATATCTTGGTTTGCGGCGCCCGGTGGCACTAATGGCCAAACATTTTCTTCTTCTGAAATTAAAACGTGTAATAAGTAAGGCGTTTCACTGGCGAGCATTTCTTTTAATGCTGGCTCTACTTCTTCTTTGCGAGTAATGGTTTTTCCCGGAATATCGAATGCCTTGGCAAGCATGATGAAGTCTGGGTTGTCATCTAAAATAGTTTCACTATGACGACCATCAAAAAATAATGATTGCCACTGACGAACCATGCCTAAGCGTTGGTTGTTTAGCAGTACCATTTTTACTGGGATTTTGCGGCGCTTTAACGTGCCAAGCTCTTGAATATTCATCATGAAAGAGCCATCGCCAGTGATCAAAATAGACTCATCATTTGGACGAGCGACTTTAGCTCCCATTGCCGCCGGTAGGCCAAAGCCCATGGTGCCAAGGCCAGCTGAGGTGATATAGTTTTGTGGCGCACGAGGTTGAATATGCTGTGCAGCCCACATTTGGTGTTGGCCTACGTCTGTTGAAATCATTGAGCTATCAGGCATCATGTCAGAGAGTTGTTTCAACAATTTTGGCGCATAAATCAAATCACCCGGGTGATCGTAGCGCCATTTGAATTTCTTTCTTAAACGGTCGCAATGCTCGTTCCACTCAGTAACATCATTACTTACTTCTAGTTGCGGTAGCAGTAGGTTGAGATCGCCGCGTAATGGCGCGTGAGCATGACGTAGCTTATTAAACTCCGCTGCATCAATATCTAAATGAATCACTTTGGCGTGTGGAGCAAAGGTATCTAGCTTGCCAGTTACTCGGTCATCAAAACGCGCACCGACCACAATTAATAAATCACATTCTTGTACTACTAGGTTAGCGGCTTTGGTGCCGTGCATGCCAAGCATACCTAGGTAGTGTGGGTAATGACGCTCAATCGTGCCTAAGCCTTTTAGAGTGCTGACGGTTGGGATTGGATTTAGCTTTAAAAACTCACGTACTGTATCGGTTGCATGAGCGAGTTGGACACCACCACCGACATATAAAACCGGCTTATGACTATTGGCTAAAACTTGTTGAGCTTCATCGATGGCTTGCTGAGTTGCAACTGGAATAGCAGGGGGAGTAAATTCAGGCAGTATCTTGGTTGGCGCTTGAGCTAATTGAATATCTTTCGCGATATCGACTAATACTGGACCGGGGCGACCGGATTTGGCTAACTCAAAGGCTTCAGAAAGAGTAGGAGCCAGTTCGTTGATATCCGTCACTAAGTAACTGTGTTTACAACACGATAATGACATGCCTATCACATCCATTTCTTGGAAAGCATCAGTACCGATATGAGTACTGGCAACTTGTCCTGTGATGGCAACGATAGGGATTGAATCCATTAAGGCATCGGCAAGACCGGTTACAAGGTTAGTGGCACCTGGGCCGGAAGTGGCCATACAAACGGCAACGTCTTGTGTTGAACGTGCCATCCCAATAGCTGCCATGGCGGCACCTTGTTCGTGGCGGCATAAGATATGTTCGACATCACCATCATAAAGTGCATCATAAATAGGCATGATTGCACCACCAGGGTAACCAAAAACGGTTTTGATGCCTTCTTGCTGTAGTGCGCTGACTACTAACTCTGCTCCATTCATCGTTTAGTCTCCTGCGCATTTTGCGGTTTGTCTTCCATGTGTTGTGTCTGCATGAGGCGTATTCCTTGTCCTACTATATTGGCGTTATCTTATTATTGTTGTCATAACCAATTGTGAATTTTAACGTTTTAAAAAGAGATAAAAAAAGCCCCCGACTTAAAGTGCGGGGGCTTGATAGTGTTTGGTGTTACTTATCGCTCACTAATCCCCGCGCGGACCGAATAATGACCACGACTAGGAGAATAATCAGAGTGTTAATACGAGCGATAGAGTTCATTCCAATTCCATTTGAAAGCGTAACGTAATCAGTAGTGTTAGTGGTATCACAGAATTTGCTCATATTACAAGCAAAAACTCACACTTTTTTCACCATCCGGTTCATTTCAAAGCTTGTATATAGGTACTCAAACAAAAATTCTTTAAACAAATGGATGAATAAATGGAATTAGCAATCATACATAGCCGAGCCTGCGTGGGGGTTGAAGCACCAGAAGTGACGGTCGAAGTCCACATCAGTAACGGTATGCCTGGATTCTCATTAGTCGGTCTGCCTGAAACTACAGTGAAAGAAGCCAAAGATCGGGTGCGTAGTGCAATTTTAAATTCGAATTTTGAATTTCCAGCTAAAAGAATTACGGTCAATTTAGCGCCTGCCGATTTACCTAAAGAAGGTGGACGTTTTGATTTACCTATTGCACTAGGTATTCTGGCAGCCTCTCAACAAATCGCGATTAATAAACTTGATAGTCATGAGTTTGTCGGTGAATTGGCTTTGTCTGGCGAACTCAGAAGAGTCAAAGGTGTGTTGCCAGCGGCATTAGCTTGTATTAAACAAGATCGTATTTTAGTGGTGCCTAAAGATAATGGTGATCAAGCCGCATTAGTTGGTCAAGAAGTGCATAAATCCGCGACGACGTTATTGGAAGTATGTGCCGATCTCTGCGGTCAGCAAACCATGGGACTGTTTACCTCCGACCAAGCACAACCCAAGATAAATAACGATCGTGACTTACAAGATATTATTGGGCAACAACAAGGCAAACGAGCGCTTGAAATTGCCGCGGCAGGCTCGCATAACTTGCTCTTTTTAGGTCCGCCGGGAACCGGTAAAACGATGTTGGCTTCTCGGTTATGCGATTTGTTACCAGAAATGAATGATGATGAGGCATTAGAAAGTGCTTCGGTGGCGTCGTTAACCAATGTAGAAATTAACCATCACAATTGGAAAAATCGCCCCTTTAGATCCCCTCATCATTCCAGCTCAATGGCGGCACTCGTTGGCGGGGGTTCGATTCCAAGACCCGGAGAAATATCCTTAGCACATAATGGCTTGCTTTTTTTAGATGAAATGCCGGAATTCGACCGCAAAGTATTGGATTCTTTGCGTGAACCTTTAGAGTCGGGTGAGATTATTATTTCTCGCGCTGCTGGAAAAACTCGCTTCCCTGCTCGCTTTCAATTGGTTGGAGCGCTTAACCCGAGTCCAACGGGGTATTATGAAGGTTCACAGAGCCGTGCTAATCCCCAAACTATTCTACGTTATTTAAGTCGTTTATCAGGTCCATTGTTAGATCGCTTTGACATGTCGATTGAAATTCCAGCTCTGCCCAAAGGCACCTTATCGCAAGGTGGTGATCGTGGTGAATCAACTCAAGTGGTCAAACAGCGAGTATGGCAAGCTCGTCAATTGATGTTGGCGCGCAGTGGTAAGGTTAATGCGTTATTAAACAGTCGTGAAATTGAACAGGTATGTAAGCTTGCCAAAGCGGATGCGGAATTTTTAGAACAAGCACTACATCAATTGGGATTATCGGTGCGCGCTTATCATCGAATTTTAAAAGTCGCTCGGACTATTGCTGATTTATCACAGACTGAATGGATTGAAAAAAAACATTTAGCGGAAGCATTAGGTTATCGCAATATGGATCGTTTATTAAAGCAGTTAACGGCGCAAGCGGTATAGGGGTATAATACCGGGCTTTGATTTATAGGTGAGTGTTGAGGGTATCATGGCGGTTATTCGGTTTTTAATAAGCTGTTTGATAGTGATAATAAATACAGCATTGGCATCATTCGGGATTTTCTTAATGGCGGTGGTTAAATGGCTAGTACCCATTCCTATTGTACAGCACACCATGTCTTATACTGCCAATCGTGTAATGTGGTTATGGGCCAGTATCAACAATGCCACTCTTAATATTATTAACCCAGTTGAGTGGCAAATTGAAGGTGGTGAAGCATTAACTCAGCAAGGTTGGTACCTAGTGATTTGTAATCATCAAAGCTGGGCCGATATTGTGGTGTTATGCAGTGTGTTACGTAACCGCATTCCGATGCCGAAGTTTTTTCTTAAATACGAATTACTGTATGTACCGTTTGTTGGCCTAGCATGTTGGGCGCTCGATATGCCGTTTATGCGTCGCTATAGCAAAGAATATCTTGCTAAACATCCAGAGAAAAAAGGTCAAGATTTACAAACAACTCGTCATTCTTGCGGTAAATTTCAATATACCCCAACTACGGTAGTCAATTATGTGGAAGGCACTCGGCATAGTTACGATAAAGCGAAAAAACGTCGTTCTCCGTATCAACATCTTCTATCACCAAAATCGGGTGGTATTGCTTATACTTTAGCGGCAATGGGTGAGCAATTTGAGTATGTGGTCGATGTAACTCTTGCTTACCCTGATAATATCGATAAGCCGTTTCGCGATATGTTAATGGGTAGATTAACTAAGATTGTCGTCAAAATTGACATGATCCCAATCTCACAAGTGCCGCAAGGAGATTACTTTAACCAGCCAAACTTTAAACGTGAATTTCAAACTTGGTTGAGTAGTCGTTGGAAAGATAAGGATCAGTATTTAGATAATCTCTATCGTGATGGACAAGAGGTTCAGTCTATCTTTGATAAGGCGGCTTAAAAATAACGGAATATTTTCGTTGAGCATTATGATCACTTAAATAAAAACGGGAAGCCAGATAGGGCTTCCCGTTTTTTAGTCACAGTGAGTGATTATTTTTTCAATAAGAAATCAATTAAATCAAAGTATTCGTTAATATCTTTGATCTTGCTAGCATCAACAATGTACTTGTTGTTTACCACGACGGTTGGAACACCAGAAAGGCCGCTATCTTTAAAGGCTTTGTCAAAGCGACGAACCATAGAATCAACGGCAAAGCTGTTGTAAGTACCATCAAAATCAGCAGCCGATACACCGTTATCTAAAAAGATCTGACGTAGTTCTGCTTCATCTTTTGGTGCGTTACGTTGCACATGAATACGGTTAAACATAACAGGAACGAGTTTGTCTTCTACATCTAGAGAAACCATAGTCGCGTAAGCTTTACTCATTGGTTTACCCATATTGCCACCCATGAATGAAACGGGCACTTTTTCAAAGTCGGCATTACCATCAAGATGTTTTTTTAGTGCGCCAATCATAGGTTCAAATTCATGACAGTGTGGGCAATAGAATGAGAAGAACTCAGTGACTTTAGGTGAGCTAGCAGCTGGTAGATCAACCACTTTGTAGTAATCACCTTCAGGAAAGCGTTCTGCTTGAGCAGCAAAACTCAGCACTAGAGCGGCGAAAAGAGTAAAGATTTTTTTCATTGTAGAATTAACTCCATTTTATTTTAGGTGAGTTACCATTGAGGGGTTAACGATAACGTCGGTTCTTGCAAAGCTGAAATTTGTTCTTTAAACGCCAGCACTTGGTTTTCCCAGTATTTTGCATCGTTAAACCAAGGGAATGCAATCGGAAAAGCCGGATCATGCCAACGTTTTGCCAGCCAAGCCATGTAGTGGACCATTCTAAGACCACGTAATGGTTCAATCAGTTTCAATTGATTGGTATCAAAATGTGAAAACTCGCTATAAGCTTCAAGAATAATGTCGAGCTGCATTAATTTTTCTGCACGTTCACCACTTAATAACATCCATAAATCTTGTACCGCCGGACCATTACGCGCATCATCAAGGTCAACAAACATTGGGCCATCTCGCCATAAAATATTGCCGGGGTGACAATCGCCATGCAAACGGATGAGTTGCTTAGGTTCGAACCAATGTAGTTCTAATTGTTCGATTAGCATATCAAGATCGCTGAAAAAGCTTTTCTCTAAGTAGCTTGGAATAAAACTCGATTGTTGCAGTAATTGGCGCGGCTGATACAAGTATTCATCTAAGCTGATGGTAGGGCGATGTTGGAATGGTTTGGCTTGGCTGACTTGATGAATACGCCCCATAAAGCGGCCTACCCATTCCATTTGATCGAGGTTATCTACTTCAAACTGACGCCCTCCAACACTTTCAAACAAAGCAAAGTAGTAGCCTTGGTATTGGTGTAACGTCATACCATTAATCAGGCAAGGGGGAGCGACCGGAATATCTTGTTCCAGTAATTCTTGGGTGAATTGATGCTCTTCGAGGATTTGTGCTTGTGACCAACGCTGCGGGCGATAAAATTTCACCACATAACGTTTTTTATCTTCATCAATAAATTGATACACCCGGTTTTCGTAACTGTTGAGGGCCAGTAAACCCGACTCCGCTCGAACACCGATACTTTCTAGTGCGTACCACATGAAATCGGGAGTGAGTCCGTCGAAATTAAACGCTATCTGCGGTGAATCAGGATTATTCATATAATAAAAAAGGCCAATTACTTAGCCTTTCCTTATGTGATTGTTAACTTGAGTAATAGTTAACTTGCAGTATGCCTAGAGCTTCTTAATAAAGCGACTTTCTACATTCAAGTTAAACCCGTTATTGTCGGTGAGTATAAACTCAAACTTAATGATCGGCGAGGTTAACTCATCTGGATTTACCGACAGGGTGAGTGGCTTGCTGATCAACTGACCGGCAGGAACTTGAATGGTTTGGCTACCATACCATTTCACATCGGTTAATCCTTTTACGTCAATTTGATATTGCTGAGTTTTCTGGGTTTTATTCAAGATTTTTAATGTGTAGGTATTTTCTATCCAACCTTGGTTGTCGACTCGGAACATTTGGTTGCGATCACGCAATACACTCATATTAACCGGGTCGACCGTTGCCACTTGACTAATAAATAGTCCGATCATCAAAATTAGAGTAATACCGTAACCAATTAGCTTAGGACGCATGATTTTGGTTTTATTACCGGCCAATTTATGTTCGGTAGTGTAGTTGATTAATCCGCGAGGGTAGCCCATTCGATCCATGGTTTGGTCACACGCATCAATACAAGCGCCACAGTTGATGCATTCATATTGCAAGCCGTCACGTATATCGATTCCGGTTGGGCAGACTTGTACACATAAGTTGCAGTCGATGCAGTCACCAAGACCAGCTGGTTTGTCGGCTTTACGTGAACGTGGGCCTCTTTGTTCGCCACGCTTGGCATCGTAGCCGACGATGTAGGTGTCTTTATCAAACATCGCTGATTGAAAACGCGCATAAGGACACATGTGCAAACACATAATTGAGCGCATCCAACCGGCGTTACCATAAGTACAAGCCGCAAAGAACCATACCCAAAATGCAGGCCAAAAGCTTAATTCAAAGGTGGCAAATTCGCTAAATAGTTCACGGACGGGAATAAAATAACCGACAAACACTAAACCAGTAATAATAGAAATTACCCACCATGCTATGTGCTTTATGGTTTTGCGAACGATAAGGTTACCGGTGTATTTACTATTATCTTGCTTACGTCGCTTATTAGCTGGGCCTTCTAGCTTTTCTTCTAACCAAATGAAAATAAAGGTCCATACGGTTTGCGGGCATAGGTAACCACACCAGACTCGGCCTAAAAAGGTGGTGATAAAAAACAGGCCAAAGGCTGCAATAACAAAAATGATGGCCAATAAGGTCAAATCTTGTGGAAAGAAAGTGGCTCCAAAGAAAACAAATTGTTGTTTTGCTAGGTCAAATAAAATCGCTTGGCGATCTTGATAGGTAATCCAAGGCAGAATGGCAAACAGAACCATTAGAAACCAACCGCCATAACGACGCATTTTCTGGAACGTCCCTTGGCTTTTTCTTACGTATATTTTACCGTTGGCATCTCGGTTGGTTTTCGGGGTAATGACTTTGACATCGATTCGATCTTGACTCATTGCTGCTTCCTTGTCCGAAATAAAGATACATTGCCTTTATTTAGTTATGCGGAAATTATTGTGGCACATTATATCTGATTGAATGGTGGTGGGATGTAATGATGATCTAGCTTTGCGATTTTTGTCATTGAAAAGATCAGCCAAGACCAAAAGGGCTTAATTTCAGCTTGGCCTAGTTATTATTACTCAATAATGCCACGTGCACGTAACAGTGCGGTTTTAAAGTCATCTTCTTGATCTTTTGCCAGGCCCGGAATCATTTCTTCTTTACCACTATTACGCATTTTGAGATGGTAGATCAGAACATCATCGGTAAGGTCTTCTAATTTACCTTGATAGCCAGCTTCTTGGCTAAGCTTAACGATGAACTCTAGTAGGTTAAGATCAGGATCTTTTTGCCATTCAGGGTGGAGTAGTTCAATTAATTCATTAACGCGGTGGCATTTCATTTTCTTCACCATAGATAAAATAAGGGTTATTTCGGTACGGTAGCAAATTATATACCCAAGTAACTTCAAGGTGCGAGTTTCAGCAAGAATAAAAAAGCGCAGCACCTAAATGATGCTACGCTCTTGGGATATCAAGTTTTGAACCGCATTACTTTTGCTCTGGGGCTTCTGCTGGCGCTTTGGCTGATTTTGCTACAGGAACAGTAGCAAAACAGTGGCGGCGACGAGAAGCTGAACCGCGAGAAAATGAAGCTCGAACAGGAACAGGACGCATATAGTTATTGCCTATAAAAACGCACATCCATGGCTATTGTTACCTGATCCAACCATTATGTATTTTGATTGTTTGTCCTAAATATGACCAGTAATCGAACAATTTTTCGACTGTGTAATAGTATAGTCATAAAGAATTGCTAAAGCGATAACCTTTTTATCGCTAAGTGAATAAATTGACAGGAATTTAAAAAATCGAGGAGCGGATATGTCGTTTTTTAAGAAAACATTAGCGAGCTTAGGTATTGGTTCGGCGCGCGTCGATACTATCTTAAAGCAAGATGTCGTCTATCCGGGGCAAACCGTGTCGGTTGATGTACATGTTTATGGTGGAGCAACTGAACAGTCGATCGATAATATTTATCTAAAACTATGCTGTCGCTACCGTGCTGAGCGAATTAGCCCTGAAGGTCGCAAAGTGGAAGGCAGTAAAGTTGCCCAAACTTATGTATTGGATAAGTGGTCTTTGCCCGAAGCATTCAATATTAAGCCCCATCAAGATAAAGTGTTTTCGGTTGACTTACAGGTACCTTGGAATACCCCGATAACTTTAGGTGATTCGAAGGTGTGGCTAGATACCACGTTAGATATTGCTTTAGCATCTGATCCTAAAGATACCGATATTTTAACTGTGCGCCCAGATCCGCTTGATGATGGTATTTTTTCAGCTTTAGAAGAGGCTGGTTTGCGTATTCGTCAAGTAGAATGTGAAGCGGTAAAGGGGTTTGATTTGCCGTTTGTTCAAGAGTTTGAGTTTGTACCAGTACATGGTGAATTCCATGGTCGTTGGCGTGAATTAGAAATAGTCATTTATCGGACTGAACATGAGCTGAAGATTTGGTTTGAAGTGGATCGTCAAAAGAAAGGTATGGGGGGAATGTTATCAGGCTTAATTGGTAGTAATAAGCTTAAACGAGAGTTAGTACTGCAGCATGATGAATCACCGACGGAAGCGGGTAAGAAGGTGCTGGCGTTTTTAGATCAAAGCACTTAATAGAGATTACGATTCATTAGGCTTACACTTGTAAGCTCAATGTGTCAGAATAAGTTATTGGATTTTTGTGCTTTAGAGGGTCGACCGATGTCGTCTGTAGAATATACCGCTCGTGAAGAGCTAGCTAACAGTATTAGTCACGGTCTCGGTGTCATATTTGGTGTCGTTGCTTTAGTGGTGTTGTTAATGAAATCTTATGCCGCTCATGCTGACACCATGACTTATGTCAGTATGACTGTGTATGGCGTGAGTGTGATTATGTTATTTTTAGCTTCCACACTTTATCATTCGATTTCTTACCCTAAAGCGAAACGTTGGTTAAAAACCCTAGATCATAGTGCAATTTATTTACTAATAGCTGGCAGTTATACACCATTTTTATTGGTTGGTTTACGTACTGATTTAGCGATTGGATTGATGATCGTGATTTGGTCGATAGCCCTTTTAGGGGTGATCATGAAGGTATCATTTGTCTATCGCTTTAAGTCTTTTTCCCTGATTAGCTATTTGATTATGGGCTGGTTATCGCTGGTGGTGGTTTATCAATTGGCGACGCATTTAGATATTCGAGCAGTAGTCTGGCTGGTCGCTGGCGGAGTGATTTACTCACTAGGGGTAATTTTCTACACCAATAAACGAATTCCTTATAATCATGCGATTTGGCATTTGTTTGTGCTCGGTGGTTGTATTTGCCACTTTGTGAGTATTTATGGATACGTACATCCAGTAGCAAGATAATTCAGCCGATTTAAGCTGCATGGTAATAATAATGGCGAGCAGATTAGGCTCGCCATTTTTGTGTCTGAAGAGGTGAAAATTGATAAACTTATGTGCGCCAGAAAGCAGGGAAGAAAATCACTAAGATAGTCAGAATTTCCAAGCGTCCCATCAACATACCAAAACTGAGTAACCATTTAGCAGCATCGGGTAGTGGTGCGAAGTTCCCGGTTGGTCCAATCACACTTCCCATTCCTGGGCCGACATTTGCCACTGCGGTCATTGAAGCGCTGATACTGGTGATCGGGTCTAAGCCCATGGTACTTAATGCGCCTGCAATAAAAATTATCGTCAGAATAAAAGTTAATACAAAAGCGACCACTGAGCGCACGATGTCATCGTTAACTGGGCGTTGGTTGTAGCGCTGGACAAATACACCAGATGGATGAATTAAACGCATGATCTGTTTATTTAGTAGGGTGGCAGCAACTTGGAAGCGGAAAATTTTAATCCCACCAGCGGTTGAGCCAGAGCACGCACCGACCAACATTAAGAAAGCAAAGACAACGGATGGCAATCCACCCCAAGCGGTAAAGTCATCTAATCCAAAACCTGTGGTGGTTAATACTGAAATAATGTTGAAGGTTGAAATTCGAATAGCATCGAAAAACGTATAATGATCACGAAAAGTCATCCATAGTGCGACCAATAAACTTGTCGTGAGCACGAGATAGAAGAAGCCGCGTACTTGAGCATCAAGAAATAACGCTTTCGGGGTTCTTTTACGTAGAGCGGTGACAAATAGTAAAAAAGGCAACCCACCTAAAAACATAAAAAGAGAGCCTACCCAATGTGCGCCATTCGAAAAATGATTCATTGAACTATCACTGGTGGAGTAACCACCCGTTGAAAGGGTAGTAAAGGCATGGTTAATTGCATCAAACAATCCCATCCCTGTGTACAGATAACCAATAATACATAAAAGGGTTAAAGTGACGTAAACCACCACGATGTTCTTGGCGACACTTTTAGCTCTCGGGCTACTTTTATCTGACCAATCGGAAGATTCAGTTTGGAATAGTTTCATCCCCCCAACGTTTAGCATAGGAAGAATTGCAACGGCCATTACGATAAATCCTACCCCACCAATCCACTGTAGAGTAGAGCGCCACAGTAGAATGCTTGGTGACATAGTATCTAAACCACTTAATACCGTAGAGCCTGTAGTGGTAATGCCAGACATGGTTTCAAAGTAAGCGTCGGTAAAGCTGATATGGTTGATAAAGACAAATGGTAGAGCAGCGAAGCAGCTTGAGACGCTCCAAACCAAGGTGGTGATCAAGAACATATCACGCACTCCGAGACGGAAGTTTTTGGTGCGTCCAAGCGACAGAAAAACGAAAGCAGCAAAGTGAGTAATTAATAAAGATTGGCCGAATTCAATAAAACCGTCCGTACCGGTGAAGAATGCTAGTAAGGTTGGCACATACATAAATAGTGCGATTTTTGATAGCACTAAACCGAGTACAAACGATATGGGACGATAGTTAACCATGCGATTCCTAACTCTTTATAAGAAGAATGGGCTAGGTTGGAATAAACGTTCTACATCTGGCACATATTTTTTGTCTACTAGGAACATTACAACGTGATCGTCTTGTTCGATAACTGTTCTATCGTGAGCAATCAGTACCTCTTCACCACGCACGATCGCGCCAATGGTTGTACCTGGTGGGAGTTTGATGTCACCAATTGCTTTACCAACCACTTTTGAGGTGGTTTCATCACCGTGGGCGATCGCTTCAATCGCTTCTGCTGCACCACGGCGGAGTGAGGATACGTTAACAATATCGGCACGACGTACGTGAGTTAGTAGCGCAGAAATGGTCGCTTGTTGTGGAGAAATCGCCACATCAATCGCACCGCCTTGTACGAGATCGACATAAGCACTACGTTGGATTAATACCATCACTTTCTTCGCACCAAGACGCTTGGCTAACATCGCTGACATGATGTTGGTTTCATCTTCGTTAGTTAGCGCGATGAACACGTCAACTTGGTCGATGTTCTCTTCATTGAGTAATTCTTGGTCTGCAGCATCTCCACAAAATACAATGGTGTTTTCTAACTCTTCAGAGAGACGCTCAGCACGTTGATAACTACGTTCAATCAGCTTAACGCTATAGTCTTTCTCAAGGCATTTAGCGAGACTTGAGCCAATGTTACCCCCTCCCACAATCATGATGCGGCGGTAGGTTTTTTCAAGACGTTGTAATTCACTCATTACGGCGCGAATATGATTGCTGGCTGCCACGAAGAATACTTCATCATCGGCTTCAATAATGGTGGTACCTTGTGGGCGAATCGGTCGACCTTGGCGGAAAATCGCCGCAACACGAGTATCAATGTGTGGCATGTGTTCGCGTAACGTTGATAAAGCATTACCTACTAGAGGGCCGCCGTAATAAGCTTTTACCGCAACTAGGCTGACTTTTTTCTCAGCAAAGCTCACAACTTGTAGTGCACCAGGGTAGTGAATCAAGCGTTCAATATAGCTCGTCACCAATTCTTCTGGAGCAATTAGGTGATCGACAGGAATGGCTCCAGATTGAAACAGTGCATCTTTTTCGGCTAAATATTCAGGTGAACGAATGCGGGCAATTCTGCTTGGTGTGTTAAACAAGGTGAAGGCCACTTGGCAAGCGGCCATATTGGTTTCATCTGAGTTAGTCACTGCCACCAACATATCGGCATCTTGTGCGCCAGCTTCACGAAGCGTATCTGGGTGGCTGGCATAACCATTGACCACTCGTAAATCATACTTATCTTGTAGTTCTCTGAGTCGATCAGTGTTGTGGTCGATAACGGTGATATCGTTATTTTCACCCACTAGGTTTTCCGCTAGTGTACCGCCAACTTGTCCCGCACCAAGAATAATGATTTTCATAATATTTCGTGAACCTTGATTTAACTTTCATCAACGGTGATATGCAATTCACCAGTTAGCATTACGCCGTTTTTCGTAATACCGCGTAATAAAAACCATCCATGTTTTCTTCACCAGGAAGAATTTGTCGTCCAGGATTATCCGCTTGTGAGCCAATTAATTCCACATTCGTCGTGCGTTTTAAGAAGGCACGTACTTGATCGATGTTTTCTTGTGGTGTGATTGAGCATGTTGCATACACTAAAGTACCGTTTGGCTTAAGTTGACGCCACATGGCATCGAGAATTTCGCTTTGTAGTTCGGCTAATGCTTCAATATCACTGCCGCGACGCAACCATTTAATATCAGGGTGACGACGAATCACTCCGGTCGCCGAACATGGTGCATCCAACAAAATGCGATCAAACTTCTCACCGTTCCACCATTCTTCAGGATAACGGGCATCACCACAAATCACTTCCGCTTGAAGCTGTAAACGCTCTAGGTTTTCATGTACGCGTTTTAAGCGGTTGTCATCACAATCAATCGCAACGACTTCAGTGTTGTTAGTGTGTTCTAAAATATGAGCAGTTTTTCCACCCGGTGCGGCGCAACAATCTAAAATTAATTCACCATCTTGTGGTGTTAAGTAGTCAACCGATAATTGAGCGGCAGCATCTTGCACTGACACCCAACCTAGATCGAAACCTGGCAGTGTCATCACATCACAAGGTGAAAGCAAACGTAGTGCATCTTGTGCTTGTGGATGAATTTCCGCTTCAATGTCATTTTGTTTTAATAGTTCTAGATATTGATCTCGGGTGTGATGCTGGCGATTCACTCGTAACCACATTGGTGCTTTACTGTTATTGGCTTCAACAATTTTTTGCCATTGTTCAGGGTAGGCTTGTTGTAATAGTTTTAATAACCAGCTTGGGTGAGCATATTTACCGGCATTGTGGCTAATAGCATGAGCATCCAGTTGTTCTTGATTGCGTTGGTAGTTGCGTAACACGGCATTAATTAAGCCACGTAAACGAGGGCCTTTTAATGCTTGAGCGCCTTCTACTGTTTCGCCTACAGCTGCATGTGGTGGTATGCGCATAAAGCTTAACTGATAAATGCCAATCAGAATTAAATGGTGAAAAACGCGCTGTTTGCCTTTCAGCGGTTTATCCATGAGTTCGTTAACGATGGATTCTAAGCGTGGAAGATAACGCAATGCGCCATAGCACATCTCTTGTAATAGTGCGTGATCCCTTGGGCGAATACTTTGCTGTGCAGTAGGAAGCGCAGAAGAGAGCGAATAACCTTGGTCTACAACTTCAAATAATACTTTTGCAGCAGCGGCACGAACGTTCATGATGTTTTCTCTTGTCGGTAACTCGCAAATAGCAAGTTAGATAAATCAATTACATGGATAAAATAAACAAGGCACATTGCTGCGCCTTGCTTGGTTGGCTATCGTCGTTAGTGAGCGATTAACCTAAAATGTTGCCGACTTCAAACCACTGGCTGCGAGCATTTAAAGTGTCTTGTACTGACAATGCTTTTTTCCCTGGGATTTGTAGTTGTTCAAGAACTAATAGATTTTTACCGGTCGCCACATAGATGCCGGTTTTATCCGCGCGAATAATTTGACCTGCCGGATGGTCAGCTTGTTGTGGCTCGACTCGTGATTGCCATACTTTGATGTTATGTTGCTGGTCGTTATTATCAGTAATACTAAAGAAGCTCATTGGCCATGGATTAAACGCACGAACGCAACGTTCAATATGTTCTGCATCATTATTCCAATCGATTTTTGCTTCTTCTTTACTGAGCTTTTTCGCGTAGTTGGCGTAATCATCGTTCTGTTTCTGTGGAAAAATATTGCCTTGGCTAATGTCTTGTACACAGTCTAATAAGGCTTGTGGGCCTAGTTCAGCCAACTTTTCATACATCGAGGCGCTAGTGTCGGTACTGGCAATCGGTAAGGTGGAGATTTTCAGCATATCACCGGTATCTAAACCAATGTCCATTTGCATTATGGTTACGCCGGTTTCAGCATCGCCAGCCCAAATTGCACGTTGGATCGGCGCAGCGCCACGCCAGCGCGGTAAGATAGAGCCGTGAACGTTAATACAACCTAAACGAGGCATATCCAACACTGCTTGAGGTAATAACAAGCCGTAAGCCACTACGATCATCAAATCTGCATTCAATGCTTCTAACTGTTGTTTCGCTTGGTCGGATTTGAAATTCTCTGGCTGGAAAACCGGAATGTCGTGCTCAAGAGCGAGCTGTTTGACTGGGCTAGCCGTTAGCTTTTTACCACGACCTGCTGGACGATCAGGTTGAGTATAAGCGGCAATAATTTGATATTCAGAATCTTGTTGTGCAGAAAGTAACGCCGCCAAGTGACGGGCGGCGAAATCTGGCGTACCTGCAAAGACAATACGTAAAGACTGGCTCAAGGTAACCTCATTAATTGATGATTGCGTGATTATTGATTCTTTTCATTAAAGCGTTTTATTTTTTCAAGCTTGTCTTTAATACGCTTACGCTTTAATGGGGAAAGATAATCAACGAATAATTTACCAAGTAAGTGATCACATTCATGTTGAATACAGATGGCTAATAGCTCATCCGCTTCTAATGTGAATTCTTGGCCATTTTTGTCTAATGCTTTGACTTTGATTGAAGAAGCTCTAGGTACTAAAGCTCGCGCTCCAGGGACAGATAAGCAACCCTCTTCAATACCATCTTCACCTTGTTTTTCAATGATTTCCGGATTAATCAAAACAAGTTGTTCATCTCTGTTTTCAGAAACATCGATAACGATAATTTGTTTATGGATATCTACTTGAGTTGCAGCCAAGCCAATACCTTCCTCATCATACATGGTTTCAAACATGTCATCGATGAGAGTATGAAGCTCAGGGGTGAACTCAGTAACGGGTTTTGCGACCGTACGTAGACGATCATCTGGGAAAGTTAATACATTTAATACAGACATATACACTCTAAATATTGAACTGTGCCGAAAACAGCTTAAACCTAATTGCTCCAATTCTAGACATTTTACAAGGCAAATGACAGCATCCAATTACATTAAGCGACAAATATGTCGACCAAGGAATCCAGGTCATGCCTAAAGTTACACAATTTATAGTGAAGTTATTTATCTTTTTTGTGGTGAGTTTTTCAGTCGTTGCTGCCACTCAATCTACGCCACCGTTAGTTCTGAAAGAGGGCGCACCAAACACCTATGTGGTGAAAAAGGGCGATACACTGTGGGATATTTCAGCATTATTTCTCGATAGTCCGTGGTTATGGCCACGTTTATGGCAAGTTAACCCTGAGATTGACAACCCACATTTAATCTATCCCGGTGATAAGCTGACTTTGACTTGGCAAAATGGCCAACCTTTGTTGAGCTTAAAGCCAATGAAAAAGATCAGCCCACAGGTACGCAAAAGTAGTAAACAAGCTATTTCTACCTTATCAGATGGTTTAATCTCTCCATATCTAAAGTCGGATCAGTTATTGACTGACCAGCAATTAGAAGAGGCACTGAGAGTGCTAGGTACCAGTGAAGGGCGTAAGTTCTTAAGTCACAATGAGCGTATTTATATCGACGGTAAAGTGACTCACCCTGATTGGGCAGTTTATCGTTTAATTAAGCAATATCAGCGTAGTGGCGATGATGTGGACGCTACCGCTTATTCATTACGTTTAGTCGCCAAAGCACAATTAAAAGAGTCGAATGATAAAGCCAGTGCGTTGCAGGTAGTCAGTCAACAACAAGAGATTTTGCAAAATGATATTGTGTTGCCGGTGATTGGTGATGATTTAACTTTGTCTACGGTGTTTCAGCCTAGTCCTGCTCCAGTCGGTCTAGTGGCGAATATTAAAGGGTCAATGGAGGATCATTACTTTATGGCGGTTAATCAAGTCGTCGTGATAGACCGTGGTTCTGATGATGGTTTAACACAAGGCAGTAGCTTTAATTTGGCCAAACAAGGTGCGGTCGTTTATGGTCGTAAAGGTGATTACCGCTATGAAAAAGAAGTGGGTGTGAACGGCTTTAGCTCTGCAGATTTACCACCGGTTTCAATTGGTCAAATGGTAGTGATTCGTCCGTATGCTAAATTTAGCTTAGCTTTTATCACTCAGAGTTTAGAGCCCGTTGGTGTCAATTCTTTAGCGGTGTCCCCTCTAACCGATAGACCGATTGTTGAGGGTGTTGATGCACAAGCTAATCATGCATCAGTATTGCAGACTGATAACGCTTCTTAATGATGCTAGACCTTTATCATAGAGCGGTTTGATTATGGAATGGCTTGCGAATGAATGATACTCAATTGGCGGCTTGGTTAACTTTGAGTTTTACGCCAAAGCTTGGTGGAGTAGCGCTTGCTCGCTTGATGAGTGTCGACTCCCCACAAAATTTGGTTCACTACTCGACACAGCAGTGGCAAAAGTTAGGGTTGAAAGCTAACCAGATTGGCTATATTCAGCACCAAGCCGAGCCAGAGGTAGAGCGATGTTTACACTGGTTCGCACAATCTTCATATCATCACATTCTAACGCCATTAGATGAAAATTATCCCCAACTATTAAGCCAAATGTCCTCGCACCCTCCGGTATTGTTTATCAAAGGTGAGTTAGCTGCGGTTAATTCTGTGCAATTTGCTATGATTGGCAGCCGTCATGCTAGTTTAGATGGCTTGAAAGCATCTAAAGAGTTTGCTTATCAGTTAGCTCAAAATGGGCTCACTATTACTAGTGGTTTGGCATTAGGGGTAGATGGTCATGCTCATGATGGCGCTTTATTGGCACAAGGGACAACAGTTGCGGTGTTAGGTTCTGGTGTCGATCAGGTTTACCCTTCGCGACATAAAGGCTTAGCCGAACGAATTTTACAGCAAGGTGGTGCTTTGGTTTCGGAATTAAGGCCAAATGCTAAACCTCGTGCGGAAAATTTCCCTCGTCGAAATCGAATCATTAGTGGTTTATCGCAAGGCGTGTTGGTTGTAGAGGCGGCAGAGCGCAGTGGGTCTTTAATTACAGCACGTTATGCGCTAGAGCAAAATCGAGATGTATTTGCATTACCGGGGTCAATTTATCAGCCGGGGTTTGCCGGAACTAATCAGTTATTAAAGCAAGGGGCAATTTTAGCGTTGAGCCCACAAGATATTCTGGATGAATTAAATCCGGCGTTATCTCGGTCTTCTTATGTATATCAACCGGTACAAACTCAGCTAAACTTAACACAACAGGCGACGCCGGAAATAACAGTTAATCACTCTCAACCATTGCCATTTCCCCTACTGTTAGCTAACGTAGGAAATGATCCAACACCAGTTGATATTTTGTCTCAGCGTACCCATATCCCGGTACACGAAGTAATGATGCAAATATTAGAGCTTGAGTTAGCTGGACATGTTATTTCTGTTCCTGGAGGTTATATTCTTAATAGTGGGAATAAACCAAGATAAAGTGTTGCCGCGGAGGGTAAAGCTATGATGGACATTCTTATGTACCTGTTTGAAACCTATATTCATAGCGATGCAGACCTCATGATTGATCAAGACGAACTTGAAGATGAGTTACTGCGGGCAGGCTTTCACCAACAAGAAATTTATAAAGCATTAAATTGGCTCGAAGGGTTAGCAGCCTTGCAACAAGGCGAGCGCCTCGATATGGCAACCAGCTCAGCGAGTTCGACACGTATCTTTACCCAAGAAGAAATGCTGCGCTTAGATGTGTCCTGTCGTGGCTTTTTACTATTTCTTGAGCAAGTCCAAGTATTGACTACAGAAACACGCGAAATGGTGATTGACCGTGTGATGGGATTAGAAACCCAAGAGTTTAGCTTGGATGATCTTAAGTGGGTGATCTTGATGGTACTGTTTAATGTTCCAGGCAATGAAAATGCTTATACTCAAATGGAAGAGTTACTCTACTCGACTGAACAAGGTTTAGTGCATTAATTTGCGTGCTTCTAATGAATAACAAAATCGACCAACAATTATTTTCCGCCCATGGACATGCGTTAGAGCATGAGTCTTGCCCTAAGTGTGGTGAAGAATACCAAGGCGAATTGCAATTACGACATGGTAAGCGCGGGCCATTCTTGGGTTGTGTGCGTTATCCTGAGTGTGATTTTATTCGACCACTTCATCAAAACGATGGCCATATCATAAAAGAACTGGGTGTACCTTGTCCTGAGTGTGGTGGTAATGATCTACCAGGAGAGTTGGTGTTAAGGCAAGGGCGCTATGGCATGTTTATTGGTTGTAGTCGCTTTCCTGAGTGTCATCATATTGAATCTTCCGCTCCGCAACCTGAACAAGCGACAGAATTGAACTTAACTTGCCCTGAATGTAAAACGGGTAAATTAGTTGAACGTCAATCTCGCTTTGGGAAGAGCTTTTATGCTTGTGATGCTTATCCAAAGTGTAAATTCTCGATCAACTCACAACCGCTTGAAGGTGAGTGCCAACAATGTGGCTTTCCCTTGTTAATTGAAAAGCGTTTAGCCAGTGGCACTAAAATTCAGTGTGCCGATCGTAAGTGTCAACATACCCAAAGTTAGTTTGGCTTTTTATATGCTTTGATATAAAAGACTCGCAACAGTTAAGTGATCTGATGCGAGTCTTTTTTATTGTACTAATTTACAATTTAGATACTCGGTCTTTTAGTTCCGGAAACGCTGCTGGTTCTAATACTGAGGCCAATTGAGTTAGTATTTCTTTCATTTCTTGGTGGGAGTGGCCACAAACATTAATGTGTCCCATCTTACGGCCTGGACGTTGTTCTTTTCCATACCAATGAATATGACATTGCGGCATCGAAAGTACGGATTCAGGCACACGATTTTGGCCTAAAATATTGACCATTGCGGTATGACGAATCGCTTGAGTGCTACCTAATGGTAAATTGCACACTGCACGTAAATGGTTCTCAAATTGACAAACTTCAGCCCCTTGTTGAGTCCAGTGACCTGAGTTATGCACGCGTGGTGCGATTTCGTTGACTAGCAATTTGCCTTTGACATCGAAAAACTCAATCGCCAATACACCAACATAGTCGAGTTGCTCGGCAATAGCAGTAAACATGGTAGCGGCTTGAGATTGTAATTCTGGCTCATCAATGGCGACCGATAGACTCAATACACCATTAACGTGAACATTCTCCGCAAGAGGGTAGATCGCGACTTCACCGTTCACACGGCGAGCACCAACAAGTGAAACTTCTCTTTCAAAAGGTACAAACTCTTCAGCGACCACCGCTTGATGAGGAGTTGCTTCGATAGCAGCAGAGACTTTTTTCCAGATTTGATCGACTTGTTTTGCATCGGTTAAGCGCCATTGCCCCTTACCATCGTAACCACCTAATGCCGTTTTCAGCACCATAGGAATACCGACAAATTCAATGGCTGCATCAAGATCAGCGCGTTTCTCTATAATCGCATATTTAGCATTAGCTGCTTTGGAATCATTAAGTAATTGTTTTTCGATGCGGCGATCGCCACCAGCTTTAATAGCTTGAGTAGTTGGTAGAAACTTGCCACTTTTTTCACAAATATCGAGTACCGAATGTGGGATGTGTTCAAACTCAGCGGTAATAACATCAGCAGAAGCAATTGCATTATTTAAACCGTGGCCAATAACATTTTTTGTTAGTGGGTGAACAATTTGCTCACTGCCGACATCAAATGCTGAAATGTCGATGTTTAATGGTGCACCTGCTAAAGACATCATTCGTGCCAATTGGCCTGCACCTAGTACTAAAACTTGTTTGTTTGCCATTAGTATTAATCCTCGGCTGGATTAGGGTTTGCTAGTACAGTATCCGTTTGTTCTTTGCGGAATGCTTCAACTTGAGCCATCACATTTTCATCGTGAGTACCAATAATTTGTGCCGCTAGAATGCCTGCATTGGCGGCACCAGCTTCACCAATCGCTAGAGTACCAACTGCGATTCCTTTAGGCATTTGGACAATTGAATACAGAGAATCAACTCCAGATAGTGCACGAGATTGAACGGGTACCCCAAGCACAGGAAGGCTAGTGTAAGCGGCGGTCATTCCTGGAAGGTGAGCTGCTCCACCTGCGCCAGCAATAATCACTTTAATGCCGCGTTCTTTTGCACTTTCTGCATATTCAGCTAATAGGTGAGGAGTACGGTGAGCAGATACTACTTTGGTTTCGTACGGTACATTAAAACGGTCCAGCATTTCTGCGGCAAGTTTCATGGTTGGCCAATCAGATTTTGAACCCATAATGATTCCAACAGTCATCGAATACTCCTTAACGATTCAAACTATAAATACAATAATTGTCACTATTATACTGAGAATTGATGACAAGGAAAACGTTTGCGTCAGGTTGTTTTCATATTCTGATCTGAATAAATGACATTGAGATGAAAAAATTTTAGTCATCAGCAATAAGGTTTTATACACTGGCGCTATTACCGTTTGTACAGGGAAGAAAATCATAGTGAATAATTTTGAATCTGTTGTTGAGGCTTTGCAGCAAGGAGAAGTCATCGCTTATCCAACTGAAGGCGTGTTTGGGGTAGGGTGTGATCCTGATAATGTATCTGCAATTGATAAGTTGTTAGCGTTAAAGCAGCGCCCAATAGATAAAGGCTTGATTTTGATTGCGGCTAATTATCAGCAGTTATTACCTTACATTGATGACTCTCTATTAACTCATGAACAGTTGCAAGTGGTGCAGTCTACTTGGCCTGGCCCTGTGACTTGGGTGATGCCGGTTAAAAAGGGAGTTTCAACTCATCTTACCGGGCAGTTTAATTCAATTGCGGTTCGTGTGACTGACCACCCTTTAGTACAACAACTTTGTTTAGCGTTTGGTAAGCCAATTACGTCAACCAGTGCAAATTTAACAGGGTTAGAGCCTTGCCGTACAACGGAAGAGGTTGATCATCAACTCGGTGACAAGCTAGTAGCGATCCTACAAGGAAAAGTGGGTGGAAGAACTCAGCCAACAGAAATTCGTGATGCCAAAACATCAAACGTATTAAGACAAGGCTAGTATTAAACAAGGGAAATAACTTGATGACGAATAGAACTCAACAAGTCGATAAGCATGCTGTAAAAGCCTTTCTGATGAGCTTGCAAGACTCGATTTGCGCTCAATTGGAAGCGGTCGATGGCAACCAGTTTATTGAAGATGCTTGGCAAAGAGAGCAAGGCGGTGGCGGCCGCAGCCGAGTGATCCGAGATGGTAAGGTGTTTGAGCAAGGTGGTGTCAATTTTTCTCATGTATTTGGCGGTAAGATGCCTGCTTCGGCAACTGCCCATCGACCAGAGCTTGCTGGCCGTCAGTTTGAAGCGATGGGCGTGTCATTGGTTCTACACCCTAAAAATCCTTATATTCCGACATCTCATGCCAATGTGCGCTTTTTCATTGCCGAAAAAGAAGGCGAAGCACCTATTTGGTGGTTTGGTGGTGGGTTTGATTTAACGCCATTTTATCCTTTTGAGGAAGATTGCCAACATTGGCACGATACCGCCAAAGCTATCTGTGCGCCATTTGGCGATGACGTATATCGTGAGCATAAGGCTTGGTGTGATAAATACTTCTTTTTACCTCATCGTAATGAAACACGTGGTGTTGGCGGATTATTTTTTGATGATTTAAATCAATGGGATTTTTCAATTTGTTTTGACTACATGCAGTCCGTTGGGGAAGGGTTTACCCAAGCTTATTTACCTATTGTGAATAAAAGACAAAATCATCAATATGGTGAACGTGAACGTCAGTTCCAGTTATATCGTCGTGGTCGCTATGTTGAATTCAATTTAGTTTATGATCGAGGTACTTTATTTGGCTTGCAAAGTGGTGGGAGAACCGAATCTATTTTAATGTCTATGCCACCGTTGGCGCGTTGGGAATATGATTACACCCCGGAAAGTGATTCAGCAGAAGCCAATTTATATCAAAATTATTTACAGCCACGAGAGTGGTAGTAATTATTTACTCTTTAGGGGAAAAGAAAGGGACGATTCATGCAAACACTCGATCAATATGCAGTATTTGGTAATCCGATAAAACATAGTAAATCACCTTTTATTCATTCCCTGTTTGCTCGTCAAACCAATCAAACAATGGAATACGGCATCGTTGAAGCACCTATTGATAGTTTTGAGCAAGCAGCGCGAGGTTTTTTTGCCGCAGGAGGTAAAGGTTGTAATGTTACCGCACCGTTTAAGTTAGATGCTTATCAATTTGCTGATCGTTTAACTGAAAGGGCGAAATTAGCACAAGCGGTGAATACATTAAAGAAGCTTGATGACGGTTTGATTATTGGTGATAACACCGATGGTGACGGCTTAGTTCAGGATTTATTACAAAATAACGCTCAGCTAAAAGGAGCAAGAATATTGCTACTTGGTGCTGGTGGTGCAGCTCGCGGGGTATTAAAACCATTACTTGATCAGCGACCGCAACATGTAGTGATAACTAATCGCACTTTAAGTAAAGCTGAAGAGTTGGCGGAAACCTTCAAACCTTATGGTTTTATCTCGGCACAACCGATGCAAGATATTGATTCTGCCTTTGATATTATTATTAATTCTACTTCGGCAGGCCTTGCTGGTGGGTTACCTGATATCAGTACTGCGATCTTTACCCCACATAGCGTCAGTTATGATATGAGTTATGGGGCAGATAAAACACAGTTTACGGACTGGGCAAAGCAGAACGGCGTATCTCATGCCTATGATGGTTTGGGGATGTTAGTGGGGCAAGCGGCTGAAAGCTTTATGTTATGGCGTGGATTACGTCCGAGTGTACGCCAGGTACTGAGAGAATTACGTCGTAATTTAGAGAGTTAAATAATGAACCAAAATATTCTTTTTGTGGATCGCTATGAGTGGGACTGTGAGCGCCAAGCGGTTGTTTTCCAAGCTCAACAAGCTGGCCAGCTTATAGATTGCATTGTTTCTCTAGGATTATTATCTCAATTAGATAATGCAAATGTGAGTAAAGAAAATGCATTAGCGGTTTTTGAGCGTGTTCGTTTTGACTTAGAAGATATAGCGGAACAAGCAATAGAAAAAGAGGAATTTAGCCCAACGGGTGAAATCGTATTGGGCTAATGGCGTGGTGACTATTTTACTTCCGTAAGGTAGTCATTTTTATTAACCACATAATTATCAGCAGACTTAAGTAAAAATGCTTTTTCTTCATCTTTTAGTGGTCTAGCTTGTTTTACTGGGCTACCTACATATAAGTAACCACTTTCTAGGTGTTTACCTGGTGGAACTAAACTGCCCGCACCAATCATGACGTCGGAATCTATAATCGCACCATCTAGCACAATTGCTCCCATACCAATCAATATTCTGTCATGAATGGTACAGCCATGTAGCATGACCTTATGGCCAACTGTCACATCATTGCCAATAATAAGAGGAAAGCCATTAGGATTATCTGTGCTTTTATGGGTGACATGCAAAACCGAACCATCTTGAATATTAGTACGTTCTCCAATGCTAATATGATTAACATCGCCACGAGCCGCCACTAATGGCCAAATACTAGAATCATTACCAATTCTTATTTCTCCCACTAAAACTGATAACTCATCTATGTATACATTTTCCCCAATGAGAGGGGATATACCTTTATAACTACGGATATTGTTCATTTTTACTCCTTATTTTGTCTAATTATGGTGAAATCACACAAGCAAACTACATAAAATGACCCTTTTTGATTTAAAAGTAATCAAACGATCAAAAAAATCAAAAAAACACAAAAAAGCCCTTGCCAATGTGAACCAGGTCTCTATAATGCGCCCTCACTGACACGGAGCACACAGCCTAACGGCAGCAACGAGTTAGAGGTCAAAACCTTATCAAAAAGGTTTGCGAAAAAAGTTTT